>NVSR01000039.1 GCA_002401295.1 SAR324 cluster bacterium | reverse complement strand
CTCTACATTTCCATGTACATCATAACTATAAGAAGTGGTCACTACCGTACCATTTTGATGACTTTCTGTATAGGATACATTATTTCTTAAATAACGTTGTTGTTTACTTGGTAATCCATAATAAGCGATTGGAGTACCTCCTACTTTGTGTTGAACACTATAAAATGTTTTAACATGTTCATCTTTTATACTATTATTAGGAGGTTGAGGTAGTTCATTTAAATTTAGGGCGTCTACATCTACTTGTAATAAAGTAGTTATACAAGACATCTCTCCTACTTCAATAATTCTTTTTAAGTCATCATATAAAGAATAAGAATAAGTAGGATTAGTAGCTGCAGCCTGTTTAGCATTTTGTGCAAAACGCACCAAACCATCTTTTGTATATAAAGAGATTCCAATACCTTTATCAGGCGTATTGGTCTTAACCATCTGCCCAAGCGCATTATAATCATATTGAGTCACTTGATAATGTTCAGGAATTAGCTTCGTCGGTACTGGTCCTCCCCCTTCTCGAAAGGCTAGTAAGTCACTTAAGTCCGTCCCTGCGTTGTTGGTAATAAAGTCCACTCCTGCAGGTGGTACTGTACGCACCAACTGATCTTTTATATTATAATAATACAAAGTGTAATGGTGTAAACTTTGTTCAAACTGAGCCGACAATTTATCCGTTGATTGTTTTTCACAGTGATCTCCCAATCCATCTAAAGCATCTAGGTCCTCTAAGAACTTTTGTGCTTGTTTTGCCAAGTCATCTTTGATTACATATACTTCTTTGTAATTTTCCGTTGGCAACACATTTACTTCTAAGCGTTTCCATCGCATATGGAGTAAACTTAGATTACGAGTAGCCGTTGGGTTTTGTAAGGTATTCAAAGCATAAGGTCCCACCTGACAGCCCTTACTATCGGTAATATAAACATCATAAATCCCCTGATCTAAACTCGTTAAATCATGCGGATAACTCGTATTTGCAGCCAAACTAAGGGTAAAAGAAGTTTGTGTTGAATTTGGATTTTGAGTTAAATTTGCTTGAAAGACAATTTGGTAAGGAGCTGTTCCTCCTGTAATACTCGTTATTTGTGGCAAACAGCCTGGCAACAAACCTAAGGATATCGTTGTATTTGTTGGTAATATGACTGGACTCGAATTTGTCAATTGACAACCTCTATTATCCGTAACTGTATAGCTATAACTACCTGCTGTAAGTCCAGTAAGGGTATGTCCTGTATAACTGCTCCCTCCTGGACCTGCCCATTCGTAAGTTGCTATACTACTAGCATTATTATTCACTTGTAAATAAATTTGACCATCCGTTAGCTCACAAGAAGGAGCTGTTGTTTGTGGACTCGCCGTATAAATTTCATCATAAACCGTCAACACTTCTGTTCCTATGCAACCATTAGCATCTGTAATTTCTAAGGTATGCGTTCCTATTATTGTTAATAGCGTTCCGACAGCAGTTGGCACTCCATTTACTTTAAGGCTATAATCAGGAGTTCCTCCTATAATATTACTAGCTGCTAAACTTATACTCTTTAGACAAGAATTCGCTTCAATTAATCTAGGGGAACCACTCGCTCCTGGTATATGAATCAGTTCTTCTTGCAAACAACCTTGTTGGTGTTGCATGTTCACTAAATAATCTCCCGCCAATAAATCTGTTCTATTATTGCTTACAACTCCATCGTGCCAAACTGTCTGATGAGGAGCCGTATAACTTGTTATTGGAAACGCAATACTTACTTCTCCTGGAGTCGTAC
The DNA here is from genome assembly GCA_002401295.1 of SAR324 cluster bacterium. Lineage (GTDB taxonomy): Bacteria > SAR324 > SAR324 > XYD2-FULL-50-16 > XYD2-FULL-50-16. The sequence continues at coordinate 19,475 of NVSR01000039.1, read as the reverse complement.
AACTTGCAGGTAAAACCGTAATCGTTGGTTCTGGTAAAGAGAAATCAAGATTATGTATAGATTGCCAATACCACTGATTACAACAGCTCCCTAATCGAACTTCGATTCGGGTATTAGGATCCAAAGCATTATTCATTGGTGCCCATATAATGTGGGAACCATTTTGATAAATTGTCGTCGTATGTATTAAGCTCTTAAAAGCATCTGCCCCATCGGCAGAGCCATCTACAGATGCATCATGCTCATAGACTTGCACCTCAATTTCACTACAGCCCGAATAAGCATCATAATCAACCTCGATTCCAAATTGATTGTTTACACAGTCGACAAACTGCTCCATGACTTGAATTTCGGGGTATTGCCACCCATCATCAATATATTGGCTCGTAGCAGTGTAAGTACAACTATTCGCATCCGTAACCGTTACAGAATGTGTTCCTGTTCCAAAACCTGTTGCTAATGCTGCACTTCCAGCACTGCCTAAAGACCAGATGTAAGTTAAGGGAGATGGAGGACTGACCCCATCAAAACTAGCCAATAAAGTAGCATTATCTACACAAGCAGGGTTATCCTCCCATATAGAACCTTCCCCATTTGGTGCTCCGACTATCAAAGTGTCATAAGCTCCAGAAGTGTTAAACGTAAAATTTCCTGTACCTGTACAAGTACTTCCATCTGTAATCGTAACACTATAAGTTGAGCCAAGGGATAATCCTGAGATAGCTTGTGTTTGTGCTCCTGTATTCCATAGATAAGAATAAGGTCCAACCCCTGAGTTAGTTGAAGCAGTTAACTGACCATCATTACTAGTACAGTTACTAGGGGCAATCTCCGTAAAGTCTACTTTTAGCCCAGCTATTCCTATATAGTCGTTTCTTGTCAGCTGACAACCTGTATTTACAGAGGTCATTATAACAGGGTAGGTTCCTGCTGTTCCAATTGGAACTGAAAGAGAAGCCTGCCCATGAGTGATAGCAGCTGAAGTTACATTATTAATTGTTACGGTGAAGGGCGCAAAAGGACTTGTTGGATTAGAAGGATTTGTTGCTGGCACCCACATCTGATAACCTCCAGGACTTCCACAACGAATGGGGTGAATAACCTCTGCAAGATAGAATGAAATACTTTGAATATCAAAATCGGCTGTTGAAATACAACCGTTCTCTTCTATTACAGTTACAGTATAAGAACTACTATAAAAAGGAGAAGGAGGAGCAGGAACAGTGTAAGATGTTTCTACTTCTAGTGGAACTGCAATACCTCCTGTCGGAGCCCATGATATATCAGCATCCGTAGATGCTAAAACAGTTAATTCTGCTACACCACCAGTATTACAAGTAATTGTATTAATAGTCGGTAAAACAGGAGCATTCTCTGCAACAATAACATTGTTGATCGTAACAACTCCTCCTGTATTACAATTTCCTCTTGCRYGTARYTCTACTCKATASGTTCCTGCAKTMARAYTWGWAAAGGTAACSTCATTWKCTCCRTTWGKATAYAAAGTWGMSWCWRRYGTTGTTCCATTATATAATTCTACTTCATAAACCTCCATAGCAGGATTGGGAGATAACATTGACCAGTCTACCAAGATAGAACCAATCGAAGATCCACAAGTATTATCTGTTACGGTATGACTAGGCGTACCACTAGTCAGAAACATATCTGCACTTGGGTAATTTAGATTAGTTGTATATGTACAACCATCTGCTGTAGTAACTGTTAACGTACCTGCAACAGAATTATGTGGAATAGAAATAAAAATCTCATCTAGCTCAATAGTTSGATAATTAATTCCTGTCGTRACAGAATTTCCAGAAGCATCTACTAAATTCCAAGTATAACTAGTTGCGATTCCTCCRCCTAACATAGAGGCSTTAAACTTCCAATAACAACCTCCATCTAAATACAGCGTAGTAATTGCTTCGACYCCTACTTCTTCAACTATTACAGGAACGACCATTTCACAATTACCTTTATCAATAGTCACTTCATAACTACCCGCAGCTACATTGACTAAGGTGTAATTAGCCGTTATTTGTTGATAATTAATACTTTGATGATTATCTAGGTTTTCTACCCTAATATCATACGTCTGCCCCGTTTGAAAACTCGGTAAATCAACCGTTATGTTTCCTCCTAAACTATTACAAGTACCCTCTACTGAACTGACATTGACTGCAAAAGTTTCGTCTTTAACAAGAATAGATTGCCCAAATATACATTTCCCTGGGTTAGACTCTATTTCTATAATATAAATAGAGCTCGATAGATTCGTAAACGTATGGGTCATACTAGCCATCGAAACACTTTGTATCAAGCCACCACTTGCATTCTTTAGATTTGCGGTGTAGCTAATGCCTGGATGAAAACTATTGAGGGTGACTTTAGCCGTCGCATCTCCTACCACACCATTACACCCTCCACCTTCTACCCATTCAAAGGTTGGTGTAATATCATACACATTAATCGTGTAAGAATATCTAACATAGCCATATTTACCTGAGACTGATATCGTAACAGTATGTTCTCCTATAGGAGCATCGTCTATGATTCCAGAATTAGATTCCGTTATAAAAGGATCCCTACCAGGAAAAGTCCATTCAATAAAATCTCCCTCTTCTCCTTCATAGGAGTAGGTAATCTTCGCCTTACCCCCATTACAAGAATGGGTGATATTGAAGGTAGGTTTTGGTGCTGCTAGCAGTATACTGCTAAAAAAAAATAGATATACTAATAACAATAATGTTTTCATCTTAGGAAGCGGTTTAGTTTTTTCGTTATGGGATACTTACCTGAATTACTTTTGTCTCATTTACTGTAGTACTCGGACAAGGTGTCATATTAGGACTTATTGGTGGAATTATATTGGTACAGCCTGTAGTTGGTGTTACAAATAATTCCAACTGCCAATTATTAACTATATCTCTATTCACTAACTCACACTCTGTCCCAACAGCAATATGACAATAGTCAATACTTACCCCTCCTGCATCTATACACGAGATAGGTGTAGAAGTGCTCGTGATTCCACAGTGAGATTGACATTCGGTAATAATTTTATCAACATAGGCATCTATTTCTGCAGCAGTTATATAATTAGGTGTTTGAGTAGAACATTGTCCTACAGCATAACAAGCATTTTCGAAAGCCTGTATAACTTCTTGACGAAACTCTGTTCTTCGAGCTTCACAATTATCTTCACAAGCTGCAATTATTGGCGCTAAAACAGGTCCTTCACAGTTAGGATTAACAATTAATCCAGAACCGTTGGGGCTTACATTTACATCATCATCTTGTGGTATTTCACTAAAATTATTCAAGGTTCTTGCACAGTTCAAAAAGAGAGTTCTACGTTGCCAAGGCCACTCATCATGACCAAATGAAGATGGATTACAAGCATTTGCTGCTGTTTCATTATAACTGTAACTTTCTTCACACATTAGACAACTTAAGGGTTTACTCAAATAGCTTGATATAGTAAGTGCATTACCTGCTTTATCTGTTTGCCCATTCTGTGTCCATGGATGTGGAGCACTAAATGTTCTGCCCCAATACTCGTAGTATTTAAAGGCAAAAACTAGGTTTTGAGTAAATGGAAAATCATTAAAACTATGGTCTTTATGATTCAGAGGATGATTAGCATTTAATGGTGAATCATGAGGAATCCGTTCATTGGGTCCATAGTATTCTGCCATTTCATTAGTATAACCGGGTATCCCGAAATATCCACCAAAAGGTAAAGATGAAGTGCCACTTAAAGGCATATCATAGGTATTAAAATTAAGATTGGCAATAGATCCGTGTTGGTCTACTGTAGGTGAACTTACATAATTAGAATAATCTGAAGCACCTAAAAATAAAGGGTCTATAATTCTAGCATATTTATATCCAGTGCACTCCAAAAATTGCTTTGGCAAATGTTTCGCACTTAAAGGAATACTACTAAATACGGGCTGAACACCACCGTTATCTTGATCATTGGTCATTTGATCATCCAAACTATCTCCAAAGAAAAATTTAATAATCCAAGGTATTTGCTTATCTATTTCATCTTGATAAGAATTTGACCCTATAGATACATCTGGATTGGCTGAATGATCAGATATTCCTTGATTGAGGACATTTTGAACATCGGTATTTAACACTTTTTTCAAGACGCCAAATACATTCTCCCAACAAGATTTTAACTCTTCGACATCATATTGATGCTCGATTAGGCTTGCATTAGCATATTGTAGCCATGTACTAGTTGTTTCATCGTAATATTGGTACTCATCACTACTTGCCACATACCGTACTTGACCACCATAATATTCATCATTCAACATATGCCAAATCATTCGGTTAAATTGATTAGCATTTAATACTTTCTCGTCATCTTGAGTTGCTACAGTTCCCATTGCACTAATATATGCTGAGACGAAACTTTCATCTATTTGTACCCATTGAGCACCATTCCAATATTTATAGCCGTCAAAGAGTTCTGCAAAAATACTATTGGGCTGGTTAACATCATCGTAGATTTTAATCCCTACCTCTGTTAAAAAGTATTCTATGAATGGAGGATAATCGTAAGCAACATTATTGTAGGTATAATCTGTACGAGTAATTTTAAATTTTTCTTTTCTTGCTTCAATTTCTGCAGCGATAAATGTAGAAACACCATCACAGTTAGTGAACTCTAATTCAATTTTATCCACATCAAATACTCCAGCAGAGGATATTAAATTATCCGTGTAAGAAAGCCCCTGAACAGAGTAAAAAGTAAGGTCGGCAAAAGCAAAACCTGTAAACACTCCTGAAAACAAACTAATTCCATCCAAATTAGTTGCTAATGTAGTCGTGTTTTGATGACCAGTAACATAATAATTCACCTCATCTACTGCCTGTTTTACATAAACCCAATCAGGCTCTGCTCCTACTTGATCTAAAAGCATTCCAATCAAATTCATATAGCTAGTAACCTCATTTTCAACCTGAAGTTGGTAAACATCAATGGCATCTTGAACAGCTGTACCTACAGGTTTAACTTCTTTTATTAACATGTAAGTACCTCTATCTAAGGCTACACCTGTAATAATTGTTTGTGTTGCACAAGTAGATACAATAAGTGGTGAGGCTTCATTTGTATATACGACTTCTTGAGTTACATTTTGATTTAACATATCAAAATCGGGATCATTGGGATCAATCAAGAATTTGATCACTTTAAATGTCACTTCGTAAGTACAACTTTGTCCACTCAAACAAAGTGGCAATTGTCCAACAACACAACCAGGTGATTGATACTCAAACTGTAAATTACTCACAGATTGGACCAATTCAATTTCTTTACTTGAAACAAAACGTCCTGCTTCATAGGTCCCCAAAGAGAGGGACTCTGTAATAATGAGGTCATTTGTTGTAGAATTATCTAATTCTATTAATGGGTAATTGCCTTCTGGGTCATATGCTGCAGCTAATGCAGTAGCCAATACTTTCCCTGTTTTTGAAAGATAAGTGATAGAAGTCGTTCCATTAGGATCAATCACTATTTGCTTGACTACATGGTCTGCGTTAGGTGCTTCAATTCCAAAAATAGAAACCAACTCAGCATCATTAACACTTACTTGCATATTTGTTTTTGTTGTTCGTCCTCTACCACTTGAAATGGGACCAACCATGTGTTTTTGACCAATTCCAGATTGCTCAATCACTCTATTTAACCCATCATTGCTATACAATGTCCTCGTAAAAGGATAACCTTCCGCACTAGGAATTGTAATATCAGGATTATTAGGCGAATAATAAGAATATGCTCCATTCGTACTAATTGTGGAAGGGTCATACACTTTGTTATCTCTTGCATAGTCTTCTTGTACGTATAGGTCCTCATTCTGATTTTGAACAAAATTTTCTTTATAGCCATTCATTTTTCCATCTACAGGAACGGGTATAACAGAAATTGAAGAACGTCCTAAGTGATCGTATAAAGATTGTCCAATTAAAGTTTTATCCTCTGCGGGTAAATAGCTCTGTGTCTGTCTTGGACGCAATAACTTATCCGCATAAGTCATACTTTCATAAACTTGCCCATCTTCTGTAAATGTTCTACTATATATATAGTTATTATCTTCATCTACATCCGTATAGAAAAAGCAATCCTTATAAACAAGACTTGAACTTGATAGTGAAATAGTGCTAGTTCCAGGAAGGTAGGCACTTGTATATATTGGATTATTCCAATTTCCCCAGTTTTGATTATTCGCTACACCTCTATCAAAATAATTCCCTATAGGCTTGATTCTCCAGAGGTAATATCCTGTTCCTTCAGATGGTTTAAAATGTAAAGTGTAAACGCCATTTATTTTCGCTAATTTTTCTTCAGGAATTACAAAAGACAATGCGTCCTCCCAATTTACTTCCGTCTCTAATTCTTGATTACTAGCAGGTCTATCCAGTATTGTATTTTCTAGTTTTAAGAGTTGAAATTCATAATGAGGATGATAAATAGTATTACTATTCCATTCGAACTTATAGTAACTACTACTAGGTATAAGTGTTGGTATACTATTTAGACCTACTGTTGAGTATAATAGAGATGTATTTAAGCCTGTCCCCACCGAGCTTTTTAGTCCCATATTATAACAAACCTCAAACTTTAACCTAGAGTGAGGAATCGTGATACCTTGACTATTTGTTATAGTAACAAATAGGTTAGTTATGTCAAATAATTTATTAGAGGTTAAAGTATAAGGATTCTTTGAACCATTTTTATTTGCAGGAATAACACCAGGAATAGCTAACCTTGAAACAAAAACAGCTTCAGGTTCTGTAGGAGTTAATGTTATGGACTGATTAATAGGGCTTGCCAATATGGAGTTATTACTATTGTCAACAACATCGCCAGATAGAGTAAATTGGAGTAAAAAATTATCTCCCTCTCCATAAGGAAAAACTCCATTCTCTTCTATAGAAATACGGATTTGCACCTCCGTTTCTCCAACGAGATAATTTACCTTATTATGGATATTGGAAGGTATATTGATAGGCACAGCTTGTGGTGAACTAATAACATCGCCCCATGCAAAAGATTCACAGGTTTGATGTACTTGTCCCCAAGCATTACTAATAAATAGAAATGCTAATATAATGGGCAATGAAATAGCTTTCATAATAGGTTTTAGTTTTAATTAGACTTCTTGGATAGTGTAACCTTTGTATTTTTTTAATAATTTTTGACTTGCATCATAAATTTTTGATCTAGCAGAATCAAACACCTCTATTTGATCATTTTCTTCTATAATCAAGTATTTAAATTCCATTTTTCTGAGGTAAGATTTCTCTTCCATGAACATGGTTATTTTTTGTAATTTTTGGGAGTTTCGGTCAAAAACAATATCAACTCGTGCCACTTTACTAACCTCTTGCATTTCCTTGGAAGGAATGATTTTAAGGATTCTTGCCGTTTTATACTGCGGAGGAGTTATCTCTGTTATTTTTGCAGTTTCCCAAAGTAACTCCATTGCTTTTGTCATATTACTATTACTCATTTGCGATTTTACAGCTTGAATATCTTTCATTTTAAAGATTTTCCGAGCCTCCTTATACACAACATAAGCCTCCTTGCCATCCATATAAACATCCATCTGCTGAGACAGCATGATTTGTTTATCTCCCTTCATTTTAATTTCAACTTCTGTCGATTCAGGTAAATCCATTCGATTTCTTGTTGTTGAGGTTTGGATATACTTTAAATGGACATTTTTACTTTTAAATTTAGTGACTTCTGCTGTTTTTGTTACCCTCCGAGTTAATTCTAACAAGTTTTCTTGTGCTTGAGCGGAAATATTCCCAGCAAAAAGGAGACAAGAAACCCATAAGAAAATAGACCTTGATATTTTCATTATATGTATTACATTTTGTTTAACAAAAGGACATTATAAGCACAAGGTATTGATACCTTGTGCTATTTATATTTCTATCTAAGAGGTTTATGTGTCAAAGGACTATTACCTTGATTTTCTTGAATTGTTTTCATTCCTCTCTCTGTTTCTATGAGTGTTCTGATCAAATCTCCTTCTTTATTATACTGATAGAAGGCACCAAAATGTTCTGAACCAAAGGTAGCTATCAGTTTAAAAGACTTCTGATCGTAAACATGTGCCTTCATCTCTGAATTAACAGGTTGAATTCTAACATCATCAATCGTTAATGAAGTTAGAGGATTCCCATCCACATCATTCCCAGTAACATTCATTTGTAATTCATAAATGTTATTAGAGGCAGAAAGGCTACTAGCTTCAAATACGTATTCTAATAATAACCATTCCCCAACTTGAGCAATAACCTTTTCTCCAGAGTTTGGAGAGTAAGTAGTTCCTCCATCTGTCAACTTAACGTCAATGTGTTCGACCCCATTAAAGTTAATCTTATTAGTGCTTCCCACTAATTCATTTTTAGCCCAAACTCTAACCATGAATCCATTTCCTAAGGCAGCGCTTGCAACTCTACTATCTATCATCAAGTTATCAACAACTACTTCAGGAGTAGTTGTTAACTCAAGAGCATACTTACCCGCATGTCCTCCATCAACTAAATTAGGATTTGGAGAGGTAACACTAGCAAATATTTCATCTTCGAAACTTTCAAATCCAATCGTATTATAAGTTGCATTTTGGGCTATTGCAGTACTTAAATATTTGTTATATCCATACTTAGCGGCACTTGGAATATCTGCAATAAGATTTAATTCTTCTAATGAATAACCGTTAGGAGAGTATTTATTCACTCTGGAGACTGCCGTCCAGTCAGGATTACTTCCCGTCCAGTTAAACATTGTAAAATTATCATTTATACCCCCTTTATAAGTCTTTTGATTTACTTGTCCCCAAGCGTCTGTGCCATTATCATTTGCCGAAGAAGCCGTTGTAGTTGGTTCATAAACATACGTTTCATGTACTCGATATAGTTTATTCAACTTTTCAGCGGCAAGGTGTGGGGTAGTTGTTCCTGGAGCATATTCCATAATCAAAGGATCTTGACTACCAGGTGTTTCATCAAACCATGTAGCTGCATTCGCATCTGTCTTACTTAGAGTTACAGCAGATGCCGATAAAACACCCGCTGGACTTGTTGCCCAAGTATTGATATCTGAAGCAATAGGATTTCCATTTTCTCCATAAGAAGTTACCGATCCAATAGAAGCCATTAACTGATTCGTATTATCTGGGTCGATGGATTTCTTTCCCATCTCATTATAAAACCAAGCAGCAGGAACATTCCATTTATAAATAGAACCGTCATGCTCTTTTACACCTGTAGGACCAACCACTATATTTCGATCATAGCCATCTGTCGTTTTTATCAAAATAGGCGTTCCTGTTAAATCAGAATAAGCTAAATACTCTACTTTAGAAATAGATTTATTCATTTCGGTAGTTACTGACTTCAGTACAGATGGGAAACTCAAAATACGAGTAGTCATGTGTCTAGCCATTCCTCTTTCACTGAAAGAGAAGTTCAATCCTAAACCAGGCATTACGCTAAGTCCACCACAATAAGTAATTAAAAAACTTAAACTCATTCCTGAGCTGAAGGATTCTTCATAGACCGCTTGAGCAGACATGGTTACATCATCCTCAACACCTAAGTGGTGTTCTTGCAACTCATAATTTGAACCATTATGTGTTAATACTTTTGCTTTTTCTCCAGGTTCAATATACTCATAAGTTGTTTTCTTAGTTAAACTAATATCAGTGGTAGTTACAGCTGATGGATTCGCAAAATAATCCCTATTATAAACACCTGCATAAGTTTGTTCTGACTTTACTTTTCCATTCATATTAGTTTGAATAAACATAAAGGCTTGAGCCATCCAACGGAAATGTCTATTATAATTAAACAAACCAAAACTTAAAGGTATGTAAGATTCTCTACGATAATTGAGTCGAACATCTTCTAGTGATGGAAATCCACTCCCTAATTCTGTTTTTTGTACACTTTTAAACCCTTCAAGAATTCCAAACTTAGAATCATCAAAACGCATTTTGCTAGGATAATCTTCCATTGTAAAGTATTCCTTCACAGCAAAACCATCATTTTGTTGACTGCCTTTGTAGATATTAGATATGACCACTCTACTATAATTCACCGATGCTGGAGGCAATAAGAATTCTCCATAAGGCATTTCTCCTTCTTTTCTATCTTCTCCTGCAAAAATCTTAACAAAAGGATTTGTATCATTACGTTTTTCGTAATACACTAAAGCACTCTCCTCTCTTCCTTCAGAAGGTTCATTCGTTGCTACACCACTACAGGTCCCATCTTCTTTGACATAATCATACTCCATCCCGAATAATTGAGCATCTCCTGTTTCCATCCCATCATCATACATTAAAACCCGCTTGACACGAACTCCTCCTCCTCTTTTTGCCGTTACCATCGGAACCCTAATAAAAGAATTCGCATAGTTGATAGACTTACAAACACTATTAGATTCATAACTTGGATATTCTCTGGGAGTAAGATCACTTTGCATGACCGTAAACCCTCGACTATCTACATGGTCAATATAACCACCACTACCACTAGTACCAGCAGTCTCTACCTTAGCTTTAAAATCATCATAAGATGAGTAGTATGTGTTATCTGTAGCCATAAAACTATAAGCAGCCTCTTTATAATCAAAATCGTAATTACCATAATTATTAGCTACAATATGATCGTAACACAATTGACGAGGAATGTCTTTTCTGTTAACAAAACTTGATTTATCTAGCGCATTTCCTATAGATAAATACACCTTATCATTGATAGCATCAATACCAACTTTTCTTACAACTCCATAGCCCGATATAAATTCTTCTGCAAAACCTTCCTCTAATTCATATTTGAATTTGAAATAAATTCGATTATCTTTTTTACCTGCTTTGGTTTTTAGTCTAAAACCATAGTCTACAGCAAGAGGATCAGAATCCTGCATATATAAATCCCTTATTAATCGAACTAATTCTTCTTTCTTTAAATTATTCTCATCTATTCCTAAATCTTCTAAATTTAGATAAAACTTATTTTTTGTGCCATCATTATTATCATCAACAGATAAGTCTCCTAGTAAACTTACCATAGCCAAGGCATTTTTATCTTGAACCTTTTGATACGTTTTTTCTTCATATTGGATGTRAATTTCGCCACCAGAGGGTAGCTTAATTTGTTTTAACATCCAAGCAGCAGCGTCATACTCTTCTGTAGAGCTATACTCCCCTTGATAAAGCCAACTTTTGTAATCAAATCTACGTTGTGCCCCATCATAAGCTAAATTCCCCCATCGCCCTATAGCGTGTTGATTATAATGGGGTGCTTCTGCTAAATTTGCAGTTCCTGCTGTTGGCCAATCTCCTCCTTGTGCTGGATCAAAAATAGCAGGATAACGATTCAGAACTTCTTCAGAAATAGTTTTATCACTACCATTTACCTTTGCGTATGCATACTCAAATTCATAAGGGCTAACTCTATGTTTTTTCACACCTTCATACTCAAACCAAACTTTTTTTAATGTTAACTTTCCTTTATTTGACCCATTCGCTGAATTACAAGCTTGAGTTTCACTATTATTCGGAATGTTTTCCCATGCAGAGTAATCATATTCTAAACAAGTTGTCACCAAAGGTTTAGTTAAGTCATTTTTAGCAAACAAAACAATTTTTTCTAACTTCTCTACATCCTGGAAAAGATCCTTTGCATCCTTACTATTCAAAGCATAATTATTTTGTGTATAATTAAGACCTGTATAACATCCATAACCTGGTACATCTGATAGATTGACATCTCCATTCAAAGGAGATGTACCAGGGGTTTCCATTACTTGACCTAAACCATCATAACGAGTATCTAGTGAACCATCAAAATCTGTGCTTTCAATACCAAAACTCTTAAAGTCCTCTAAGCCATTTGATTTATTTGTAATGAAAATCGCAACATGAGATTTAGTTTCAATTCCATTCAAATAATACATTTCTCTATATCCATGAGAAACGGAACCAATATCATCATTTTTTTTAGCATGCTCTCTTGGACTATATTTTAGACCTGTGTAAGGAGCTCTAAAGCGATACCAGTTATTCATCTCATCTCCATTAGGGTTGTTATTTTTAAACCAACGCCGATAATCAAAACGGGTATACCCTCCAAAATCATCTTCTGTTGCACCATCACCTGTTAAATCTACATAATCAGGAGTTGTAATTTGAGTCATTAAATATGAATTGGCATACCATTCCTCTAACTGTTGCCCTTGCTTAATCTTAAGATTCCGTTCAGAATCCCCACTCGATTCAGATACCATTGGATAGACAATATTATTATTATCTAACTTTGTCGCTCTTCTAACAGAACAACCATATTCATTACCTGTCGAAGACTTATTTAAATCTATTCCATAAGTAAAGTTGGCCTCATCTCTAACATAAATAGGTAATCCATAAGTATACTTAACACCATTCGGATTCCAAACTTTTATTTGTGCTATATGTTCCTCTAAATCTGGATCAGCGACAGAACCATTCCCCAAAACACGCTCTGTTGGGGTAAAAATATCGGAGTCTAAATATTGCAAAACTCTTTCATGCTTATCAAAAGCCTTGGTTGGGTTAATAGCAGTATAATTTGAATGAGTACCTACTAAATCTGAATTTAAAACATACTCCATATGGGTAGATCCACCCTTGTAATAGTCACTTCCTTCATATTTTGTGTCTTCAATGAATTGACTTACATTAGGTCGTTCCAAATGAAGTATGTTGCCATCTACTATAAAGTTCCCCAGATTATCGGATGTTCGTATTTCTCCCATAAAACCACCACGGTATTCCCGAATAGCATCATCTAATCGATCTGGATTCACATAAAGTAAAGCTCCACCAAGATCATTTTTTGCTCTAAAAAATGGTAATTCAGGAGCAGGACCATCAGGATTCGCAAATTGTTTAGCATCCACATTTGTTTCCATTCCCCTATCATTGGGCTGAACCAACCACATTCTTGATTTTGTTTTTGTTCGATTTTCGAACTGAAAATTAGCACCAATTTTAAGAGAAACCCCAGTAGTGAATCCCGCACCACCAGTAATATTGGGTACAACAGAGATATTTCTTGATTGACCCTCTGCTGCCCAATCTGAATAGTAATGACCAACTCTCTCATGATGCATTCTATAAGAACCAGAAATTCCTTCTCCAATAGCATTGAAGTTATCTGCATTATTGTGAACAATCCCTATAATATTATCACGAGCTGAAAAATTAGAATTTTTTTCAATTCCATAATCACTCATAATATGTTCAGGGGTTGTCTGCCTTGCATAGTAATCATGCGTTCCATGATTTGGATTATACATGTAACCATAAGCATTGTACCTTACCACAGGTTGATTAACTTGTAAAGTAGCTGTTTCACTTATATTATAAGAAGCGGTTACAGGTCCCAATAAAGCCTCTGCAGTACCTCCAAAAGTATAACTCATTACTCTATGTGGCTTAACCGAAGCAGCTACAGAGCTATTCACTCGACCAAAAATTCCAAATTGCCCAGAAGTTCCTATCCGATATTTTGGCTCATTAGATCCTGCCATGTTCAATAAGGTCCTTTTGCCCCAAGCTGCAGCGCCTTTTACACCTTTCAAGTTCTTTTTGGCCTTTTTTGTGAATTTTTCTAATAATGATTTGGCTGTAATGTCTATAGCAAATGTAACATCTCTGCCTCCAAAAGTTACTCCTACGGATAAATCTACAGGAAGAATATTTGTTGAAAGCCCTATGTATTTAGAATCTCCATAGCCAGTAGTATTATTCCATCTATGAGTTATATTAGATGAAAGACCTATAAGACCTCCAAAACTTACAGCACCTCCTTGCGTACGAGAAAATGAAAAACTAGGTTTGGTTACATTATATTCTCTTACCTTACCTTTGTAATCATCTGGTAAGCCACTTTTCCCTCGTGTTAATGCACCTGGATTAAGCGTCCAGTTATTACCAACCCAAGACGCTTCTGAATCCATTGAAGGATTAGCGTTGTAGGATAAGGAAAGAGCATAACCTCCCCCATCAGCTCCTGGTATATTTAATACAGGTAAATTATATTGGAAATCTCCAGTTAAAGAATTAACCATATCAGTGGTTGCAACTGGAGTAAATTTTTCGAATTCAGGTTGTTGAGGTCCTCCTGTAAGTGCGAATACAGTGGTTGGATAAGTAATTTCAAAAACCATGAAGAAAACAAGGGTTAAAGCAACTTTCTTTTTGAAAGCTCTCGTTTGCTGAATCATAAGTTAATTTATTAAGTTAGGGTAGTTTAATTTTATTTAGTTATATCCAATTCAGGGATGTTATTTAAATCCTTTTTATAAAAAAGAAAATGATGTTTTCCTGTTCCATAAATTTCATCATTGAATGTTATATCTATTTCATTATTATTGGTCCAGTCCTCCTCAAATTCTTCTTTTGCAAAGACAACGTTGATCAAACGGTGCTGAGTCAAACCATAAACGTTTTCTGTTTCTACTAAAACTGGTGCAATTTCTCGATTACCCATTTTGAGTCGAATAAATTTTTGCAGCCCAAAATTCACAGTAAGTACTTGTTCTTGAAACTCGGCTAAAGAACTAACTGTTTCTGTCATAATATCAAACTTTACATCTGCGGCTTCGGATGGTCCTATTTTAAGAATAAAATTAAAGCTATTCTCATATTCCTTTTTTAGACTATCTTTTGAGATATTAGGAAATTCTTTACAAGCTTTGTATAGGTAAAAATCAGAGGGTATATATTTCATACTAAATGAAATATTTCCTATATTTTTCATCTTTACCAAACCACTACTTGGGCTGTTGATGTATTTATAGTAATCTTTTATATTATCAATCGATTTATTACAACTCAACAAGCAAAACGCAACTAACCCCAATAGCATAATAGAGCTTTTCAATCTTGTTCTATTCACCTCGATATTTTTTATTAATAAAGACTAAAATATCATCTGTCAGATCATAATTCTTTCCACCATAAACTAAACTACTTGATGTTCCTGCTCCTATTATCAAATCATAGCCCTTACTTAAGGCATATTCTTTTAAATAAGCATCAATTTGTTTGATAACAGATTGAGTTAGTTTCTGATCTTCCTCTAATTTCATCTTCTCTACAGATTGATGATAATTATTAAAACCCGTTTCTTGTTGTTTTAATCTATACCCAAGTGCTTCTTTTGCTTCTTTACTTAAACTCTCACTTTTCGCTTCATAACTAGCAAACGTTGCACGATATGTTTTAGACAAAGAGTCCAGGTTATTCCCCCATTTTTGATTTTTGGATTCTAGTGTTTTATAAGACTCTATTGTCCCTAAATAGTTTTCAAAAATATATTCAGAATGCACATAAGCAACCTTCAGTTGATCTTGTGTTCCTATCGTTAACCATAACATCCAAGATGTTATTATTACTGCAAATATTGCTTGCAATATTGTAGATATTTTCATGAGTTATTATACTGATTTTATAAAAAATAAGAAGTTCACAATACAAAGGTATTCCAATTATATTTTTATTTCAAACGTAAAACCCAAAAGGGACAACCTATCTAACGAATGGTACATCTCAGCCTTTGAACGGTACATCTCACCTAACGAATGGACTAAAAAGTCTATTCGTTTTTTATAAAAAAGGACTATTATTAGCCTTAGTAATTATTTTTTTTGTTTTGCATTTATTGACAAGAGTTTGTCAAAAAGGAATTGTCATGGATTAAACAAAAGCGAGCTACTTTTGAGAAGTGGGTTAATAATTTCATGGTTTGGTTTTTTATTTAGTTAAAATATACAATAATGATTCATTGAAATAAAACTAAAATATCTATTTAGGGTTGGATATTTTTGATGATAGGGCAAAGGTAAATCAAATAAACAAAAAACACAAGTGCCTATTTTCATTTATTTTTTACGTATAATATATAACTTAATTACAACAAACGCTATTACCTTTATCTTATTAGAATGACACCTTTTTTGTAAAGCAGGATAAGTTATTTAGGATCTAAAAGGCTTAACAAAATAAAATTTCATGGCTCCTTTTCTAAGTTTCATTTTTCTTATGGACGTTACTAGTTTGTAATAAAAAAGTAACCGATTTTATTTCCGTTCGATATTATACAATCCCATTTTTTTCTTTAAGGTATTTAAGACAATTCCCAATGCTTTGGCTGTCTGTGTCAAATTATAATTATACTGTTCTAAAACCTTCTGAATGTGCTGTTTTTCCATATCCGAAAGCTTGGTTGAAAATTCTATTTGAGGCTCCCTAATTCGCTTTGGTAATAGAGATAACTCTACTTCCCCCTCTCCTAAAACATAAAATCGTTCAATCATATTTTCCAATTCCCGGATATTCCCTGGAAAGGCATAAGTCAAAATTTCTTTTTCTAAAGCTTTGCTCAAGCTAATATTTTTAGGATAAACGTTGTCATAGAACTTTAAGAAAAAATGAATCAGTTTCTTTTTATCTGTTCTAGTAAAATTTCTAAA
Organism: SAR324 cluster bacterium; assembly: GCA_002401295.1. Lineage (GTDB taxonomy): Bacteria > SAR324 > SAR324 > XYD2-FULL-50-16 > XYD2-FULL-50-16. Next base: position 2,917 of record NVSR01000039.1, on the reverse strand, counting down.
AGGGGGAATTTCCAAGTCAATAATCGCCAAACGATAATATAAATCCCATCTAAATTTCCCTTCTTCACAACATTTGATTAGGTCTTTGTTGGTTGCAGCAATAATACGTACATTCACTTTCTTAGGAGCTTTTCCAATTGGTTGAATTTCCTTGTCCTGCAAAATTCGTAATAGGGTTTGCTGCATATACAAGCTAATGTCTCCAATCTCATCCAAAAAAATACTCCCTCCTTCTGCCTCTTCAAATAGTCCTTTGTGATCAGAAATAGCTCCTGTAAAGCTTCCTTTTTTATGCCCAAAGAGCCTTGATTCTAGAAGATCATCCCGCATAGCCGAACAATTGACAGTTATGAAAGAAGCATCTTTGCGCAACGATTGTTGGTGAATGTATTTAGCCAAGTGTTCTTTTCCTGTGCCACTTTCGCCTAAAATTAAGGTTGTAACATCGGTTTGGGCTACTTTAAAAGCCTGTTCATAGATTGGTTTCAAAGTAGCTGTGATACAAAATTGCTTCGGAACGGGTAACTCCTTAAGTTGTTGTTGCTTGTTCGATTCCCGAATAATTAAACTGCTGGGAAATGCATCTTTTTGGAGTTCTATATAGAGCCGTTCTGGTATTCCTGTTTTTCCATATACAGGTTTACGAGTTTGAAGGAGGGAAGTGTTTAAACCCAAAGTTTGATGGCAAATAAACCAAACCAAACGCATTACAGCGGTACCTGGGGAAAAGAAAATGTCTATTTCAGCATCTTTATAGGCAAATAATATAGGCTGCACTTTTTGCTGGACTTCATTTAGGTCAATTACATCCTTAATTCCTAGGTATTTTAGACTTACTTGATGCCTTGGAAAGTCTTGATAGAGCTTATTTTTCATAAAAACACCTGCTGTATCTACGTCCTCATTTGCTGCCGAAGATAACAATATATGTTCTTCATAATCAGAATAATGCTGATGATACAGGTAGTTTGGCCCTTGAATGTTGACCTTTTTTCCTTCTGTCGTATGTACAAAATCGTTTTGTATGGCTAGCCACGAAATTAATATTTTTTTCATTACAAATAGTCAAAAAATAATACATTAAATCAATAAATGACTACTAAAGATATAAAAAATGCCCTAAAATGCTACAATAGGACTTGGAATATTTATTGCTTTAAAGAAGGGGAATTAAGCACATTATATTATTAAATATAATCTGTTATTGTTCTGTTTTATGATAAAAAAATATACCTTTAAAAATTGATATAAATACACATCAAATAACTCTTTATCCTATTTCTAATTTACTAAATCACTTGTTGTATGCATAAAATCACCTTTACTTGCGAAACAATTACGCCTATGTTTTTGGCTGGGGCGGATGGCTCTACTCCTGAATTGCGTGCGCCTTCGATTAAGGGGGCTTTGCGCTTTTGGTGGCGAGCGCTTAATGGGCATTTGAGTTTGGGGGAGTTGAAGGAACGGGAAGGAGAGATTTTTGGTAGTACGGAACGGCGAAGTCGAGTAATCATAAGAGTTTTACAGCCCCTAGATTATAAAAAACTAGAAGCTGCAATACTTCCTCATAAAAGAACAAAAAGAGAGCAATCATGGACTCCTTGTTTTGAAGAAGGGCAATCCTTCAAAATACAATTTTCATTACCAAAAAATTACTTGAGTGAAATCAAAAATCTCTTTATCCTTACAACTATACTAGGTGGTTTCGGAAAACGAAGTAGACGTGGTTTTGGTAGTGTAAAAATTACAGCTATTAATGAAGAGCTATTTAATATCAAACAAGAGTTGGAGAGTGTTGCTAAATATTTAAAGAAAGACAATTTTTTTATAGATAAAGAGACTCATAGTATTAAATCTAAAAATCAAAAAAATAATAACTATCCTTATATTAAAACCATAGAAATAGGCAAAAAATCAGAAAACTATTTACCTAAAGATATTATTGAAGCATCTCATCAGGTAAAAAAGAAAGAATATGAAAGAGCAGAAAAAGAAGCAGATAAAAGAAAGAAAAAAGAAAAACCCAACATAAAGAAGTATAGCTGTTTTGAAAGTTCTATTGGTGATGGCGCTAACCGTTTAGCATCTCCAATTTATATTTCATGTTTAACAAATGAAGTTCCAATAATTACAACATTAAACCATGTACCATCCAGAGGAAAATCAGAAACTAGGCATATAGAACTTCAAACACAACTTAAAATAAAACTAATATAATGAATAAATTTTTATTCCTACTCACCATAGGTCCTGTGCAATCTTTTATTGCACAAGCACGTAAAACACAGGATTTATATGCTGGAAGTTTATTGCTTTCCCAGTTAGTCAAGACAGCCATTGAGGAATTAAAAGAAAGAAAAGATATAATTTTTCCTTTTGCTTATCCTAATGATATAGATAGGTGGGATGATTTAGAATCATTGCCTAATCGTTTTGTGGCAGTGGTAAATAGTTCTGAATCTGAATTACAAAAATTAGGCGAAGATATAGAAACAGCGGTAAAAGCTAAATGGGAATCTTTATCAACTTCGGCTATACTAGACATAGGAAAGAATTGTAAGCAATTATCTATGGATAAAGGCTTTTTTGAGCAGATTAGGCAACATTTAGATATTCATTGGCTTTTTGAACCATTAACAGACAATTATAAAGAATCGTTTAAGTTGTTAGAACGTAAAATGGGAGCTATTAAAAATGTAAGAACATTTGAGCAATATAATTATAATGGATTAGGAGAAAAAGGCAGAAAATGTAGCTTGGATGGCATTCGAAATGTGAAGTTTTATAGAATGACAGAAACTCAACAAAAAAAGGGCAAAGAGTATATTCAAGACAATCTTCTTTTTGCTAGAGACAATTGTGTATTTGATTATAAGACTAAACTAGACCCTAGTATTTTGCGTCCAGGGGAAGGATT
>NVSR01000038.1 GCA_002401295.1 SAR324 cluster bacterium | reverse complement strand
TGGATCCCTTCTTCTAATGAGAACTCATCAATTGGAATCACGGGAAAGTTCATCTCTTGCCGGGAGGTGATTAAAATATGCCAATCATGCAAAGCCTGTTGCAACTCCCTTTGTTGATTTGGCTTGTTGAAATTATCTAGAACGAGAATTTTCTTGCCTGCCATATTTTGGAGTTTTAGCAGGATCTTCTTATAAACCTCTTTCTCCTCACCAGAGAACTCAAAATAAGGAAGCAATTCACTGACGAGGCTCTTCTCCCAGTCCCTTTGAAAATTGATCCAGGCCATGACCTGATAGTGGTGACCAAATCGACTCAAATATTCTCGGGCCGTCACTGTTTTTCCAATTCCACCAATTCCTTTGAGCAGAAGTACAATTTTAGCTGTTTCAAATCTTTGATGAATGTCTTGCAACTCCTGACTTCGCCCAATAATAGGTCCTGCATTTCTGGGGATTGGGGTTAGTTTTCCCAAGGTTGAGGGGATTTCCCCAACATGTTTTTTCAAAAATTGGTTTACCTTTTCCAATTGGTCTGGATCATTTTTTGAATCTAAGTGCTCTACAATTCTCTTAAAATCCCAAACATCCCTTTTCCAATCGAGTGAATACAACTGGCTGCTATCTTCAATACTTTTATCCCATTTTACCGTTTCATCAACGAGGTGAAATACAATCAGCCTTTTGTATTGTTCGTGAAATTGATATTTTACGAACTTCTCAACGGTCTCTTTGACTTTAGTTTTGATGGTAGAATTTGCCGTGACTTGAATTGCGAGGTCTCCATTTTCCTCCACTAAATCTATTGCAGGAGCATTCGCTTGGCTTTCATTGATATTTTTCAATGCATAACCGTGAGTCAAAGCGAGCAGGTCTCTCAGAAAATTCTCTCCACCAAGCTTCAAATCCGCAGATCCAAATTTCAGCTCTGTAACATACATTGAGAGCAGCGACCGAATTTGATCTAGTAATTGCTGTGTATACATAATATTGCTCTTTTTAAGCCTAATTCTCCACTCTTTGTGGTGTCGGATAAGATGAGAAACATCAATCCCATGAGGGTTGCCGATGTTGAAATCCTCGAATAAGATTCTGGGTTAAAAAAGCTATTAAAACAATGGAAAAAGGAGTGCAGTATCCCGTTCTGGTACTATCGTTGAGTTTTGATTAGATGAAAGATCGGTATTGAAATACCCAACATTATGATAATCCCTCCCAGGATTTCTCCACTCGAAGGGGAGCTGCCCAAGAACAGCACCGATAACACCAAAGCGAACACGGGGGTCAACATGGTGAATAAAATTGACTGAGAAACCGGAATGTAACGCAAGGCGTACATCTGGAGCACTCGGGATAAGCTAGGTCCGAAGATTGCTGAAGTAGCGGCTAAAAGCCATCCTTCTACACTCAGCTGGAGCAAACTGGGCAAAGTACCGGGAGTTAAGGCTAAAAATAGGGCTCCCATAAATAATCGAACGTGATTAAGCTGGAGGGGCTCAACTTGGTGGATGATAACTTTCAACAAGAGTTGGCTTGATCCAAAAGCAGCTGCAGCCAGGAGTCCCCAAAGATAAAAACTCAGTTCCCCCGATAAGAAACTTCCCCCTTGTCGGTTCATCCAATAGATACCGCCTAAGGCAACGAGGGCCCCAGGTAAAAGCAGAGGGTTTAACCTTTCTTTCAGGATCAACCAACCTAAAAAATTACAAAGACGACCTGCGTTCGAATGATGACAACCGTTACTGAGGGATCTAGTCCTTCTAAGGAGTTGCCAATGGCTATATTGCCAATTACGGAAAGTACGGCAAATCCGCTTGCTCCTAATAGGGTTGGCATATTCAGTCGTTTTGTCTTTTTTCGGACTCCGCTCCCCAGAAAATTAAGGAGGAACCCGACAAGGTAAACAGCTAACAAATAGACTTGCGGGTTCATGGTTTCAAGCCCCTTCTTGTAGGGGATAAAAAAGAGGGCCGCTGCAACCGCTCCTAGAGTTGCCAAGATATAGCCCTTAAATGATGGGGAAATTCCATTGACTCTCTTTTCGATCTTTTGTCTGTTCATTGAATTGTTTCCTAATCTTCTCTTCGGGTATGAAGCTTAAAATTTTTGGTAGGTTTGCTCCAATTCTCACCAAATTGACTCAAATATTCTCGGGCCGTCACTGTTTTGCCAATGCCTCCAATCCCTTTGAGCAAAAGTACATTTTGTTCGTTTCAAAGCTTTGCAGCTCTCGATTTCGTCCAATAATAGGTCCTGCATTTTGGGGAATTAGAGTTGATTTTTTGAGCGTTGTACTGAGAGGAGCTACTGAATTTGATCTAGTATTTGAAACTTGGTGGGGAGAATTTATCTTAAAATGGGCTTTTCCCCGTATCCTTCGTGCTCTTCGTGTTCTTCGTGGTTAATATTCCTCGCAAGGTTTCATATTCCCTGCAATATTTCAGGTTTACCAGCAAAGCCACTCACTATCACTTTGGAAATTTCTCCCTCCACTGATTCCAAATCAACGATGATTTTTGATGGTTGTCCCAAGTTCAGTCCCTGTTCAAATTCAAAATGACTCTCAGGTTGCCAATATCGATGGAGATAACAGCCCAAGGCACCACAAGAGCTTCCTGTAGCTGCTTCTTCGTTGATCTCGTAAAGTGGGGCGAAATTTCGACAGGTGGCGGTGGTGGACCCGGTGGTAGTGTCAAAGGCAAAAACGTGAAATCCAACAGTATTACTTTGATGGTTGAATGCCCTGATCTGTTCAAAATCGGGCTGTACACTCTCTAATAAGTCACGATCGGGCAAGGCAACAAAAATATCACTGAGCCCTGTTGAGACGACTTGAATGGGCAATGATGAAAGACTCAGGTCTTCCGCTTTTAATCCCAGAAGAGGAGCTATACTTTCAGGTGAAAATTGAGGGCCAAACTGGGGAAGACTTTGTTCCATGAAGACTTGTCCTCTTTCATTAATCCGAACCTCCAGTAAACCAGCAAGCAGTTCCTGACTATAAATCCCTGCTGGCAACTTACCCAGCTGAAACAGTAGAGAGTAAGCCGCAATCGTAGCGTGACCACAGAGGTCGACTTCCCTTGCAGGGGTGAAGAAACGAATTTTAAAGTCACAGATCTTTGAGGGCAAGATAAAGGCTGTTTCGGAAAAGCCCAATTTCTTGGCGATTGCCAGCATTTCCTCATCCTTCAAAGTCGCGGCGTTTAAGACAATCCCTGCCGTATTGCCACCGGATGCTGTCAACCCGAAGGCATTGAGTTGATAGGCTTCAGTAATTTTAGTCATGCTTCTGCTCTTTCAAATGTGGGTAGGCTACTTTTTTATCTATTTTATAATCAGTCTTTTACTTTGAATGCCGAGACTAGTTCCTGTAGTTCTTCAGCCATTTTGCTCAGCATTTCTGTATTTTGCAGAGCATGGCTAGCGCCTTGGTCAACTTTATTGATAGCCTGCTGGATGCCCTGGAGTTCTTTGTCTACCTCACTCACACCAGTGGATGCTTCAGCTGAAGAGGCGGCTATTTCAGCGATGCCCTTAGCGCCTTCACTCACATTACGGGCTGACTGGTGCGCGATCAGGGAAGCTTCGTCCATGGCTTGAGAGATCTTTTCCAGTCCCTGTGAGGCTTCACTGACGTTGTTGGAAAACTGCTGGCTGATGGTGGCAATGGACTCAATAGATAAAGAAGCATCTTTCGCTGCTTTGCTCTGAAGCTCCATAGCAGCGTTGGTGGACCGGTTGATTTTGGCCACTTGGGTCACCCGCTTATTAACGTTGTGACTAGAACTCTGCGCCGCAGAAATCTGTTTTTGAATTTCTTTGATTTGACCCGCAATCTCATTATTTGCTTGAGCCGTCTGATTGGATAAATCCTTCACCTCATTGGCAACGACGGCAAAGCCCTTGCCTGATTTTCCCGCACTGGCAGCTTCAATGGTGGCATTGAGAGCTAGCATGTTGGTTTGAGAAGCAATATTTTTGATCAAGCTGACAATCTGTCCTACCTTGACGGCTGTAACTCCCAACTGATTCATTGTATCGAGGGTTTCTTGAGCTTCTTGGCTGGCTTGATTGGATAGGGTAACAGCCTCCTCTGTGTTACTGTTGATTTCCCCTAAAGTTTGGGATGTGCTTTTGGCGGAGTCTGAGACCTTTTCTATATTGCTGGTGATTTGCTCAATATTTTCATTAGTCTCCAACATATTTGCTGCGACATGTTGCGCTGTGCCCGCCGTGGTATTGATATTTGTGCTTAGCTGCTCTACAGAATTAGTGATTGAAGTTAAGTTTGCCGATATTTCCTGAGTGGATGTCGCAACGATGTTAACGTTTTTAGTCACGGTAGACGAGCTCAGGGAGACCGTAGAGGTTTGCTCTTTGACTCGTTTAGAGCTGGAAGCTATTTGGCTGGAAGTCTCTGATAGTTGCTGAGATAGTCTCAGCTGCTCTTCCGCGTGTTTTACAATATTAGCGATGATATCATGAAGCTTTTCAAGAAAAAGGTTGAGCCAGTGGGCAATCTCTCCCATCTCATCGTTGGATGTAATTTTTAAGCGCTTGGTTAGATCTCCCTCACCTTCGGCAATATCCCTGATCATCAGGGCAACCGCTTTTATTGGATTGATAATATAATTAATTTGAATAATTTGTGCGCCAATGAACAGGAAAATCATTAAGGCTCCTACCCCCGCAAAAATTACCAGGATTTGCAGGTATTTTTCTTCAATACTTTCTACGGATTCTTGGATCAAACGTTCTGTTTGCTGTTGATTTTCCAGAATAGCGGGTTGAATTGTTTGGTCAGAGAAATAAACTGTGATCCTTCCCGTACTTAGGGGGAAGGCATAGGTGGAATCTTCATCTCTGCGATCTGGATTCTCCTTAATAATGCTTTGAGTATCTACAATGAGTCCCTCTTGTTTGTATTGGGTCATCAATGAAAGGCTGCTGCTGATTTGGAAGGCCAAGTCTATTTCCAGTTTTTTCCACTCTTTGTTGATCCGTCGTGCTGCGTCTACTTGAGAATTAAAGGGGGGGCCCGCTGTAGCGCTGAGTTGTTTCAGACACTGTTGATTTCCTTGTACACAGGAGAAATTTATCATTTCCACCTGATCTCCACCTTCCGTAGATAAACGGTAAATAATAGTTGATTGCACCCTGCCTTTAATAAAATAGGGATCCGGTTGCAGTACAATACGCCGGATGTGCTTCTGCTGCTCCATATAACTGGCCAAGTTACCAATACGAGGGAAGCGGCCTCGCAAGCTTTTTGCGACATCAGGGAGTACGGAGTTCCACATGTTTTGCTTCAAAAGCTCTTTAAAATTGCGGCTGACTTGCTGGGAATAACTGTCCTGTTCTCGTTGCAGCATCTCTTTTTGAGAATGAATGATGCTCTCTTTAAAATCCTGTAATAAATAGCCCGTGATGAGGAAGATAACGGTTAAGGCCAGGATAGCACTGGGAATATTAATCCATAAAAATTTCGATTTTAAGCTTCTCATCTTTTGGGCTTCTATCATCATTTAAACTCAAAAAAACTGTGAGAAAGAGGCTAATACGCTCTTTGCTGCGTAATAGTACTATAGAAACAAAAGGGATGGTTCCAGGTTCAATCGTAGAGTCTTCGGGATTTCTCAGTGGAGGAGTGAGAACGACCTATGATTCTGTAAGGATCCTAATGAAGTAAATGGAATTTGTCGAATCTATCTTTTTCATGCATCTTTGACCTAAAATAGAAAAAAGCTCTCCTACTAGTAGGTCGGACTAAGGAGGGACGTGACGAGTCTGATATGTTAAATCAAAGATACTGTGCCTAAGGGGTGAATGAGGTAATCTACATGATTGATTCAGCTTTTATTATTCACAATGAGGTCTTCCTGAGAGTGACCTTTTTTATATCTATTTTTTTACTCATGGCGCTGTGGGAAATATTCTTTCCTCGCCGAGATTTAATGACCTCAAAGCTAGTCCGCTGGTATGCGAATTTTAGCATTGTCTTCTTGAATAACTTGCTCATACGTTTTTTATTTCCCACTGCGGCGATCGGAATTGCAATTTTCTGTCGTCAACAGGGATGGGGAATTCTGAACAACTGGTCACTGCCGTCATGGTTAGCAATCATTTTGGCCGTAATTCTCCTTGATTTTACCATCTATCTCCAGCACGTTATGTTTCATTTTCTACCTCTTTTGTGGCGCTTGCATCGCATGCACCATACGGATTTAGATTTTGATGTGTCTACTGCTGCCAGATTCCACCCCATTGAGATCATCATTTCTATGCTGATTAAAATATCGGCAATCACTCTGCTGGGGGCACCGGCTGTGGCAGTCTTTATTTTTGAAGTTCTCTTAAATGGCAGTGCGATGTTCAATCATTCCAACATCCGTCTTCCACGAAAAGTAGATCGAGTCCTGCGCTGTTGTCTTGTGACCCCGGACATGCATCGGGTTCATCATTCAGTAATCTTCAAGGAGAGAAACTGTAATTTTGGTTTCAATCTTCCCTGGTGGGATTGGATCTTTGGAACTTATAGGGATCAACCCAGAGATGGTCATCAAAAGATGAAAATCGGTACGGGCACTTTCCTGGATGTACGGGAGCTTCATTTGCATCGCCTCCTGATGCAACCTTTTTTGCGTCAGCGCAAGCCACAGGCTAATGATGAAGACTAAAACTAAAACTCTTGAAGATATAAACTAGAACGGAAAATAATTGATGAAAAAACTATTGGATCAAATTTCAGGTCATTGGAAAGAATTTTTAGAAAAAGAGTTGAGTCAACCCTATATGCTGGAACTGGAGGCTTTTCTGGAGTCGGAACAGGCGGCGGGGAAAAATATTTATCCACCGCAAGATCTTTGGTTCAATGCATTTCGTCAGACTGATTTTGAAAAAATCAAGTTGGTCATTATTGGGCAAGATCCTTATATGAGACCGGGGCAGGCAATGGGTTTGTCATTCAGTGTGCCTCAGGAAGTACGGCAGCCACCTTCACTGAAGAATATTTTTAAAGAGCTGGAACAGGATCTGGGATTGGTGAAACCGGTAGATGGTGATCTCTCTCGTTGGGCAGGGGAAGAAGAGATCTTCCTGCTCAATGCGAGTCTCACCGTAGAAGAAGGACTACCGGGCAGTCACCTTAAAAAAGGTTGGCAGCTTTTTACTAGTAAGGTGATTGCGGAGATCAATCGAGAAAAAGAGCAGGTGGCCTTCATGGCTTGGGGGGCTTTTGCGCACAAATGTTGTGCTGAGATTGATCAGAGCAAGCATTTGGTGGTGAAAACCAGTCACCCCTCTCCCCTGGGTGCCTGGCGGCAGATGAAAACTGCCCCAGCTTTCCTGGGCAGTCAGTGTTTCTCCAGAGTGAATGAGTGGCTGGAAGCGAAGGGAATGGGGGCTGTGAACTGGTCTTTGATTTAAAAATCTTCATCAAAGTCATAGATAGAATCGGAAATCATCTCTCCCTTGCCAGTGCTGACCCACTTCGGGTTGATATTCATCTCTGCCAGGCGTCTGAGCGTTTTAGGGGAAAATTTTTTCTTGTCCGCCAGAACTTGGGTCAGGTGTACTTTTTGTTCTCCTACCAAGTTACAGAATGCCATATTTTTGCCCTCAGCCAGTACGCTTACCAAAGCCTGAGCACGTCTACCGTATTTCATCAAATACTCCGTGAAACCCTTTCTTTCAGGAAGGGGGAATTAATCCTTATTTCATCTCCATTGGGAATTCTCGAAAGGCAGGAGGGAAGGCTATTCTCCTACCTGAGAATGCCTCACCTATACACGTTTTACGCTCACTTGGCCAGATTTTCTGATCGGTTGCAGCAATTCTAGACTTGGGAACAACTATCAAATTGAAGAGAAACGGTAGCGCCGCCCTACGTGGCGGCTTTTTTACTCACGCAGGATGGCAGGCATAATCTACTGCTGCAGTGCGCGTACGCCCAGGTTACCGTAACGATGGTAATCGTGGCTGATGGCTTGTTCCTGGAAATATTGCAATAACTCGATGCGACCTTCCACTAAAGGTTGATTACGAGCAATATAAAATCCAATGGCTGCCGCTGCCTCATAGACTTCTTGAGGGACTCGATCAGGGGCCGCATAACGGATCCTGTTCGTTGTGGGAATACTGTCGATCAGTTCCTGGTCGGATTGTCGTACTACTTTAGCTGCCCCGAGCAATTCTTTTCCTTCTGCTGTGTCTAAGAATTTAACCACTTCATTCTGTAGATTTAGAGGAATACTGATGGCCAGTTTACTCCTGGAGATCCGTACTGCGGCTACACGAGCAATCAGGTCAAACAAACTGTCATTCTCATGCAAGCGTACAGTGATTTTACCAATCGCCAGATAACGAATAAGATTATCCTGTCCCGGAATCTTGAAGTAATCCTTCTCCTGGTAGAATTCTCTACCTGCTTGATAGAGATAACTACGAATCGCGTGGATGGACTTTTCCAGGTCCGTTTTATTCAGGTGATTGCTATCCTGTTGAATCTCTGTTTCCCACTTGCTGGCCAGCTTGGCCAAGGTATGATCCTGATGAATCATTTTGTACTTGGGGAAAGCCGTTTCTTCATAATCCATGAATTGGGATACATAATTTGGCCCGCCGCATTTGATTCCTGCACCAATGGCTGATTTGCCCATGCCACCGAAAGGCTGTCTTAGTACAATCGCGCCTGTTGTCACTCGGTTGATGTAGAGGTTTCCGGCTTTGATTTTATCTTTCCATATTTTCTGTTCCCGCTCGTCCAGGCTTTCCAAACCGGAGGTCAGCCCAAATCCTGTCTGGTTGACCAGATTAATGGCGTGTTCCAAATTGTCCGCTCTGATCACACTGAGTACAGGACCAAAAAATTCTGTCATGTGACTATAACTTCCCGGTTGTACATCCCATTTGATACCGGGGCTCCACAGATAAGGATTGCCTTCCAAATTCTTAGGTTCCAGTGCCCAGAATTCGTCATTATCCAGACGCTCCAGGGCAATTTTCAGATCACCTGAAGGCACACTGTTCATGGGCCCGATCTTATTGGCAAAGTTCCAGACGGAACCGGCGGTATAACTTCTGGCGGCATCCACCAGTTGTCTTTGGAAGTCCTTGTCGTTATAAACTTCCGTTTCTAGAATCAGTAAGGAAGTGGCGGAACATTTCTGTCCGCAATTACTAAAGGCAGAGTGGATGATATTTTTGATGGCTTGATCTCGGTCAGAAAGAGCCGTCACGATAGTCGCGTCCTTACCACCTGTTTCAGCCGCCAGCAGCAGAGAAGGTCGACTTTTCAAAATGCCCAAGGCTGTATCCGTACCACCAGTCAGGATGATGAAATCGATATCGGGATGTTTGACTAATTTTCCCGGTACACCCGTACTGGAGGGAGAAGGAAGAAACTGCAAAGTATTCTTAGAGACTCCCGCCTTCCAGAAAGCCTGGCAAAAAGTCCAGGCTGCTAAGATCGCACTCGCGGCAGGTTTCAAAATCACTGTATTCCCACTTGCCAGAGCGCTCAATACACCACCACAAGGAATGGCAACGGGGAAATTCCAGGGAGGGATGATCAATCCGACGCCTTTCCCTTTGATGGAGATGTTTTCCAACTGGTCAAACTCTTTCACAGAGTGAATATAGTATTCCGCAAAATCAATGGCTTCCGAAACTTCCACATCTGTTTCGACAAAAACCTTACCGTTGGCAGCCGCAGCGGCTCCCATCAGGTCGCCTCTCACTTTTCGCAGCTCATTGGCTACATTGGAGAGAATTTTGTGTCGTCCTTTCAGATCCATTGATCGCCAGCCATCGGGATCAGCTTTAGCTGTGGCTACGGCTTCCTGTGCGTCTTCCCAGGTGGGGAGGGCGAATTCAGCGAGCACGATCTCTTCATTGGGGCGAGATGTATCGATACAAGTTCGTTTGCTGCGTCCACTATGGATCTCCTTGCCGGAGATGACCGTAGCAATTTGAATGGGGGCATCACCTTTGTTCTTCATCCAACGATCACGGATCGATTCAGCCCAAATCCTGCTGGACTGCAGATCAAAATCAGTATCTGGCTCGTTCGAGAATTGATTATCGTAGAAAGCRCCCTTCGCTTCACTGAAATCTTCCGTGTTTCGATCCTGAGTTCGATTCGGCGTATTGACGATTGTGTCCTTGATCCGTACTGATTCTATGAATTGATTTTTCAGGAAATTCCATGGCTTCGAGCCGACTTGCAGATCAAAGGAATGACGTAAAAAATTCTCCTCAGCCGTATTTTCATCCAGYCGTCGAACCAAGTAAGCAATCGCATTGATGAATTGCTCTCGCTTCGCTTCAGGAGCGTAAACCAGGACTTCACCCGTGATTTCTCKAACAGCACGCCGCACATGATCAGCCATGCCTTCCAGCATTTCAAATTTCAAGTACTGGGTAACACCCTTCTCTTTGGCTACCAGGTAAGCGTATGCCAGCTCGAAGAGGTTGTGGGAAGCGATACCCAAGTGTACGGCTTTCATCCTTGCGGGCTCTGTTCCGTACTCAACCATCTTCTTGTAGTTGGCGTCTGCTTCGATTTTCTYGCTAAAAGGAGTTACCGGCCARTCATGAAGGGCTGACTCCAGTCTCTCCATTTCCATATTAGCGCCTTTGACGATGCGGACCTTGATGGGGGCACCACCTTGAGCGACTCTTTCCTGTGCCCAAGTAGTCAATTCCTCTAATTTGAGGAAGGAATCCGGCAAGTAAGCCTGCAGTACGATGCCGCAAGGCAAATCGTGAAATTCAGGCAGGTCCAGGGTGCGCTTGAAGGCAGCTACGGTAATCTCCATGTCTCGATACTCTTCCATATCGAGATTGACGAACTTGCGTACCTTAGTACCGTCTTGTTGTACGAAGAAATTTTCCTGAGCAGCACGATATAACTGGCTGAATCGCTCTACCAATACATCCAAGGTGTGCTCAAAAGCCAAAGAGCTGATCTGAGAATATATTGTGGAAATTTTTACAGAAATATACTCAATCTCTGGAGAACGCAGGGCTGCAAGGTAGGAACCCAATCTTTCTTTCGCTTCATCTTCACCTAAGAGGGCTTCTCCCAGATGATTGATATTCATCTGTATTCCCTGAGATTTCCGAGTATTCAGGTATTTTTTCAATACCTTTTCCTCACCGGGAATGATCACGAGGCTAGTTTCCTTACGCAAGCGATCCTTCATCATGGGAATGGCGAGCTTGGGAACAAATTTGCCTACTTTGAGGAAGGCTTGCACCAAGAAATTCTCAGAGCTGGAGAAAAAAGAGGGGATCCCATTTTTTTCCAAAAGAAAACGAACCTGCTCGGCAACCCTTTGATCGGAATGGGACCGGAAACTTTGATCCAACATTTCCATTAAGGTCACCTTATCCATAGGGCGACTGAGCATTTTGAGCATCTTTTCCTGATTGACCTGTTCCTCCTTGGTCATCAATTCATTCGCCCGGTTCTGCCAGAGTTCGGCCAAGGCGATGGTTTTTTCGATTAGCTCTTGGTTGTTTCTTAATGGAGTGTTCATATTTCGGCCCCAAATTATTGGTATAAAACGTAAATAGCATATAATGATGAATTTTTATAATGCTATTATAGTCTTGGGGCCCACAGAGGTCTTTCAAAAGAATCCGAACTTATTGCAAAAAGCTCTGAGTTTAGAAATCCCTAAAATCTTGTAGGTTAGTTCCCGGTAGAGGAATTTTTTTGAAAGGGATTTCCCCTGCCGTATTGACGGGAAAGCTCTGAGTGGCATCGAGAGATGAAGCAGGGAAACTCGTGGCAGCCTCTTCAATACTATTCTGTTTCGTTGGCTGACCATTATTTTGATTACGCACTCCAAAATAATGTCCCAGATTAAGGACAAACTTCTCCAATGCAACAGCCTGTTGGGTTAGTTCTTCGGCGACTGAAGCTGTTTGTTCCGAATGTGCCGCATTCATTTGGGTAACCTTATCCATCTCCACCACGGCATTGGATACTTGCCCGATTCCCAGAGCCTGTTCTTTGGAGGCGTTTTGAATGCTTTCGGTTAGTTCTCGAATATAAGTCATCTTAGTGGATTGTTTCTGGCCAAAGTCTGTTATTTTATGCACTGCGGCAGATGATAATTCAGACTTTTCATAAATTAAGGTCAGCATTTCGTCTCCCTTTTGCGCAAAGGTACTGCCGGCCATGGCTTTGGCGACACTTTCACGAATGAGGGAATTGATCTCCTTGGCTGAGTTTTTTGAACTCTCTGCCAGTTTAGCCACTTCATCGGCGACTACGGCAAAGCCTTTTCCCTGTTCCCCGGCACGGGCTGCCTCAATGGCTGCATTTGTGGCTAACATCTTTGTTTGTTGGGTGATTTCATTGATTACCTCGATAATACTCGCTATCTGTTCGCTGCCCTCTCTGATTTCCTTCACGGCATTGGAAATATTCCTCATAGTATCCACCCCCTGGTGGGCGGCTGTTTGCGCTTCCTGGGAGAGCTCAGCGGCCTCAGCAGAATAAGTCATAGATTGATTCATAAATTCAACCATTTCCAGAATCGAGTTGGCAGAATCATTGGCGTGTCCCGCGTTATCCTTTGACTGGACGGAAACCTCTTCCAGGGCTGCAGAGGTTTCTTCCAGGGACGCTGCTTGTTGCGTGGCTCCCTGGGATACTTGAAAGGAGCCATCCTTGAGGTGTTCTGAGTTCTGAGATAAGCTGTGGATCACCTCAATAATATGATTAATGGAACCCCTCAGCCGTTTAGAAATACTACGAGAGAAGGTGATGCCGATGAGAAGGCTGAAGATTAAAGCCAAGGTAAGAAAAATCAAGCTATTTTGTATGACCTTGGTAATGGGTAAGAAGGTCTCATCGTAGTTGGCTTCAATCACCAGGACCCAAGGTTCTTCTTTTTCGTGGAGATAAAAGCCCAGGTATTTTTCCCCTTGTGGATTGAAAAATTCTTCGACCACCAAACCTTGTTCCCGAATCGCTTGTTGCAGCCCCTTTCTTTGAATGGGAGCTACTTCATCCGCTTTGAAGTGAACTACTTTTTTGCCCGTTAACGTCGTATAATAGATGTTCCCTTTTTCCCCCAGATCCACTTCCGCTTTCAAAATTCCCGACTGGTGACTGAGCATGATTTCTGCGATCAAAGTCCCCAAGGGTCTCCCTGACGGATCGAAGATCGGCTGCAGGTATAGCTGATGATAATGATCGTTTTCTGCAAAAAAGTCACTCAAGGCGGCTTGTCGCTGATTACCTTTGAAAAAAGGAATGTGAGACAGATCCTCTCCTTCATGTGCTTTGGCTGCTCCCTGATGAGAGGGACTTAGAATGACTTTTCCCTTAATATCGGCAATATAGATGTGATGAATTTGTTTACCCCAGGCTGTTTCCTGATAATCCAATAAGAGTCTTCGAATCTCTTTTTTTTCTTGAGAAAAGTCGAGGCTGCTTTGCCGCCGCTTCTCCATATAGGTCGTAATATTTTTATTTTGGGCATAACTTTTGAGTAGAATGCCCATTTCAAGGATCTGATTTTTTAAGGTATGCTGCTTGATGTGAGCAATGTTTTTATATTGATTGATCTTATCCTGGTGCATGTAAGCGGACAGATCAATAATACTGTAGGACATGATCGCAAGGAGTGGTACAAAGGAAAGAAATAGGACCAGAATGAACTTCTGATTGAAGGTCTTCATAAAAAGCTCCACAGCTGAAAACTAATCAAGTTATTCTCTGAAGCAAAACCTCTACTCTTTGACCCTACTTTGTGCTTCAAAGAAGTGATACTGAATAAGCGTGTTGTAAGTAATATGTATCTCTTAACACAGTAGCGGAGATAGCTCAATTGGAAAAAATAAATGAAAAACTTTAATTATCAGGATCAAAGCATCCTTGGAGTTGCGCCTCTGAGAGGCGGAGGCGTTATTTGAGGGAGCGTTTGAATTTGCCGGGGGTCAGGTTAAATTTTTGTTTGAAGGCGTGATTGAGAGCACTTTGACTGGAAAATCCTGTTTGCAGGGCAACCTCCGTCAGAGTCAAGGAACTTTCTTCCAGCAGTCGTTGGGCTTCAAAGAGTCGCTGATTGATGACAAACTGATGGGGAGAAAGGTTGGTTTCCTGACGAAAGAGCGCGTGAAAGTGACTGGGGCTGAGATGAACACAGCGCGCTAAATCTTGGACACTAATTTTTTCGTGTAACCTCGGTTTGAGATACTCAATGATTTTGTTGAGATCTATATTGCTCACTACTTTTTCCACACCCAGTACTCGCTGGCTCAGACTGCGGAAAAATGCCATGCCCAAGCTTTCCTGCAACTGTTGATCATGGTCATAGCGTTCTAATTCCTTTGCAATAAATTGCAGGAATTGACGCAGGTTGTTATCGACCAGAAAATAGCGGGAATTTTCAAAGAGACGGTTGATTTGGCTGAACTCGGGTTCGTCTTCATCCATTACAGGGAGATTGATAATCAGGTTATGATTATCACCCATACCATGGAAATCATGGGGACAGTGAGATGGTAAAATGCATCCGCGAACTAGGCTGACTAAATTCTCTTCTCCCTCAAAGGAAAAGCGAACGCTACCTTCCAGGCCCACAACTAGCTGGTGATGACTGTGATCATGACTATGACTGCGTTTGGAAATCGAACTGATTTCCGTGGACAGAACCATGTTTGGCCCTCCTCAATAAAGTCCGGGTAAAAGACTCATTGGCTTTTGAAAGAAATTACTGCTTACGAAAATTGAAGGAAGTTTACTTACTTTCCTGGACGCTTGTCCAGGGGAAAATATTTTGCTCTCTATGGTGAAATCTCTTTCGGTGGTCTGAGAGGAAATCAGATCAGATGATAAGCCTTCAATTCATCGAAGAGAGTGGAGATAATCACTTTAACAATCACAATTGCAGGGATCGCAAAAAGCATACCCGCAAAGCCGAAGATGATGGATCCTCCCATCACTCCAAAGATAACAACTAATGGATGCAAACTCACGGCACTTCCCAGAACAATAGGCTGGAATACGGCGTTATCCATGGTTTGAGCGATACCAACAGTGACCAGCACCCAGACCACAAGGTCCTCGGGGGAGACAAAAGGAAGGACTGGTACCACGCTCTCCGCGATCAACGCGTAAATCATACCGACGACTAACCCGATTGCCGGGCCCAGGAAGGGAATCGCATTGGCTGCCCCTGCTATGATGCCAATGATGATTGCCCATTGCAACTCCACGCCGATGAGAAAAAGGCAGATGATGAAGGTTGAACCTACGAGGGAGCACTCAAGGAAGGTGCCCCGTAAATATTTGCCGATGGCTTCGTCCACATTATCGATAATAGTTAAAACCATTTCAAAGTAGCGATTGGGGACGAGAGCGATCATATTTTTTTTAATTTGTCCCTGATCAACCAATAAGAAGAGGAAGACAAAGGGRGCGACTAACCAGATGGAAATRATTTCACCGATTTTGGATAAGAGGCTAGCCCCACCATTCTGGCTTTCATCGACATTCTCTTCGAAYCCCGAATCTAAAGGAGACAKACYTTTCAGGTCGTCTTTTGCCTGTCGTTGCTTRGCCATATTTCGGAAAAAGTAGCTGCGGTATTTTGTTAATTCAGGCTGTTTCGTATAGTTCAAGTTGTAGTAGTGGGAGAACTGAGCCCGTTCCTCCCGATCCAGCTGCAACACATCGATGACGTCTTTCAAAATCGGGTCAATTTCCTTGCCCACCAAATTGTAGATCATGTTACCTTTACCCCCCTTTTGAATGCCCATGTACTCCTGATACTTTTCATTCATCTTATATTGGATGCGGGTACGCAGAATCAGTTTTCCGTTTTCATCGGGCATGATATCCCGAATTTGAATACTGATCAGTAGCACACTAAGAATAAAAAATCCTAAGAGGGCGGGAATCGCCAGGAAGTCGGGCAGACCTTTGCGTTTGAAGAACTTCAACCAAGGAAAACACATGTAAGCGATCAAACCACCAACTAGGGTGGGGACGATTAGAGAACGCATGGCCCAGATTAGAGCTAATAAAAACAAGGTACTAAAGACCCCGGTTGTGGCGTATAAAATTTTTGCTCTTTGCTGACTTTCCATACTTTAGTTTTGGGAGATAGCTTTGTGTCGTTTACTTATATAATTGCTCGTTGGTTGCTTTCAATCTTTGGCCAATGATGATTGCCAGTTCCCGCATAATCTTGCTCCCGATAGTGGGGTGAGTTTTCAGAAGCTTATTGAACTCCGATCGGAAAAAAGCCAAAGCTTCTGTGGCTTCGATGGCCTTGGCCGAAGCGGAGCGAGCAGAACTATCCAGCAGAGCCAACTCCCCGACAAAGGTACCGGCTTTCAAAGTAGCCAGAACCATGTCGTTATTGTGATGGTCGGGTACGACGATATTAATAGCACCACTTTTAATAATAAACATGGCCGCCCCCGGGTCGTCTTTGAGAAAGAGCAGTTCTCCTTGCCGGTACTTTCGCCTATGAATGATCTTGGCAACAGTCTTGAGCTCCCTTCTGGTGAGCTGTTCAAAGAGGGGGATCCCTCGCAAGATCTCCAGGACGGAGGTTTCCTTTTCTTTGCGATAGCTGTGGAAAATATAATCCCAAAAATTATTGACTTTTGGAGTGCGTTTCTCCGGTTCCGCCGCCCTTAAAAAGCAGGCATTCAATTCGTCCAGCTCTTTTTCCTCACTGGGGTGAATGATGCCGTCAGCGGCTACGATGTGTTTAATATAACCAGTGAGCTCCTGACGAATATCATTGGCGTTGATTTCCGGGAAATCATCACAGATTCGTTGGAAATTCCTGGTTAGCGTTTGGTAGTCAAAATGATGGAGCTGTGCTTCCGTCTCCGTGATCATTACCTCTAGAAAATCAGCCCGGAATCCCCAGTGAGTAGAGAACAGCGTCAAAATAGCTTCTCGCTCGTCTACTGAAAAATCACCATCTGCGTAGGCAATCTTTAGTCCCGGGAAAATCATCCACTCTAAAAAATTCCATGCGATATTGCCTAAAAGGTTATTAGGAACCGCAGGGGAGAGGTTGGTTTCAATTTTTACACCACTTTCAAAAAGGAGGTTGGGACGAATTTTTTCTGACTTCAGGGTTTTCAGGCTACCGGCTGTCCATCCTGTAGTTTGGGAAACTACCATCAACGCAAAAGCGAATTGCCCAATCCCGTTTAACCGAGAAAACATATTGGGCAGCTCAGGGGCAGATACCTGCTCTGTTTTGACGAGATTCTGGATCAAATCAGCAAGATTTGTACTCTGATCTAAGGCTTGGTAAAAGGCCGGGTCAATTTGTAATTGGGCACAAAATCGTTCTTTATCCGCTAAGAGAACATCGATCTGGTTGAAGTCCTGGTAGATTTGTGGATTCATGGTAGCAACTGAAAGGGTAAAAAATATAGTTCTTTGAGATCATATGTATCTTGCTACAAAAGGAAAGAGAAAAAAGTAAGTATTAAAAAAACTTAGGATATCCTTTTGTTATTATTAGAAACATCGAAGGTAACAGAAGTGTAAATGCCTTGTCAAAAGTATCCTGGGTTATTGCCACCTCCCTTTTATCTTAAACCCTTATCTAGGAAAGCATAGGTTCTTCTTTCCCATAGTGAGGGACTGTAATCTCGATGGTTGTACCTTGACCGGGAGTACTCTTGATATCGATATTTCCATCTAAGTATTCCACCGCCGTCTTAATGGCATCCATCCCGACACCTCGACCGGAAAGAGTCGTCACCGAGTCTTTTGTGGAAAAGCCAGGCATGAAAATCAAATGCAAGAGATCCTGATCTGAAATAACGGATGCTTGCTCCTGACTGAGTAGGTTTTTTTTCAAAGCAATGTTACGGATTCCTTCAGGATCGATACCGCCACCATCATCGGAAACTGTAATCCTAATTTGTTTGGCTTCTTGCCGAGCACTCAAATGTAGATTGCCAACTTCGGATTTGCCGAGCATCGACCGGATATCGGGAGTTTCCAAGCCATGGTCTACAGAATTGCGGATTAAGTGAACCAGAGAGCTGAAGAGGGGGGCCATATTTTCATGCAATACTTCTGTTTGCAGACCTTCTAAGCGTACGGTGATTTTCTTTCCTAGTTTCTCTGCCAAGCCTTCAGCTGTGGTTGCATATTTACGCAAGACTGAAGCGATAGGCTGTTTCTTGAGAGTCTCCAATACCGGTTGAATCTGTTGCCACATTTCTTGGGATACTTTGTGGTTGAGAAATTCATGCAAATATTTTATTTTTCCTGCGGAAACGGGATAGATACGTTCCTTGGCGTGGATATCTTCCTCGGTAATGATACAGCTGAGTTCTTCCAGAGTATTGCTCAGGGTTTGTTTGAGTTCTTCCGTTTTTTTCTGCAAGTCAGGTAAATCAGCCGTAGCCAGGGGATTCTGGCCGTTACGATAGAGTTCCAACCTATCTTCGATCTGATGGACTTGATTCACTATGCTTTTTAGGCCATAAACTGCGGCTCCTCCCTTTAGTGTATGGTAGTGTCGGAATAACTCATTGGTATCAATTGCTGATACTGGTTGGGTTAAAATAAAATCAACCCGTTGGATAACCCCATCCAGTTCTTTAAGAAATTCGAGAAAACCATTGCGGTCTAAAGCAACTTTGACAATCATTCCGTTACGTTCTTCTTCCGTCGCAATTCTGGCTTGCATCTCCCTTTCTTTGGTGATGTCTGTAATGATCACCATGACCCTATGCTGCTCACTACTGTTCCCCGCAATCATACGGTATTTGAGAGTAAAAATGTGATGACGTAAGGTGATCTCCCGGGGTAATAAATCTTCTAAAATATTAAAGGTCTCGGGATCATCAAAAAGCATGTCAAAAGAATCCTTGATTGTAGCGGGATAATTGAATGCGCTCGGATCTTCTGTTTCCCGCAGTTGCTCCGCAGTCACGGAGATAGTACTGAATAATAACGGCAAGGGATTGAGTTTATCCGGGGAGCCACCGAAAAACTCCAAACAGGTCTGGGAGTATTCCGGGTGGATACGATAGTCCTTACCGAAAGTAAAGATTCCTTCGAGTAAATGATCCAACATCCCCTTCATGGAATCAGTTTTACCTTTTAACTCCTGAGTCCTTTGTTTGATCTGGTCTTCCAATCCGTCGTTCATGACTTGGAGATTTTGAGCCAGCTGTTTATTTTCCAAGAAGGTATTCGCGAAAACCGTACTGGCAACTCCGAGAATATTCGCCGTCATGATCAAAACAGCCAGGAAAACCAGTGCTACTGATTGAATGATTCCCAAGGCCAATAAAAGATCATGGCCTGACGAAAGCGCATAAAATAAAGCACTAAACATCAGGATTTTTGCGCCTGGTTTTTTAGCCACAGTACCCCGATACAGCATATGAAGCATCTTCAAGGCTAAGAACTGCGAAAATAGTAGAAAGACCACGCGCAGGTGCTGGAATAGATCTAAATTGGGGTAAATAGCCAGTATGGGGAACATTAGTGTTAATGCACCATATAAAATCAAAGTATAACGATTGAAGCGTGGAGTGAATTTATAGAAATACTGGGAGAATAAATAATGGAAATATACTGTCGACAGGCCAACATAATGTAGTGGTAAGAGCATTTGCGGAGGAAAAATACGCATGAACATATCCGTGGGAAGCCCCAGGAAAGGGAAGAAAATAATTCCTGCAAGTGCTGCGTAAAGATAGAGTTTGTAGCGAGTTTTTTTATAGATTAAAAGGAAGAAAAGGCCAAATACGGCAAGGATGGATGCGGATATTAGTCGGAGTTCTCCTCCCCAGAAATAGAAGAAGTTTAATTTCAGGTCGTCAGGGCGAAACTTCCTCAACTCGAAGGGCAACTGGTAGACCCCGGTCATCAAGAATGTATCCACCCTAAAAGCAAGTGTATGTTTTAATTGGGTAATTTTGAAACGAACGGGTACTGGCTGGATGGAATAGTAACGCTGGGTATTGACTTGCCCTGTCCTCTTGTAGATTTCTTGTCCATCCAAATAAACGTTTAACTTACCCATGTAGGCATCTACCAGGAAAACGACTTCCGTGCCGATGAGTTCGGGGTTGAATGAGAGTTCTGCTCGATACCACCCAACTTGGAAGTTCTTTCCATCTTCATAAAATTTTTTCCAGGGTCCGGGAGTTTTGACAAGCTTCCAGTGACTGGTATCGATGTGAGGGTTCTTATTCTGATAATGATCGTCTCTGGTGAAGAGCCACTGACCGACGGTACTGAAGGGGTTTTCTAAGGAATGGATCGAAAAGCGACAAGAATCGCAATCTTTCCGGATTTCCTGAGCAAAAATCTGATCTGAAAAGCCAAGGTGGAAGGAAAAAAGAAAGAGTCCCAAAAGAAGTGCTCGTAAAGATATCATCAGACCACCCAATTAAAAATTATTGATATAAAAAACAAATATATAATGCCTTTATCTGTGGCTTTGCGAATCAGCATACATTAATGGAAAAAGAAAGCAATAGCAGGTGCATGCGTAAGAATAAAATGCCCTTTACTGAGCATGAATAGGAGCTTTCTTAGTGGAGTGGGCTTGATTTGCTGTATTAATAAAGAGCTATCGAGAAGTGAAAGATGGATCTTTGCGAGGTGGGAGGGAGGGTATGCTTATTGAATAGTTGGGGGATGGTGATCTAAAAAGTATGAACCTTAAAAACTATGAGTTTACTATGCTACCGATTACAGATTGTAAAAATATTAAAGAAGTAGAAATTCTGGCAAAGACTTTAGCCAAGAGTCTGATGGAGCATGGGTTCTCTCAGAAGGATCTGCTGGCTACGGCAACCATCCTGATTGATCAAGCAATCAAGATGGAAAATAAACCCATAATAAACTCTAAAAGTGCCTGAAAAATCAATCAACTTCAAATCGTGTCAGCATCGTTTCCAGGAGAAACTTTGCACTTGATCCAGACTATCCAGTCCTGCGGCCAGCATTAAAATACGGTCAAAGCCCATAGCTATACCGGCACAAGCCGGTAAACCTTGCTCCATCGCTGTTTGCAGATGAGGGTCTAAGGGCAAGACTGTCTTCCCTGTTTCAAGGCGCAGCTGATTTTCGTTTTCCATTCGACGTTTTTGTTCTTCCGCATCCCTCAATTCAGTATAGCCATTACCCAGCTCCTTACCCTGATAGTAAACTTCAAAGCGCAGTGTCTTCTGAGAATCTTCCGGGTGGGTTTGTGCCAGGCTGCTTTGCGTTGCAGGAAAATCATCTACAAAAAGAAGATGATCTTGTCCCAACTTGGGTTCGATCAGCATGCCCATTAAGAAGTCCAGCCATTCTTCCGGAGAGCTATCGGCTACTTCCAAATCCTGGGGAAGCGGTACCTGGTGTTGGGTGCAAACCTCTAGAAAATGAGGATGATCTAATTGAAAGGGATTGATGCCCAAGTATTCATGGAAAAGTTCCTCGTAACTTACACGCCTAGTTTCCTCAACGGGCAGTATGAGCTTGAGGAGGTCCCGAACTTCATCCATCAA
>NVSR01000037.1 GCA_002401295.1 SAR324 cluster bacterium | reverse complement strand
TCCTCGTTTCAATACTTCCATTATCGAATTGATCAAAAATCCAAAAAAGTTGGATGACCTGATAGAAGATAAGACTCAAAAAGTTGAAGATGAGGATGACTACGATGACGATGATTATGATGACGATGACTACGATGACGATGAGGAGGATGACTACGATGATGATGATGATGATTTCTTTGATAACTTTGGTGCGGAAGAGGAGAGTGGAGCAGAGGCAGCGGAAAATGACGTGCTCGGTGAGGATGACTCTGTCGGCAGTGTGACTCTACAGGTTTTGTTTAGCCTGGAGGATAAATTTCCCCTCTTATTAGCAGATCCTTGGTGGCTGCGCTATAAGGCATTGAAAATCGCTTTTGGTCCCGCCTGTCGAGTCATCAAAGATCCCGATGAAATTGCCTTGGTTTCCCAGATCATAGACTTAGGATTTGCGTTGCATATTCGGGTAGCGGATGTCTTTAATAAGCCGGGGGCCAATAAAAAGTATACCACTCATCGAGAGCAGTTCATGGTAGATTTTTTAGCCAAAGCCTTTCCTCCTTCTCGTCGACAGCGTTTGGAACACATTTTTATTGGGGAAATCAATGCAGTGTTGCAGTTTGAGAAAGACCTGAAGTTTCTTTTTCAACGATCAATGGAGCGGGTTCGCACTTTGGTGGATGTCCTTCCGGGGAAAGATGAATCCAATCAAGATGAATTTAAAATCTGGTACTACTACTATGAAAAGCACTTTGATCCTCCAGAGAATGTCGTACGCCGGGATATTTTATCCCATCTGAAACAGGCTCGTGGGCGTCTTCAAATTGGTTATCGGGATAAAAAATGGTTTTTCAAGTCTCTGCAGAAGAGAGTATTGGAGAAAAGTCGATATGATACTTTCGGAAACTTGGATCACCTTCCAGATGAAGTGGAACTATTTGATCATAAGTCTTTTTTGCATGGTATTGCTCACTGTATCCAGAATAATTACTACGGAATTACCGGCAGAGGAACGCTCTTGGAGTCTCGGACTCATTTGGAATTCTCCGTAGCCCATATGAAGGTGGGGAAAATCTCGGCCGACAAATATGCTTTCATTCGACCGGATAGTGTGGTGCGATTATTTGATAAAATTGATCGAGCCTTTCCTAGTCAGGATTATGATTACCGGGATTGTATTTATAAGGAACGTGAAATTACCAATATCTTCATGTGCCTCAACCTTTTGGAGTATGGAAGGCTGTCGATTCTTTACCGTGACAATATGAAAACCTGGTTTGTGGATCTTTTTGACCATCCTGAAATTGAAAAGAGAGCCTTTGATTACTATGAAGAGTCGGAAAAAATGCTCAATTCTCCTTTCTTGCATCAGACATTGAAACAATTTTTCCAGAAACAGAAGTTTAGACTCAATCCACAAACGAAAAGCACCGTTTACTATTGGGTGAATCCCAATAGTATTCATACTCATCATCCACCGAATAAAGTGACACTCAAAGAAAAGGAATTAGCCAAAGAATTTGAAAATGTGGTCTTTGGTCGACATGGTAATGGCTAAGGAAGAGGCCGAACTGTAGAGCGGGTCTATGTGCCCGCTATTAGCAAAGTGGGGGACTGGGCTTATTGGAATTAGGCTTGAGTGATGGCATTCCTGGCTAATTCATCACAGCGTTCATTTTCGGGGTGACCGGAATGACCGCGAACCCAATGCCAGCGAATCGTGCGAGTTTGAGCTTCTTTATCCAGAGCCATCCAGATCTCCTTGTTTAATACTGGTTTCCCATCAGCTTTCTTCCAGCCACGTCGTTTCCAGCCTGTAAGCCACTGGGTCATACCTTTTAAAAGGTATTGACTATCTGTGGTCACTGTAATTTTTGATCCCTCTGGTGTTCGTCGAATCCCCTCCAGTGCGCCTGTCATTTCCATAATATTATTTGTAGAGCGAGGAGAGTAACCGGAGAGCTCAATCTCTTCATGACCAAAGCGGATGACTGTTCCCCAGCCACCAGGTCCAGGGTTGCCTGTACAGGCACCATCAGACCAAATTTGAATAGTTCCATCAGAACTTTGGGGTACTTTTTTTACTTCAGTTTCTACCGCTGCTACAGTTTCGGAACCTAGTAGCTCAAGTATAGCTAATAAGCCTTTATTGATAGCACCCAGTGTCTGTTGTGGAATACCAGTGGTAGTGTTCAAAAGGGAGGAAAGCCTTTGCAGGTTTTCTTTTGTTTCCCGCTTTGTAGTCATATCTTCTTTAAAATGTAGAGGGTATGGAGTGATGTGATTGAACTCTTTGTTCAATCACATTGAGCTTGAAGTGAAGGAATCAATCAATACTGTTTTGATCTACTAATCGATAGGTAAGGCTTGGTGCAGGAAAGGAAGAGCATTCTTTCCGGAAAAAACACCTCTAACTTGTCCATCACCTCGCAACAGATATTTATAGATGATCATTCCATCCAGCCCTACGGGGCCACGAGCATGGGTTTTATTTGTACTGATCCCAACTTCCGCTCCCAAACCAAAAACATAACCATCAGAGAATCGAGTTGAAGCATTGTGAAAGACACAGGCGGAATCTACCTGCTGCAGGAAAAACTCCGCATGGCTATTCTCTGTGGTAATGATGCTATCCGTATGATGAGATCCATGTCGATTGATATGCTCAATCGCCTCCTGCATTGAGTCCACCACTTTGATTGAAAGTACTAAGTCACTATACTCGCTTTCCCAATCCTCTTCGCTGGCTGCTTCCATACTCAGTTTGTTTTTTTGCGCAATCTCTAAGGATCTTGCACAACCTTTTACAGAAACTTTTTTCTCCAGCAGTTCTGGTATTAGCTGTGGAATGAAGCTTTCAGCACTACCCGCATGTACCAGGATTGTTTCCACCGCATTACAAGCGGATGGATAATCGACCTTGGCATCTACAGAGACCTTAGTGGCCATGGCTAGATCAAACTGCTGATCTACGTAGATATGGCAAATTCCAGAGGAATGTCCCAAGACGGGAATCTTAGTATTTTCCTGAATATAACGTACAAACTCATTCCCACCTCTGGGAATGATCAGATCGATATAGGCTTCCTGATCCAGCAGGTTGGCCACATCATCTCTGGTTTCGATCAGGTTGACCGCACCCAATAAATCCATTTCTTTTAGAACTTCTTCTATCAGTTCAAAGAGCACTCGATTACTATGACTGGCTTCTCTTCCTCCCTTCAGGATGACCGCATTACCGGACTTCAAGCTCAAGGCGGTTACCTGAATCACCACTTCCGGACGACTTTCAAAGATAATGGCAACCACACCCAGGGGACAGGATATTCTCTCCAGTTCGAGGCCTTCTGCCAATTTCATAGCAAACTGCTTTTTTCCAATGGGGTCATCTAGCTTGGCAACTTCTTCCAAATAGGTACTGAGCTGCGCAATTTTATCATCAGTTAAGATCAGGCGGTTCAATAACGGAGTGCTCAGTTCCCCTTGATCAACCATTTTCTGAGCTGCTTGCACATCTTTTTGGTTGGCCTCAATGATTCGTTGCTTATTGTTCTTAAGGTTCTCACTGATTTTTAGGAGCAGTTGGTCTTTTTCTGCACCACTCAGATTTGATAACTTAGGAGAAATCTTTCGAGCTGCTTGAGCGACCGTTGATTTTGAAGTCTGTGTGGATGACATAGTTTCCCTTGGTTTTGTCGTTGAACCCTCAGATTAAGGAAATATCCTTCCTCTAACAATAGTGTCCGGGTGAAAAATCTTTTTGGCTAAACTCAGTCTTTCACTCATTTTTTAACTCGTGAGGTAATAGAAATCAAGTTTGAATGAGTTGTACTCTGAATTGTCAGTTGCTGAGTTGTTGCCATGGAGAGTCCTTATTTTTGTCCTTTGCGAAGCATGGCATCAGCGTAGCGGTATGCTAGTTCTGATATTTCTTCGACGGAGTTACCAGCTTTCTCTGGATTGGACAGGAGTCCATTCAATGCTTTTCCCGCATACCAATCCCTGAGTGACATGTCCTCTGTTGTAGTCTTACTTTTCTTCTTAGCCAAAGTAGTCATAATCCTCTCCTTGTGATTAATTCAAATGTTCTGCTGGTATCGCTTTGTCAGTAAAAATGTTTTGTAGTCGGGCAGAACAAATTGATAGAAACTGAGTATTAACGCACTATCAAATAGTTACCTATAATCAATATGGAAAATAACTTACACCTTTTCACTAAATAGATAAAGCACCCCATAGGAGACAAATTTAAAAATTTGAAACCCATTGCTTGAATTCAAGAGTCTAAATTTACCAAAAATTCAATTTTTTTAAAAAACAGTCAATACGTAAGAAATCAGCACTTATACACTTTCATGCCTTCTGCTATCTATAAGGCAACTAAAATCAAAATTAAGGCCATTTTGGGCCTCTTGTTTTTGGCTCAAATGTGCAATTGGCTACATATAATATTTATAGTACTCAGTCATCTTTGGTTTGTCGGGGTGTTGTAGGATGACGCAAAGGCTCCAACCTACCCATCTGTTACAGGTCTCCGTTTATGGGAATAGGCTAAAAAACAGATTGACTGGAGGAAAAAAAAATATTCAAAAAGGCAAAAAAAAAGGCCGCAATAAAAAATTGCGGCCTTTTTTCATTTTTAGAAAGAACCCTTTCAGTGGATACAGGGGAATTTCTTCAGACTTATACTACCGCAAGTACGGTAATTTTATCCTTCAGAACTTCCGCATAACCAGACTGAATGTTCACTTCTTTAGTCTCACTACCTTTTTTGTAGCTGAGTACTCCTTCTTTCAATTCTGTCAGAACAGGTAAGTGACCTGGCAGAATTCCTAGTTCACCAATCACACCAGGGATTGTGACATAGTCAGCTTCTGCTGTTAACAGAATTTCTCGAGGAGTCACCACTTCAAGCTGTAGAGCCATAGTTTATACCCTCGTTAGATGGTCTTGGCTTTTTCACGAGCTTCTTCAATGGTACCAACCATATAGAAAGCTTGTTCTGGAAGATCATCATGCTTACCATCCAGGATTTCCTTAAATCCACGAATAGTATCCTTGACATCTACATACACACCGTCAAGGCCGGTAAACTGGCTGGCTACAGTAAAAGGCTGAGATAAGAAGCGCTGAATCTTTCGAGCACGTTCTACAGTCTTTTTCTGATCATCAGACAATTCGTCCATACCCAGGATGGCGATGATATCCTGCAGGTCTTTGTATTCCTGAAGAATCAACTGAACGCCCTGAGCGACATCATAATGCTCTTGACCCAATACGTCGGGATTCAGGATTCGAGACGTTGAATCCAAAGGATCCACCGCAGGGTAAATTCCCAACTCGGAAATAGCACGAGACAATACAGTCGTCGCATCCAAGTGAGCAAAAGTTGTGGCAGGAGCAGGATCGGTTAAATCATCCGCAGGTACGTATACTGCCTGTACGGAAGTAATAGAACCTTTGTTGGTTGATGTAATTCGTTCCTGCAGCAGACCCATCTCGTAAGACAGAGTCGGCTGGTAACCTACCGCTGAAGGAATCCGTCCCAGTAAGGCGGATACTTCAGAACCGGCTTGAGTAAAGCGGAAGATGTTATCAATGAACATCAGTACATCTTGTCCCTGAACATCACGGAAGTACTCGGCTATGGTCAGACCGGAAAGAGCAACACGAAGGCGAGCTCCAGGTGGCTCATTCATCTGTCCGTAAACTAAGGCGGCTTTTTCCAATACGCCAGAGTCTTTCATCTCATGCCAGAGATCGTTTCCTTCACGAGTTCGCTCACCTACACCAGCAAATACGGAATAACCACCGTGATTTGTGGCGATGTTGTTGATCAACTCCATGATCACTACAGTCTTACCTACACCGGCACCACCGAAGAGACCAATCTTTCCACCTTTCAAGTAAGGGCAGATTAAGTCGATTACCTTGATTCCCGTGACCAACATGGAAGCGGAAGTATCCTGCTCGTCAAACCTTGGTGGATCACGATGAATCGACCAATGCTCTTCCGCGTCAATGGGACCACACTCATCTACAGGATCACCGGTAACATTTAGGATTCGTCCAAGAACCGCATTTCCTACGGGTACTTTAATCGGAGAACCTGTTCCGACAACTTCCATACCACGTACCAAACCATCAGTAGCACTCATGGATACGGTACGTACGCTGTTTTCTCCCAAATGCTGCTGGACTTCCAGAATCAGCAATATTTTTTCGCCTTGGTACTCGTAATTCAGTGTCAAAGCATCCAAAATATTTGGGAGATGCCCTTCTTCAAATTCAACATCAACTACCGGGCCAATGACCTGGATAATTCTTCCTGAATTCATTTAGTTTCGCCTCAAAATACTAGAGTGAAAAGAATTTTTTTTTGAGAAAAGTAGTCAACCTAAAGAGATTCCGCACCAGCGATAATTTCGATAAGCTCAGTTGTAATAGCAGCCTGTCTTGCTCTATTGTATGTTAGTTGCAAGGCTGAGAGCATCTCTCCCGCATTCTTGGTAGCACTATCCATGGAGGTCATCCTGGCGGCGTGCTCACAAGCGTTGTTGTCCAGCAAAGCTGTAAAGGCTTGGCTTTCCACATACTGGGGAAGGATACTGCCTAAGATTTCGTCTTTGGAAGCCTCGAAGATAAACTGAACTTCTTCTTCGGGATCTTCTTTTTCGACTTCAGGCGGCTCAATGGGCAATACTTGTTTCAAGACCACTTCTTGAGTGAGTACATTTTTAAAAGTATTATGTGCCAGAATTAACTTATTGAACTCACCATTCTCGTACTGCTGAATCAACTCTCTCACTTTTCCCGTGAGTGCCTCAGCCATCTCGTCATCTTTGAGGCTTTGAAAGGCCTCGGCAATCTCTACACCCTGTGAGCTGAAAAATTCATATCCCTTTCGGCCCAAAGTAATGAGTTCAACAAACTCAAAATTTTGTTCTTTTTGGTATCTCAACAAAGCTTTGCAAAGGTTCGTATTCAAACCACCACAGAGGCCTCGATCACTACTGATCAACAGGATCACGACCTTACCACCTTCACGCTCTTCTAAAAGAGGGTGGGCGGAAGATTCGAGTCCCTGGCTAAGGTTGGTTACGATTGATCGCAACTTCTCAGCATAAGGCTTGGCTTTGACGATGTGCATTTCTGCTTTTTTCATCTTAGCCGCTGCCACCATTTTCATGGCGGAGGTGATCTGCTGGGTATTGCGAATACTAACCATGCGCGTTTTGATGTCTTTTAAATTGGCCATCTTTTAAAACCCAGCGTTTGAATTAAGCAGATTGTTTGTAACCCTTAGCAAAGTCGCCAATTGCCTTTTCCAGTTTTGTCACAGTGTCATCACTGAGTTTTCCTTCGGAGGCTATTGTCTCTAAAATACTTTTGTCGTTTGTCTTCAGATGCTGATGCATGGCAGCCTCGAAGGCCAAAATTTGGTCTACGGGTAACTCATCGCAAAAGCCTTTATTCACAGCAAAGATACTGACTACTTGCTCTTCCATTCTTAGCGGCTTGTACTGTGGTTGTTTCAGTACTTCAACCAGGCGTTCACCACGCTTTAACTGTCGTTGAGTCGCTTCATCCAAGTCAGAACCAAACTGAGAAAATGCCTTCATCTCTCGATATTGGGCAAGATCCAATCGTAAAGTACCGGCAACGGCCTTCATCGCTTTGGTTTGAGCAGCACCACCTACCCTGGATACGGAAATACCTACGTTAATCGCAGGACGGATACCAGAGTTGAAAAGTTCAGTCTCCAGGAAAATCTGTCCGTCAGTGATAGAAATCACGTTCGTTGGGATGTAGGCAGACACGTCACTCGCTTGAGTCTCGATGATCGGTAGAGCAGTAATGGAACCACCACCTAATTCATCGTTCAACTTACAAGAGCGTTCTAGCAGGCGACTATGCAAGTAGAAGACATCACCAGGATAAGCTTCACGTCCGGGAGGTCGTCTAAGCAGCAGAGACAGCTGTCGATAAGCAACGGCTTGCTTGGACAGATCATCATAAACGATCAGAACAGCTTTACCTTGCTTCATGAAATACTCACCCATGGCTACGCCAGAGAAGGGAGCGATAAACTGCATTGGAGCAGGATTACTGGCAGTCGCCGCAACTACGATAGTGTAGTCCATGGCACCGAATTCATCCAGCTTCTGAGTTACCTGAGCAACAGTAGAAGCCTTCTGTCCGATCGCAACATAGATACAAATTACATCCTGCCCTTTCTGGCTGATGATCGTATCGATGGCAATAGCGGATTTTCCGGTCTGTCGATCACCAATGATCAATTCTCGTTGTCCACGTCCAATGGGTACCATGGCGTCAACCGCTTTCAATCCAGTCAACATGGACTCATGTACGGACTTCCGAGACACAATACCAGGAGCAATCACTTCGATCTTCTGGTGACCTGCAGGAGTAAAAGGACCTTTTCCATCGAGCACTTCTCCCATAGGATTCACTACACGACCTAGCAAACCTTCACCTACTGGAACTTCAGCGATCCTTTCAGTTCGCTTGACTTGGTCACCCTCTTTAATCGCATCACCGGATCCAAAGAGAATAACACCGACGTTGTCGGCTTCCAGGTTAAGAATCATTCCCGTCGTACCGTCGGGGAATTCTACTAACTCACCTGCCATAGCCTGATCAAGACCGTATACACGAGCAATTCCGTCACCTACTGTCAGTACTGTACCAACTTCTTTAATTTCTACAGTAGTGTCGAAATCCTTAATCTGCTTCTGAATAATAGCACTGATTTCTTCAGCTCTGATTTTCATGGATCAATTAACCTTGGATATAGTTTCACGAATCAAGTTCAGCCTATTTCTAACGCTGCCATCAAGTACTAAGCTCCCGATTGACGTAATCGCTCCGCCTAGAATGGAAGCATCTTCCTTTACATTTAAAGAGATATCTTTCCCTGTAAATTCAGATAGCTTTTTCTGTAACTTTTGCGCTTCGCTTTCGGATAGCTTCTTTGCAACTGTGACTTCGGCTGTTGCTTTACCCAACATGTCACTAGCTTGGACATGGTAAGAAGTAGCAATTTCATTGATCAAAACGAAGCGATTCTTAGCTGTTAAGAATCGGCAGAACTTATTGACCAGTTCGCTACTTCCAAGTTTTTTTACAATCTCACTAATGAGATTCTCTTTCTGCTTTAGACTATGAATAGGGTCAGCCATGATATCCCTGAGTGCCTGGCTATCTTTAAAGGTAGCTGCCACTTCCAGAATCTCTTCCTGAACCTTTTCAATTTGTTTTTCTTCGCCTGCAAGGTTTAATAGTGCCTTTGCATAGCGTCGCCCAACGACTCCTCCGATCATAAAACCCCTTGGTAGATCAGGCTGTTTTTTCTAAAACTTTGGAATAATCTTCCATCAATGACTCTTGTTTTTTGTCACTCATGGAATCAGTAACCATCTCTTCGGCTAGCTTTATAGACTCGCTAACCAAGAATGCTTGAATCTCACCTTTGGCTTTCAACACATCTTGCTCGATACGCTGATTAGTTTTTACGGCCAAGTTCTTGGTGAAATCTTCGGCATCCTGAATGATGGCTTGTTTTTCTTCTGCAATTGCTTTGAGTGCGGCTTCTTGACGAGCTTCAATTTCTCGCTCCATGTTCGAAACCTTGATCTGATACGCAGCTAATTGCTTCTCTGCTTCTGTCACACTGCTACGGGCCGTACTGACTTTCTCCTTGGTTGCCTGAGCAGAAGAAGAAAGCATGTTGGCTATAGCAGGCCTCGCAAATTTATGGAGGAGACCCATCAGAATAACGAAGTTAATTACTTTGAATACGATCAGAGGAAGGCCTAGAAAAGTTCCTTCTCCCCCACCGGCAGCAAAAGCAACGCCTGATGTACAGGCCAGAGAAAATAAAAGCGTAATTCTTTTTAGCATCTCTTTCCTTTTTAGCCGATTGCTCTAGTGTTGATCAGTTTCGCAAGATCCTGTGTCAGGCCTGCGGCTTGCTTCAACGCATTATCTCTTTCAGCAGAAATCTCTTTTTCCGCCTCACCCAGTCTCTTCTCAGCAGCTTCCTTGGCCTTAACCATAATACTCTTGGCTTTTCCCATGGCTTCTTCTAAGGCTTGCTGTCGGCTAGACTGAATCCGGCCTTGAGCAATCTTGAGCTTTTCTTGGTAATTTCGCTCAGATTCTTCAATTTTCTGGGCGAGAGACTTTACTTTTTCCTCATTTTTATCTAATTCAGCATCTCTTGCTTCCAAACTCCTAAGAATAGGGGCAAAGAGCAGCTGATTCAGAAAAAACATGGTGATCAAAAACACCACTAATGTGAAGAGAGCCGAAGGCCACTCCAGGTGTAAGATACCATAGTTGAATAATTCCCCAAATCTTGGTTCCATAGCTAAGAATGATCCAGCAAGAAGTTTGGTTTTAAACGATCTATAAGAATAATAATGTACCCTTAAAAAAAGCTGATATTTAGCAATGGCAAGGGCTACTGTCAATGAAAACCGCTAGAAATTCGGAATTGGAGGACATGGAAAAGCAACCTAGGCCAATAGCTTATAAAAAAGGCCTTGAGCGGTACCAGAAAGAAGGTAGAATCCGGTTCTAGTGAAGGCTGTTGCTTAAAAGCGGGAATGAGAGAATCTTACCTGGAAATACTATGCACATAGGCAGAGGAGAGATGAATGCAGGAAAAAAAAGTTGATGTGATTATTCTTGCCGCTGGTAAAGGTGCTCGCATGAAAGCGGAAAAAAATAAGATGTTCCTTACATTGCAAGGCATTCCTGTCTTGTATAGGACGCTGTCTCAATTTAATGATTTTTTTCGGGTTGATCGAATCATCTTGGTGGTTCGTCCAGGAGAAGAAAATGATATCAATGAAATGCTTGAAGAATTCGGTCCACTAAGGAAAATTGAGCCAATTGTTTTGGGGGGCAAAGAAAGATATGATTCCGTCAAAAATGGATTACAATATCTATTGGACCATCGAAGTGCCGATCTGGTGATGGTGCATGATGGGGCCAGACCTTTTGTGACCGAGTCCTTGTTAGAACGTTTTTTTACGGGGATTGAAGAAAAGGAAGTCCTACTTCCGGTCATGCCAATTTTTGAAACAGTCAGAAAAAAGCTGGCTGAGGGGAAAACCCGAACGGTGGATCGGGAAAGTTTGTTTGTCATGCAAACTCCTCAAGCGTTTCATTTCAACTCAATAGAGCAGGTCTTTTTCTCTATCGAAGAAGGCGTATTTAACCCTACAGATGAAGCGTCTTATTTTGAGCACCTTAACTATACTGTAAGGATGGTTGAGGGAGAAAAGTGGAATATTAAGATTACCACTCAGGATGATCTGACTTGGGCTCAATGCTTGCTAACCGGCTATCCAGATTTAAAAATTCAGGCTGATCTGAATATTTAACCAAACTCTACGCAATTAATTATGAATAAATCCGTTTACATTGAAACACTGGGCTGCGCCAAAAATCGCGTCGATTCGGAAATTATGCTGGGAACCCTGCTGGATCATCAATTCCAGTATGCGCCCAATCCGGAAGATGCCATGGTGATTATTGTCAATACCTGTGGTTTCCTGACCAGTGCCGTGAATGAGTCTATTGAGCGGATTTTGTCCCTGGCAGAATACAAGCAAACAGGGGCCTGCCAAAAATTGATTGTAGCGGGTTGTATGAGCGAGCGTTTTCGAGATAGCTTGCTCAAGGAAATGCCTGAAGTCGATGGTTTGATCGGTACCAGTGATTATACTCAGATTTTATCCTGTGTGAACCACGCCCTTGAAGAGGGAGAACGTCGGAGTTACTTCGAAAAGCACCCCTCCTATTCTCCTAAAAATCAACTGTCGAATCGGGTGCTTTCCACGAATAAGCATTATGCTTACTTGAAGGTGGCTGAAGGTTGTTCCAATATGTGTTCTTTTTGCAACATCCCCAAGTTACGTGGCTATTTTCAAAGTCGGCCAATTGCGGATATCAAGAGAGAATTCCAGCAGCTTTTGAGCAGTGGCATCAAGGAAATCAATTTGATTTCTCAAGATAGCTCCTCCTACGGTTGGGACTTAGGCAAAGAGAGTTTGTTATTGCCTCTGGTGCGTGAACTATTGGAAACTGGAGAACAGGATTTTTGGTTGAGGACCTTTTATTCTTATCCCAATCGTTATCCCTTGGAGCTGTTTCACTTGATGAAAGAAGATGCTCGCCTGGTGCCTTATGTGGATATGCCCTTTCAGCATTTTGCTGACCCCGTGCTCAAGAAGATGAACCGTAAGATTACGGGAGCGGAAATTGAAAAGCTGGTTAATTATGCCCTCAAGCAAAAAGAGGACATTGCTTTCCGCACTACTTTTATCGTGGGTTTCCCCGATGAGACTGAAGAGGATTTCCGTCAGTTGTTGCGCTTTGTAGAGAAAGGCTATTTTCAACATATCGGGGTCTTTACCTACTCCCATGAGGATAATATCGTTTCCGCTAAATATGGGGATACCATTCCTGAGGCCCTGAAGCAGGAAAGACGATCTATTCTCCTGGAAGCACAGCAAAAAATCTCCTTCGAGAAAAATCGCTCTCAAGTTGGTCAGATTCAAAAAGTTTTGGTAGAAGGAGTCTCAAATGAAACGGATCTCTTATTACAAGCCAGAAACCAGTTTCAAGGGGTTGATGTGGACGGCGTCGTCTTGATTAATGAAGGCGAAGTGAGTGCCGGTCAGTTTTGTGACGTAGAAATAGTTGAAGCACACCCCTATGATTTGGTTGCTCGAATCGTTTAGGCTTACCCCTTTCGTTAACCGATTTCCCCGATTCTAGATATGTCAGGTCATAGTAAATGGAGCACCATCAAGCACAAAAAAGGTGCTGCTGATGCAAAACGAAGTAAAGTTTTTACTAAGGTTATTAAAGAAATCACCGTTGCTGCCAGAATGGGCGGAGGAGATCCAGAGGCTAACCCCAGATTGCGTTCTGCAATCATTTTAGCTAAGTCCTGTAACATGCCCGCTGATAACGTCAAGAGGGGGATTGCTAAAGGTGTAGGTGGTGACAAGAGTGAGAGCTGGGATACCATTGTTTACGAAGGTTATGGCCCTCATAATGTTGCCGTCATTGTCGAGTGTTTAACGGACAATAAAAATCGAACAATTTCTTCCATTCGCTTCTGCTTTAATAAGGGCAAGGGAAATTTGGGTGCTTCGAACTCCGTCATGTATATGTTTGATCGTGTCGGCCAAATCGAGGTGGAGAAGTCTACGATTGATGAGGATACCTTAACGGAATACATCCTGGATGCTGGAGCGGAAGATATCGATGCGGAAGATGAAAATATATATTTAATTACTACAGATCCCAGTGACCTGGGGGATGTACACAAGTTTTTGGAAGAAAAATCAGTGGAAATCAGAAGTTCTGCTGTGGACTTGATTCCTCAGAACAAAATCGAAATTGATGATCTGGAAAAAGCTAAACAAGTAATTGGTTTTATTGATCGTTTGGAAGATGATGATGATGTCCAAAAGGTTTACAGTAATTTCGACATCACTGACGATGTATTGCAACAGTTGAGTTAGACTTTGGTTATATCAAAAAAAATGAAGACAACCCGGATTGTTGGGATTGATCCGGGCAGTCGCTATACGGGCATTGGTATCATTGACCGTAGTGGTAATCAGTTAAAGAGAGTCTTCAGTACTAGAATCGTGGCGGTCAAAGCAAAAACACTGCCCGATAAACTGGAGATAATTTATACAGGGTTGAGACAAATTCTGCAGACGTATCAACCGGACTCGGCTTCCATTGAAAAAATTTTCCATTCGGTAAATCCTCACTCCTCGTTGATTTTAGGCCATGCACGTGGTGTTGCCATGTTAGCTTTGACTCAGCAGGAAATTCAAATCCACGAGTATGCGCCCACAGCAGTTAAATCTGCAGTTGTTGGTGCGGGACGTGCCAGTAAGGATCAGGTGGCAGCCATGGTTCAGGTTCTCCTGAATATGGATCGTAGCTACCAAATGACAGAAGATGAATCCGATGCCTTGGCAATTGCTATTTGTCATGCGAATACCTTTCAGTTCTCTGCTGTTAATCAACCCTCTCGCTAAAGGATTCACCAGACTATGATAGCTTGGTTAAAAGGAACCGTCTTACACTTGGATGGCAATGAAGTGATCCTGGATGTGCAAGGAACAGGGTATCGCATCATTATCGGTGAGAACCTGYTGCTCCAGCAGCANTACAAAGCRGGGGAAACYAAGGAAATTGTGATTTATACCTCCGTCAGAGAGGATGCGATCACTCTTTTTGGTTTCGAGTCTTTCGAAGCACGTAAGTTGTTTATTTTACTGCTGGGAGTCAATGGTGTGGGGCCTAAGGTAGGGGTTAAAATTATTGATCAATTGCCGGTTCGACTAATTATTCAGTCGATTTCAAATAACGACTTCACGCCTTTTTTAAAGGTATCCGGTGTTGGTAAAAAAACAGCGCAACGATTAGTTCTTGATTTGCAGGGAAAAATTGAAGCGTTTATACTAGCGGACAGGGAGCAAGGCAAAGGCTCACAGGCTACTGCTTCACCAACTGAAGTTGGAGCCGGTTCTACGTATATCTTAGCTGATACCAAATCAGCCCTCTCCAATTTGGGCTATGCTGAAAGGGATGCTGAAGCAGCCATTCACAAGCATTTGCGGCCAGGCATGGAGCTTGATGAGCTGATCCGAAAGTGTCTGGCAGATTTGAATCGAAGTGCGAATTAAAAATATACTTTAAATTTTTTGAATAACTTTAGGGGAAAAATGGGAAACCTGAATAAAGTGCTGCTAATCGGCCGATTAGGCAAAGATCCGGAAAAACGTGTGACACAGCAAGGAGCTTCCGTCGTTACTTTGACTATGGCGACTTCTGAAAAGTTCAAAGATCGAACTGGGAATATGCAAGAGAAGACTGAATGGCATAAAATTGTCTTCTGGAATAAGCAGGCAGAGGTATTAGAGCAATATTGTAGAAAGGGAAGTGAGCTTTATATTGAAGGAAGCTTGCAGACACGAGAGTGGCAAGATAAGGATGGCAATAAACGATGGTCAACGGAAATTGCCGGTCGAAATTTTCAATTCCTAGGTGCTGCAGGACAGGGGCAAGGACAAGGACAAGGCTATCAAGCCAATCAAGGTGGGGCTCAGCAAGGAGGTTATCAACAACCTCAAGGTGGCCTCCAGGATCAAGGTGGCTTCCAACAGCCTCAGGGCGGATTCCAACAGCCTCAAAGTGGATTTCAACAACCTCAAGGTGGCTTTCAGCAACCTCAGGGTGGCTCCCAACCAACTGGAAATACTCCTCCTCCACAAGATGACTTCATCGAAGATGATATCCCATTTTGATGGACACCTCCAACTTATTGTTAAAACGTTAAGAGAAAAAGCCAAGCCTTTGCAAAAGCAAAACTTGGCTTTTTTTTGAGACCTAATTTTTATTGAGCCTATTGCCCTGAAGTGACACCTCGATAGAGTGCAGTTTTTTACTGGATCAATGTAGGCTGAGTGGGGCCTTTTGTCTTTTCCTCCAGCCAAAGAGTTGCCTCTTCAAGAAAAGTATCCATGCTGGTAATGGGAATCATCGAGTGCCCATTTTTTTCCAGATAGCGGATGAAAGTCACTTGCCGTTTGGCAAATCGACAAATTTCAGTATGCAACTTCTCAATCATATGATCTGAAGCGATTTGCTTGTGTACATAACGACTGACCCATTTGTATTCCAACCCATACCTCTCCAGTCGCTCATAAGGGATCCCTTGTTGCAGTAAATTTTCAACTTCCTGGACCATGCCTTCTTCCAGTCTCTCAATCAAACGCTTTTTAATCTTCCTTCTCAAAAGGCTACGCTCCGGAGCTGTGTAATAAATTTGTGGAAGATAATGCTCCTGAAAACGAATCTGAGACTCTTGCTTTTTTGTGGGAATCTTAGCCTTCTCAATGGCTCTTGCAATGCGTCTTTTGCTGTCATCTTCCCAATGATGCTGTTCCCACAGTTGTAGTTGCTTCAATTCCTCGTATAACTCTTCTCTGCTTTTATCTTCCAGATCTAAGGTGTATTGGAGGTCTGTTTCAGGCTCTTCAAAAGAGTAATCCTCAATCAGAGCTTTTAGGTAATGTCCTGTCCCACCACAAATGATAGGAACTGCCCCTCTCTTTCGAATCCTCCCTAAAACTTTTAGGGCTTCCGCTTGAAACTTAGAAACAGAAAATTCCTCCCCTGCTTTCAGGATATCGATCAGATGGTATTTTATATTTCCGTATTCCTGGAGGTCTTTTCCTGTACCAATATCCATTCCCCGGTAAACCTGTCGGCTATCAGCGGAGATGATCTCCCCACCTACTTTTTGAGCCAGGCGAATAGCCAACTTGGTTTTTCCTGAAGCTGTGGGGCCAGTGATGATGATGATTTTCTGCAAGTCTGTATCCATGACTGATTTATTGAACCTTCTTTTGTAAAAGTTTGTATTTTTTCAGTAAAATGGGACTCTGGCTAACTTCTTTAAGCTTGATGATCCTAAAATATCTTTGAGCTTTTTGTACCTGTTTCTGCTTGAGTAGCAAAGTAACTACTTTGAGTAGCAACTTCTGTTTTTTTAATGGGGGTGTACTTTTTAGATAATATACCCGCAATAAGGACCTTAGACCTTCATTGGTTTTTTCTTGTGCTAGTTTGATGTTGGAGGCCAGTAGTAATGCTTCGGGATAATACAGGCTTTTCCGGTACTGCTTGATCTCACCTAATGCCTCTAATGCCTTTGTTGGCTTTTTTAAATTGAGGTAGTTTTGGCTAAGTAAAAGCTGTGTCTGAAACCGAATCGCCTCTAGTAACTCAACCTCTTTCAACTGTTTGAGTTGAGCTAGTGAGGATTGGTACTGGCCTACGTTAAAAAACGCTTTAGAAAGTAGGAACTTTAATTCATGCTCTCTGTATTCAATTTTGGGATCCGCAAGTTCCTTTTGCAGTGCTTGAATAACTTTTTCATCCTGCTTGGTTGTTTGACTGCAATAGGAACCGACAATGATACGATCTCGCTTTTGAAACTCCGTTTCTAAGGGGAAAACTTCTTGAGCTAATTGGAAACAGTGATTCTGCTTGCCGACTTTGGATAGTAGCTTGATCCGTTTGAGTTGAGCGTTACTTTTTTGGTAAGAGTATTGCTCAATATATTTTTCGAGAACCAGGTCGGCTTGCTTCTCCTGTTTTTTACGCAAGTGATAATCTACTAATAATTGAGTAAGATTGTACCTAATATTACTGGTTATCTCTGGGTTCTTTAGTGTTCTCCTGAGTTCCTTCAAAAAGGATATTTCATCGTTAGAGAAGAAGGTACTTAAGATAACGTTATAGTAAATCATACTCTTTTCCTCAGCAGTTTGTGCTAGGGGAAGAGCTTTATAAAACTGATTCTTACTATTAGTAAATTGTTGCAGATTAAAAAAAGCATCCCCCAAACTCAGGTAATAAAATACCCGCTCTTCAGGGGGCAGTGGCTTCCGTAGAAGTGGGGGGATTTTTTGAATGATTCTTCTGTATTGCTTATTCGCCAACCATACTTCCATACGTAATTGGATTAAAGTACTTCCRCTAAATTTTCTCTTCTTTACTTCCRTATCTGCTGTCTTGAACTCACGCAGCCCTAAAAAGGATCGGATCCGGTAAGAAAAAATAACCTTGGAGTYTATTTCYGTATAACCTTYMGTTAAGTCTAATATCTTTTGATATTGGCGATCCTTGTAATAAGCTTTGRTTRYAAATTCCAATGCTTCTATGGCWTGAGTCTGTTTCCAAACATAGAGAAATTCCCTGACGGCCTGCTGGTTTTGATTACGGCTCAAGTAGACCCCACCAAGCATGTAACGAAGGTCAACCTGATTTTTCAAGGGTAGCCTGTCTGGTAGAATTAGCTTGATCTGTTGCAAGATTAAATCTTTTTGGTTGGATTGATAAGATAGATAGATGATGTGGTAGTTAAGCCAAGTGGATTGTGTAATTGATGAATCTTGTGAGAAAGACTGAAATAATGCTTTTGCCAGGTCATACTGACCCAAATGAAGATAAGTAAGGCCTAAGTTGTATCTAGTAAGATGATATTCTTGATCATTGCTCTTAACAGCTAATGCCCGCAAATACTGTTTTTGAGCCTCTTTGAACTTTTTTTCACGAAAAGCCTGGTTTCCGTTCAGCAGAGACACGTGAAATCTCATTTTTGGTGATTGATAATCTAATGATGAAACTTGGTTGTAAAGTATGGGAAAGCCATCTCCTTTCCTTA
The DNA here is from genome assembly GCA_002401295.1 of SAR324 cluster bacterium. Taxonomy (GTDB): domain Bacteria; phylum SAR324; class SAR324; order XYD2-FULL-50-16; family XYD2-FULL-50-16. The sequence continues at coordinate 4,488 of NVSR01000037.1, read as the reverse complement.
AATTCGTGCGGATTAAGAATGCAGCTCTTTCATAAAATTCAGAGCCGGTGGAGAGTTGCTCAAATGTAGACTTGACCGCTCTCCATTTTTGTATGCGGAGCAGAGTGAGCAACTTCAAATATTGAATTTCACCCCTATATTCTTGCCAAAAGTTACGTTCTCGTCGATCTATCAGCTTTAGAGTCTCTACATCAGATCCCCTGTAATAGTACATCCAGGCAATAGCTCTTTCGTTCAGATATTTTGTTTTTTGATCAATATTCAGCTTTTGGGCCAATAAAAAGTTGGAGAGCGCAGTATCGTAACTTTTATCTTTGTAAAAAATAATACCTTCTATTTCTTTGATTTTATATAAAAGCCTGGAGTGAACCCCTTTTTTCCCTTCAAGCTGTCTGATAATTGTGGATGCTTGCTTCCATTTTTTTTGGTGAATTAAACCGATTAGAAAGCTGTAAGTGATGCGGCTATCCCACTCTTGCACAGCAAAATTTTCGCTCACTTTTTCCAATAAGGGGAAATTAGTGTAATCATCCGTTTTTATAGCTGTTAGTAGGGATAAATATAGAGCTTCCCCTTTGATTGTTCTATCTTGAGTGTCCACCAATGGTGCAATTTGCCTGGAACTTGCTTCTAACTTTCCCTGTTGGAAAAGGCTCCATGAGAACCAAAGTGTGGCTTCGTCATGAAAATCATTGGGTGAGTCTAAAACTAACTGGAACTTTTTCAGGGCTGCTGCATAGTTTTGTTTTTGATAAAGCAAAATTCCGTTTTCCAGGACTCCTTGAGCGCCTAGAAAAAGCTCAGCTAACCCACCGCCTGCCAGCCAATGAAAACTTTTATCTTGTGGAAAGTTTTCTGGGAGGTCATACGTGGAAAGGGAAAAGCGAGGGCTATAGTTAACCTGACTCTTGCCTGGAATTTGAAGGTCGTAATAATGACTTCTGATCACAGGGAGATCTGTTTCCTCTTGAAAAGAAGAGCGAATAATAACATGGCGTGACTCTATTTTCTTATCCAGTGCGGAAAGTGGTGGCTGTAGATAGAAAAATAGCGCTAAAAAAAAGAGAAAAACGCTTCGCATCTTGATCATATAGGAAGAAGATTAACAGATGAACTATGCAGTCATGCTTTGAGAAAACCCAAATTAAACTATCGAGGTCTTAAATTACTAGGAAAGTTTAATTTATAAAAGTATAAATGAAATTACGCAAATCAAACCCTTCGCTTCTTGGTGAGTGATTCTTTGCCTCTCCCGTTTCCTTCGGACTTGACAAAGACAGAGGATAATCGAATTGTTGGTCGGACGGACTGAAAAGCCGAAACTTAAGTTCCTTTGTAGCTGTAGGCTTACCGAAATGCTGTAGTGTATTAGGAAAAAATTGCAGATTCTGCAAATGACTCCGCCCTCTCCCGGTGCCTAACCGGTAATCAGGATGGGCATTGATGCTAGATTAAAAAAAATAGATAGTTATGTTAAAAATCGGGGAAATATTATTCAAGTATAGAGACTATACTCCAGTCCCATGGATCATTATGATGGGGATTTTTGCTCAGGCAGATAGGAACAGCCTGATGGCTGGAGCGGTCTTGATGGTTATAGGGGAACTCGTCAGAGTACATGGTGTTGCTTTCATTGGTGGCGTTAGCCGTACCCGTACCTTCAGCACGGGACAGAAAGTCATTACAGGAGGCCCTTTTGCTCGTGTTCGTAATCCCTTGTATGTGGGGAACCTACTGCTGAGTACTGGATTGGTGGTTTCATCTAATGTAAATATGGGATTGACTCCATATGATGCCATTTATTTTACTGCATTCTTTGTCTTGTTTTTCTTCCTCCAATACATTCCTATTGTTAAATGGGAAGAGAGTAACCTGAAAAAAGTCTTTGGAAAGGAATTTGAGGACTACTTGAAAAGTGTACCACCATGGATCCCCAAATTATTTGTCCAGGCTAGTGGCCCACAAATTAAAGGAGATTATGGAAAAGCTATTAAATCAGAAAAGAATACACTGAGAGCCACTGTCACAATCATGGTCCTAGTCCTTTGGCGAAGTGGTTATTTCCAAATGTAGTTTCGAAATTATAGGTAGAAGTTTTCGAACATAAAATTTTTCCACAAATTATAGATCCTACAAATCGACTTACTTATGAGCTCAGGGAAACAGATAAAAATCTCAGACAAATTGACCTTTGATGGTAGCAGGCAGCTGCTCATAGCGGGTAATTGTGTTCTTGAGAATAAAGCAATTGCATTCAAAACAGCTGAATTCTTGAAAGAACTAGCCTTGAAACTAGATGTCGATCTGGTTTTTAAAGCTAGCTACAAAAAAGATAACAGAAGTTCTGAGAAATATTTTTCCGGCATGCCTTTGCCGGAAGCGTTGAAGATTTTCTCCGAAATTAAGCAAGAATTTGATGTGCCTGTGATTTCGGACGTCCATTACCCCTCAGAGTTGGCCGAAGGGGTTGGAGAAGTCATGGATATCCTGCAAGTCCCAGCTTATTTAGCCATGCAAACAGAGCTGGTGATGAGTTTGGCAAAAACAGGGAAGCCTATCAATATCAAAAAGCCTCAGTTCCTGCACCCTGAAGGGATGGAAAATATTTGCAGGAAGGTTGAATCTACGGGAAATCACTCCATTCTCCTGACGGAGAGAGGTACTTGCTTTGGCTATCGAGATTTGATTGTAGATCCTCGATCCTTCCATATTATGAAATCCCATGGATATCCCGTAATTTTTGATGCGGGACATTCCATTCGTAAATATGGGATCCCCAGTTCTAATCCTACGGGAGGAACAAAGCATTTTCTACCGACTATGATGTCAGCTTGTGCTGCTATGGATATTGCCGGTTTATTTATTGAAGTTCATCCTGATCCATCGAATGCCTTGTGTGATGCCGCAAGCCAGTTGAGTTTTGATGAGGCCTCTCGCCTGCTTAAGCGATACTTCAAAATTGCTCAGTATGTGAAAGACCTGAGAGGAGAATGAAGGCAATAGTAATTATTCCTGCGAGGCTGGCCTCTCAAAGGCTACCTAATAAGCCTTTGATGAAAATCAACGGGAAGACAATGATTCGTCGAACCGTTGAAAGAGTTCTGGCTGGTGGAATGAACCCTGTTGTTGTAGCGACAGACTCCAAGCTGATTTTTGAAGAGTGTGCCACCATCGCCGGTATTACACCGGTCATGACCTCGGAAAAGCATACTTGTGGAACTGAGCGGGTCTTGGAAGCTTATGAAATCATCTCTCCAAAACTTGGGGAGTTCGATTTGATCATTAATGTTCAAGGTGACGAGCCATTCGTTGAACCTGAAATGTTAAAAGAGCTGACTGTTGAGTTGGAAAAAAGACAAGGTCTTGCGCAGTTCTGGACAACTGTTGCAGCTTTACCAGACCATGAAAAGAACGATCAAAATGTAGCGAAGGTTGTTCTGGACCTGAAGCAAAATGCTTTGATCTTCAGTCGAGACTACATCCAGTCCGCCTATAAGCATACATCTGTATATGTTTATACTCCTGACTTTTTGAAAAAGTTTTGCTCCCTTCCGAATTCTCCCCTGGAACTGGAATATCGCCTGGAACAGATGAGGGCCCTGGATAATGGACTTGCATTAAACTGCATTCCCTTGCCTTATGATTCAGTGTCAATCAATTCTATCGAAGATCTGGAAAAAGCTGGTGTTACGGATTATCAGCTTTACAAGTGATCCTTTCCTCTATGACTACATATCGCTGAAGTCATAGAGGCGGTTAAATCACTGCTAGATTGTGATCCCCCTTTTTTTGCTGTTTGCTCCAAAAAAATCTCCCCAGAAAAACTATAAGGACAGGTTTATGATTGATAGGATTGGTATCATTGGCGGTAGTGGTCAAATGGGTAGAATGTTTGAGAAACATTTTAAAGCATTGGGTAAGATTGTCACAGTGAGTGACGAGGCTAGCTTGTCCCAAGAAAAAAAACTGGTGATTGAAAGTGATCTGGTGATTATTAGTGTCCCTTTAGGTGCTGCAAAAGAAGTTATTAAAAGAATCAAACCTTGGTTGCGAAAAGATCAACTGCTGTCTGACTTTACATCCGTTAAAACTAAGGTTGTCCCGGCTATGCTAGAGACAGAGGCTTCCGTAATTTCTTGCCACCCAATGTTTGGCAATATGTCGGAAATCAAAGGGCAAAATATCGTGCTTATGCCTGTCCGCCCCGGAAAATTCCAGGCAAAACTTCGCCGTTTGTATGAAGATTTAGGCTTAAGTGTTGTTGTAATGGATGATTGGAAAAAACATGATCAATCTATGAGCTTTATCCAGGGGTTAATGCATTTTTTGCATATTGTCTTTACGCAAACCTTACACTCCAAGGATGTGGATTTGAAGACTTTGCTATCGATTTGTAGCCCTGTTTATCAAGCCAATTTTGCTTTTGCCTGCCGAATCCTGCAACGAGACCCACATCTCTATACTCATATCCTGATGGATAATCCAGAG
>NVSR01000036.1 GCA_002401295.1 SAR324 cluster bacterium | reverse complement strand
TTCTTGACTATTATCTGAAGGCCGAGATCCATCAGAAAGACCTATGAAGTAGTCATTATTATCTCTAATAGCTTCATATAATGGAGGACAAAAAACTCGAATCGCTTCTATCAGCATTAAGTCAACCGGATTAACTTCTCCTTTCAATATTGGGAGGGAAAACATCAATATGTTGCCATAAAGCTTTGCTTTTCGAGGTGTGGTTAAACATTCATCAAAGGCAAGAGTAAAATCACGTACAAATTCCTGAATTTGTTGCTCTGACAGCTGAATTTCTGAGATTGAAAGAGCCTCATCAATCCCTTGAAAACAAAAATCACGTAGTACTTTTTTTTCAACGAATGGAAGATGAAGTGGTACTTGAATGATTTTTTCCAAAAATTGCTCTCCTGCATTCCTCACAGAGCTTGAGTATCTATCTTGTAATGAGGCAGAGACAACCTCTTTATCAAAAGCTAAAATGTATGCTGTATATTTGAAATCTGCTGTCAATTTAACGAGCTTGAAAAGTGCCTGAATCTCAGATTTCTCAAGACGATCTATGTCATCAATAATAATTAGGACCCTCTTCTTTGCAGATTCCAGTTCCTGCTCAACTCGTTCTTTTAATTGATTGAGACCAACTCCACTGATAAATGAACTTGCAAAATCTCCCGCTCCTTTTGCACTTCCACCAATACCAACAACTGCCCCAGCAAGTGAACCAACTGCAGGAAGAGCTTTTTTAACAATATCTATTAGCTTATCTTTAGAATTTATTAGCTCTGTATCCAGTGCTTCTGCTATGTCTATAAAAAATCCTGACAATAGTTCTTCTTCTGTTGTAAATCGCCATGGATTAAACTTAATACAAACGACACCATCATTATCTTTGAGGGATTTTTCAATGAAGTTTAGAACAGAGGTCTTTCCATCTCCCCAAGCTCCATAGAGCCCAATTGTAAGACAGCTGGGATCACTCCGCTTTGCAATGACTTGAGCTATTCGTTCTGCAAACCTCCACCGGGAAAATCGATCTTCTTCTTTTGTTGAGATTGGAGAGTCTGAAGAGTAGTTTTTGGGGTTCATATTATTTTTATGTCTCTACTAAGTTAATATCTTTTATTTTTTATTAGATTCTTCAGGTTAAACGATTACCTCCAAATGCTATGGCAAGACCACATATCTAGCCACAACTATTAAGTCAATCAAACCTATGTAGAATGGTAATATGGAGAAAGACAATAGTGACTTTAGACGATGCTCATGCATTTTTCCAGCTGGTTTTACCGGATATAGGTCTTCAACTTTCAATTCACCCCAATGAAGTTTTTTATAAAGCTCTAAATGCAATTTCAAGAGTCAAATAATAGACATCCAAAGATAGAAAAAGAATAAAAGGCAAGAGAGCAATCCAGGCAAAATCTGGTTTACCTTTATCAGCCACAATTACCAGAACAGCAGATACAAAAGGACAACGTCCTATCAAGCTGTTGAACCCAATTTACACTCCAACGTAGCTTTGACCTTACTTTGATAAGTCCTGCCAACGGGTATTTTTATGGTGCTATTTTTTAGTTTCAAAAATAGTTTTCCATCCAGTCGGACTGTTTTTTCGATTTTTTCAACAGGCACCAGATAATTACGCTGAATTCGTATAAAATCCCTGCTTTCACCAAAATCTTCTTCTATTTGTTTCAGTGATTTATAAATACTGACAATAATGGTTCGACCTGCAGAATAGGCCTCACAAATCCCTCCTTCCGCATGGATATACCAAATCTTTGGCAGTGCCTGTTGAAGCTCTAAAAAGTATTTGTCCTGGAGCAACTCTTCCTTTTTTGAGACTCTATTCTTCAAATCAATGATTCGTTCCGTTTTTCCTTTTAGTTCAAGTGTTAATTCTAATGCTTCCACTTCTTGTTTCACTATTTCTTGCTGCAGAATATTATTCCAGCGAGCAATCAATCCAAAATGAGATAATCCACTAATTACAGCACCAATAGGTAATAAATTCAGTTCAATAATCCCTTCATTCATATAGACCATTTCAAACACAACAGCGACTCCAAAAGCAATTATTCCAATCAGTGTTACTCTAGCTTCCTTTTCTCCACTCTTAGATGCTTGGTACAAAATGCAAATCCAGTAACAGATTGCTGTACTCATAATAAGATGAAGGAACGGTAATGCCGATATTATCAAGGTTGGCGGAGCAAAAGCAACGAATAGAGCATAGCTCCAGACTGCCCATTTTTGAATATTATTAACCTTTAAAATCACATGTTCAGGATAAACTTTACTCAAAAACATGCTGTAATGCCAGACAGGTAATGCTGCAGATAAATGTAAGATACGCTGATACCAATTCCAGGGAAGGTCAATAAAAGTAAAAATCATATTTTCACCCGCAAATAGCAGGTATATCGCCACCCATAGAAAGAACACACCATGATGAAAATTGGTCTTCCCACTATTTCTTGCACCAACAGAAACCATTAAGAATAGCATAGCTGCATTACTCAGCATCACCCCTACAGCTAATAGATCCAAAACTGGAAGAACATTCCTATTAATAGCATCAGCTGTACCGATATAAACAGACTGCCGGATGCCTCCTTTTGGTTGGTTGAAATTTGACACCTTAATTTTTATCTTATTTTCAAGTTTGGGGTCCCACAAAAAGAAAAAGGCCTTCGCCCTCCTTTGAGGTCTTTCAGTGAACTGACCATCTCCCAACACTCCATTCCCTCCAATTTTCTGACTATTAAACCATAACTCATAGGCACTCCCAACTCTATTAAGATATAGTCCGAGCATTGTCTTCTGAGTTATCCCTTTGAGTTTTACTTCCAGTTCGTACTCCCCAAATCCTTCTGCTGAATAGTGGTCATTCCAGGAGCCCGGAACCCCCAAATATTCCTCTTTTCCACCCTGCCAGATAAATTTCCAGTCTCCGTGGAGTGGAGTCATTGAGTGTAATTCATCAATTCCGAATTCCACAAAACCATTACTTACCATCGGTTTATTATTGTTAGATCTACTTAAAATCAAAATAAAAATAAAAAACATTATTACAACTATAATTACAATTAGAACCCCACTCCTCTCTTCACTGATTTTTTTAACTATTTGACTTACATTCAGCATTCACTTCCCCAAGAGTGCACTTTCGCACTTGCCAATAAAAACTTAAAACTTACGGATATAGTATGAGCATAAATATCAATGACACCCCCTCCTTTCTCCCCGTACAATCCGCCAAAGATCGCACAATTTTTCAAAAAGGGCTATACCGAGCATTTATCGCGAACCCTTTCTCTAAGTGGGTGCAAGCAAATTATGGGAAAGATGATAAATCTCAAAGAATGTGGCCTAAGAGCAATAGTTTTGATGTTGAATCTTTTCTATTAGCAGATCGAAAAGGGAGCCCCATTTCAGGATTCTCCTTCAATTACAACTGTGGAGAAACTGCGTTGACTCAGTTCGAACAGATTGGTTTCAAAAAACCAAGTGGTGGGGAATTCTGTGAAGTTCTCCATTATTTTAATTTTTCTGAATCTGGGAGAAATGGGATTAAATCTGGAAATTCATTAAGGGAAATAGTGATTTGCGCTGCAGGAGAAAGAGGTATAAATCGAGCTTACGCAACATGCCCAAATCCACGAGTCAAAAAACTATATGAGATGTTTGGGTGGAGAACGGAGAGCTATATCAAGTTTAACAATGGTACAGAATCTTGGTTGATTTGTTATACAGCTGAGTAGTATCCGCTGAAACTCAGAATTTTATGAGTGAGAGATTTATTTCTAGTACCTGCGCCTTTGGTAAGGAACCTTTTACTTGTAAACTATCATTAAAAAATTACATCAAAAAAGGTCGTTCATCTATTTCCCAGGTGTCGTTCGTCAAAAAAAGGCATTCCGCATTATTTGATTAAGCTAATGATATTATAATATTTTTAATTTCAACCTATTGCTGTTTATCAAAAATTCAGGTGTCACTCACAAGAAGTCTCTTTTTTTTGGGGATTTTTTGTGCACCATAGGACAAACAACTCGGAGTAGCTAGTGGATCAGATTTTTCTCTCTGATCCCCTGTATTAATGGCATCATCCCCTTATCTAGCGGCTCAATTTTGGTAGATCTACAAAATAAAATAGGCATATATTTTACGCTATAAAACAACGATTTTAGTTTTTTTAATTATTATTTTTTTTACAGATTTCTTCCAAATGGTTGGAAGAGACAACATCTCAACTATTTTTCTTCAGGGGAATGATGACTATATCCAGGATTGACCAATCTCAAAAATACCAACATGGCTGGTGGGTTCGTTACTTTGAGTACGGGGCCAAGCGACCGGTAGCTCAAAAATTCTTTTCCGATCGCATGTTTAGTGGACGGGAATTCTCCTACCTTGAGGCGCAGCGCTACGAAAAGTTTCTCAAAGAAAAATACAACTATAAAGACCGGAGGCAGCCTGAAGGCTCCCCCAATCCGGATATACGACGCCCCAAAATCAGGAATAAGGCCAATAAAACTGGAATACTAGGGGTCCAACGCTCACGACGGGTGCATCCCGGTGGGAAAATCTATGAAGCTTACATTGCTTCTTACCCGATTGCACCTCGGAAAAATAAGCTGCACGTCTATAGCGTCAGTAAATTTGGAGAACGAACCGCCTTTCGCCTAGCCATCATGGCAAGAATTTTGGGTTTGGCTAGCTATTATGATGAGCGCTATCGCTTGCCTGACCAATTTAAAACCCCCGAGGAGGAACCGGAGACCCCTTAACGAAGCATCACTTTTTCATCCTCTCCATGCTGATCCTCAACAGAATTCGGGGGAAGAAGAAATCTTAATCACTCCCAATTTCAGGTACATCAGCAAAGATGAAGACCTTAACGCGACGTGTCAGGTACCAGTCCGTATTACTAGCACCACCACTTGCGGCCCAAATTAAAATATGGGGATAGCCGTTGCTGATATCCACTCGCTCCAGAACGTGTTCCCAATCCACAGGAATCAATAGTGCCCAAGGAAGATTGCCCGAGGTCAGATAATACCGCCCTGTAGATGGATTAGAATCATCATCATACATCCCAAAGCGCCAGCTTGAAACTAAGCTGGAGGGGGCCATGCCCGACAGGTGAACTTCCAGGAGTTCACCCGAGTTATTCAATCTGGCAATGAAACTGTTGTAGGGGGCTGCCCCTAAAGTTTCCGGTGTTACCCCATTAGTTAAATCAATGGTCGTTGTATTTGAAACTGGAAGCCCGGAACTACCTGAATATCCCCAAGTTTGCTGACTGCCATTTTCTCCACCTTTTCCTGAGATCTCGTATCAATGGTGGTGGGAGTTTCTTCTTTCTGCTTGCATCCACTGAAATAAAAAGGGTGTTTTGGGGTACTGGAACACTTTCTTTCCTCTCTTGCTAACGCCGGGACGTAAACCGGCACTAACGTGTTTTAAAATGGAACACAACTACCACAAAATTACACATTTCTCAGATTTAAAAATCTAAGATGCCTCCATTTAAAAAGCATAAATACTTGTTATTATAGACTAATTCATAAAACCAACCAATGGTATCTTCCTTGAAACCTTGAATAGCATCAGAAACTTCGTTCAAGGAGAAATTTATGTTGCCACAAGAAGAAAACTTCACTCTCACTGCCCCTCCAAGGTCTCAATTACTGCAGTCTGAGCATCATCAAGGGACTATGATCATTAAATTTCATGGATCAATCTCTGAAAAAGAGACGGTCACACTGTGGGAGTTGCAGGAAAAGCTGCCCGACTTCTATGAGCAGGGATTCAACCGCTTTTTACTGGATCTTAGCAATCTGGAAGAATCGGATCATAGTATCTTGGGACTCATCTCTAAACTAATGCACACCGGCAAACAAGTTTTGATTATCTGTCAGGAAAGCTCCATCACGTATCAAACCTTCCGAGCATTGAACCTACTGGCGGTACTCCCCCACTTTTCCACATTAACCGAAGCCTTATCCAGGGCCGCTACTCAGAACAGGAAATCATCATGAAAATATTAGTCACAGGCTGCGCTGGATTTATTGGCTACCATGTAGCTAACCGTTTATTGCGGGAAGGCAATCAAGTTTATGGTTTGGATAATCTGAATCATTATTATGACGTTCGATTGAAACATGCTCGCTTGGAACAGTTACAAAACTTCGAGCAATTCTACTTTAGTCCTATCGATATCTGTGATGGTCAAGCCCTTTCTTCTTTATTTGAGCACTCTGGTTTTGACCGGGTCATTCACCTGGCTGCACAGGCAGGAGTTCGTTATAGCCTGCTCAACCCACAGGCATATATTGAGTCCAATGTGCATGGATTCCTGAATATCCTGGAAAATTGTCGCCAACAAAAGGTTCAACATTTGGTTTACGCATCCAGTAGCTCCGTTTATGGAGCCTGCACGCAAATGCCCTTCTCCATCCATCAGAATGTTGACCACCCTGTAAGTCTTTATGCCGCCACTAAAAAAGCGAATGAGTTAATGGCCCATAGCTATAGTCATCTTTATCAAATGCCCACCACAGGTTTACGCTTTTTTACAGTGTATGGTCCTTGGGGCCGGCCAGATATGGCTCTATTTCTATTTACTAAGGCCATCTATTCGGGGAAACCGATTGATGTTTTCAATTATGGAAACATGAAACGAGACTTTACCTATATTGATGATATTGTTGATGGCATACTCAAAATCACCAATAAAATAGCATCCGCCAATCTATCCTGGTCCGGTCACAATCCAGATGCAGGTAGCAGCGCTGCTCCTTATCGAATTTATAATATAGGTAACCAAACTCCCGTAGCTCTGATGGATTTTATCCATCATTTAGAAGAGGCCCTGGGGAAAAAAGCAAACATCAACTACCTACCGCTTCAAGCAGGTGATGTTCCTGAAACCTTTGCGGATATAGAGGATATACAACGGGATGTTGGGTTCCAGCCACAAACTTCCATTCGAGAGGGGATCAAAAAATTCGTAGAGTGGTATCAATCTTATTATGCCGATGAAGCTGATATGCAAGCCACTCCTCCCCGTGTCACAGGCTGGGCGCAGCCAAATTATTTTCACCCTCCAACCAAACTATCTCCCTGTGAGAAGGATAACTTTACCCAATTTTTGATCGAAAACTCCGCCATTTAAAACAAAGGTTCTCCATGAAAAAAATAGCACTGGTCGGATTAGGTTATGTCGGTCTGCCCGTTGCGGTCGCTTTTGGCAAAAAACAGTACACAATTGGTTTTGATATTAATCAGCAGAGGATTAACCAATTAAAGCTGGGCCATGACTGCACGGGTGAGGTTGCGCCCAAAGACTTGGAACAGGCAGATATTTTTTTTACCAGCCAGGTTGAACAGCTGAGCAAAGCTAATTTTTTTATCATCGCCGTTCCTACTCCTGTAGACCGGGCCAAGCATCCGGATCTCAGTATTCTGAAAGAGGCCTCTCGCTTCGTGGGATCAGCACTCAAGCCGGGAGATATTGTTGTCTACGAATCCACTGTTTACCCCGGTGCCACTGAGGAGGAGTGCATTCCCGTTTTAGAAAAAACCTCTCACCTCCGGTCAGGCATCGACTTCAAAGTGGGCTACAGTCCAGAACGTATCAACCCTGGTGATCTGGAACATAGCTTCAGTAAAATCATGAAAATTGTGTCCGCTCAGGATAGAGAGAGCCTCAACCAAATTGCAGAGGTGTATGATAGCGTTGTGGAAGCGGGCACTTATAAGGCTGAAAGTATCCGGGTGGCTGAAGCTGCCAAAGTGATTGAAAATACCCAGAGAGATCTCAATATCGGTTTGATGAATGAATTATCCATTATCTTTGATCGCATGCATATTGATACCAAAGCCGTCTTGAAAGCCGCGGGTACTAAATGGAATTTTCTCCCCTTTGAGCCCGGGTTGGTTGGTGGACACTGCATCGGTGTGGATCCTTATTACCTAACCTATAAAGCACAGCAAACAGGCTACACTCCCCAAATCATCCTGGCAGCAAGAAAACTAAATGACGGTATGAGCCGCTTTATCGCCCAAAAGACAATCAAGAAGATGATCTGTGCTGGCCACCCCGTACTGGACAATCACGTTACCATCATGGGAGTTACCTTCAAGCAAAATTGCCCTGACATTCGAAACTCAAAAGTTTTTGATATTATTGATGAGCTTAGGGGATATGGTGTTGAAATTCAAGCTTATGACCCTTATGCGGATAGAGAGGCAACCTTGGAGGAATACGGTGTTTCTCTGATGGAGAAGGAGGAGTTGAAACCTGCCTCAGCCATAATCTTCGCCGTCGCCCATGATGAGTTCACCACCATGACATCAGAGCAAGTCTTGTCTCTGGGGCTAAAAAGGCCAGTCATCATTGATGTGAAAGGAATTTTTAATGCTGATAGTTTCCCACCAAAACAAGTTCATTTTTGGAGGTTATGATAGTGTTCTGAGACTATCTCAATCAGATGTTTTTTTAAAAAAATCGTAGATTTTCTTCGTATTCTTTGTGGTGAAACTGAAATATTCCCTGGATGGCACTGTTTTATCAAAAACCTCGGATTTTAATATTTGAAAGCCAAAAGTCTTCTTTACGCACTCGAATCATCTTGGGAGGAGGGGAAGTCCTGCCTCCCTCCAGCTTTAAGAAATAGTCTCCCGGTTTTAGATTCTCAATCACAAAAAAACCATCCTTCTCTATTGAAATTTTTTGTATTCTCTGTTGATCGTGGAATCGAATGACGATGATTTTGATACCTACCGGCAGGGCGTCCTTGTGTTCTACGACTCCATCCAAACCAACCGTTCTAATAATTTTAGGATTGTACGTAATTCGCGTACCCGGTCGGAGGGTCACGATTTTCAAGTTTTCATCCACTCCCAACCCTACATCTAAAGACCCCGGGTCAATGCGTACTGACAGTCTTTGATCCACAGGAAGACCATGGATCACATAGTGCCCCTCCTGATCGGTAATCCCTTTTCTAGAACCAGCCTGGACAACAATGCCTGCCAATGGCATCACCTCATTTTCACCCTCTGGCATGATAACATAGCCACTCAGCGTCCCCGAGCCAAATTGATTCCAATTCTGCGCTCCTTGCCCCTTCGTAATCACATCTGCCCAAGCGGCATAAATCGAGTTATCATCAGTTCTACCGTTAAATTTAGTAGAGATTTGCTCCGTGGGCCTCCAGGACAGAGTTGCGCTGAAACTATTTTCTCTCTGATCAGGCAAATTGAGGGCCAGGGAGAAATCCCAATTCGCCTTTTTCCCCCTTTGAAATCGATAGCTACCCGTATATCTGGAGTTATCTTTGCTGATCAGACGAGAGATCCTCACACTATGTTTTGGCCACAAGAGGTCCACCTCCCAATTACTGCTCCGAGTATCCTCTCCTTCAAATGGATGCACAAACTCAGGCTCCACAGAGAAACTAAGGCGAGCACTCCACTGATGACGAAGATTAAACTTACATTTTTGTTTTTCTATGCTTTGCAGACAATCTGTTCCCCAAAACCAGCGCCCCCAAGAGAAGTTGTGCCGCAACTGGTCAAAACGTAAACTCCTTCGGTCCCCCGCATAAAAGTCCAGTAAAGGACTAGCCTCTTGATGAACACGAGATGTCCACTGGATAAAGTGCCGGCGAAAATAGGTCAGATCCACCTGAAGGCCATAATCCCGACCGGATTCAAATAAAAGTCCTTCTCCTTGCAGATGTAAACCGTAAAAAGGGCGCCATGCTACTGTAATACCGTGTAACTTTTCAATTTTTTCCTCATTTTCTGTTGCTTCTCTGAATTGATAAACAGTAGCGCCTAAAGAGAGATTCTCCAGAAGTCCCCAAGCCAAGTCCAAATGATAAATCCTGGTAGTATCTTTTTTGCCATAGTTCAGGCGCATATCCCAAACATCCTCCGATAAAATAGCTCCATAGTCAGGAGCTATTTTGAATAGTTCCTCCTCGCTGGAACCATCGGGATAAAAGAATTGAAGACGAACGGATTCTCCTCCTGCAATATTAATGTTATCAAATATATAAACCCCGTCCCCACCCGTTATTTTGGATTCCAACAAAAAACCATTGCGATATACATCCACTTCCGTCCCGGGAAAAGTGATGCCCCGAAGAATGAAGCGCTCAGCCCCAACTTTTTCTCCCAAACGATGCAATCGAAATCCATCATTGAGACGTAGGTTGGGTACCAAAACCGTTCGATCTAAAAAAGTGGTCCCAACTTCCAAAGACTCAAAATAGGGTTGATGTAAAATTTTATAATTCCAGAACCCAGTTTGTTGATGAACCGTTTTTTCTGCCTGCTTTTGAATGCCATAGGTACCATTCCACTGAAAGGTTCCCTCCCAAAGGTCGAGATTGAAATCGTAATTGAGATTGGTATTTTCCTGGGTTTTCTTTTGCAGGCGCTCATGACTCAAAAGATAACGAAATTCCATTGCATAGTCTTGAGTAGCCCTTAAGGAGGGTAATGAGTCTTTATAATCATTCGCCAGTTTGAGCTCCCTATTTTTATCTCTAACTTGAGCCCTTTGTTGGGTTATTTCCGATAACAAAGGAAAATGAGGCACCATATTCAACTGGTACAGGTCTAAATTCCAGGTTAAGGAGAGAGGCAGCCACTGCCCCCAAATGTCATAGCGCAACCAGAACTTTCCATCTTGAACAATGAAAGCCTCTGAGGGCAGAAATTTTATAGAATTTTCATTTTCCAGAACCCCAAATTGCCCTGTCACCCCATCGATCAGATATTCCTTTTGCAAAATAAAAATTTTCACCCTGCAAGTGAGTTTTTCCGAATGACAATGAGGGAATAAACTAAGGTAAGTCTCCATAATATCGAGGACATCCAGATAAGGCTGCTCCTCGGGCCCCATCAGCACAGAGTAAAAAGTAGATCCTTTTTTTTTGATTTGAAACTGGATGTAGGCTTGGTTGAGCAAGCCCTGCTCTTGAGGGAAAACTCTGGGAGGTAGGAAAAAAGAGTATAGGAGAATAAAAAGACTCCAATAAATTCCATAGGAAGTTCGGAAAGGTTTCATTCTCCATCAAATAAAATCTTATAAATTACAGTTAACTGACCCCATATTAAGCTGCTCTTTATCCAGCCCCCACCGGATCCGGACTGAATTTTCCGCAGGTAACTCCGTCAGCAAAGGGCGTTTACTTTCTCTTAAAGAGATCAGGCGAACTAAAGTTAAGGGTGGTGTTTTAACAGTACTTTCAGGAGTAAAGATACCAACCCATCCTTTAAATCGCCATTGATTCGGATTGATAGCCGTAACAATCAACTGATTCTGACTATTTTTAGAACAGTCCCAGTGAAAGTCATACACGGCCTTGCCCATACGAGCATACACAGCGACAGCTGTTTCCATCTGAATATCCAGGTTAATAGCCAAACCTGTGGTGGTGGTAATCGGGGGGTTAACTCGTCCACTTTTCCCCTTTAACACACTGATCAGGAGATGAGCCCGGTAGTCTCCTTGCCTCAATTGCTTCTGAGGCCTGAGGGAAACCCGAACCTTTCGCCGTTGATTGGGAGCGAGAGATAAGACCCGTGGGCTAATAACGAGGGAGGAACTAATATTATCTTGAACTTTGCGGTCTGGATTGAGAGGAGTTCCAGCGCGCAAAGATCTGGAATCAACCGCGAAATACACAGGCCGAATCACTAAGCGAACCCTTTCATCACCTGTGTTGGAAATCATGAAGGACTGGGTCCGCAGACGGGAAAATTCAAATTGAACCACTCCCGGTGCCACCGAAAAAAAAGCCTTGCCCATGACCGGGGAAGTTACCAGCAAAGTCAGCCACAACCAAAGCAAACAAAATCGATTCATGACTGGCAAGTACCTCATTCTGTTTCTCCCTATGATTCTATGATTGCAGTGAAACCAGCAGAAATAATTTCAACGATATACAATACGTAAGGTAAAAGTCCCCTGATAGAAACCGGAGGGAATATTCCTGGGAATTTTAGCCGTCGCACCAATGCGCATATTTGTCAGAACTCCTGCAGCATCGAAAACACCAATTCCCGATTTCCTACGTTTTGTTAAGGATCCTCCATACTTAAATTTGTTAACCTTAATTTCTTCAGCCCCCTGTACCATGAATCCGCTGCTCTCTCTGACAGTTACAGTTACTGTTTGAAAAGGATCTCCTGTAGCACTAAAAATAGCAGCTCCCGAATCATCGGGTGCAACGGTTACCCGCTGTGAACTGGTGCTTTGGACAGTTGTGGGAAACTGCAGGTTCTGAATCACCTGTATTTCAATCGCCACAACTCCCGAATGCCAGAGCAAAATAATACCGCAAAATATAAAACCACAGCACCTCATTCCTTTCCCCATATGATCCATCCTCTTTGGCTAGTACTCCATCAAATTTTACTAGACTAGAGTGCCCCCCTCTATTGATAAACCACCCGGAAGGTCAAGGTTCCAGTATACATTCCAAAGTTCGGATTGGCAGGGATCAATGCGGTTCCTCCAATCGTACAGGAACTGAATTTTCCTGAACCAGAGAGTGCGCCTGTACCGTCAGCTCCCAAACAGCCACCAAAAGTGAAAGCATTCACCACGATTACCGTGGAACCTTGAGTCATACTCACCTCACTCTCCACAATCGATGCGGTAATCCCCTCATCACTCCCACCGACTAGATCAAAAGAAGCCGCACCTGTATCGCTAGGCAATACCACGATGGTCCGGCTACTTTCGGAGACCTCTAGATCAGGGAAGACTAAAGGGGTTCGTTCAAAAACAGGCATGGGAGACAGGATTCTGATAGATGCCACAAAACTTTCTTCCACCGCGTAAAGCATGGTTGGAGTGCCCAGTGACAGAGCCAGCATAAGGAATAATTTCCATTTCCCCACCAGTGTTTTCATCCAATTTCTCCGTGCTCCCCCGCCCTTTCAGGACAGGGGAGCTAACGGTCCCTCATAACCCGATGCTGTGGGTGACCATTCTTAATTGTAAACCACACGGAAAGTTAGTGTTCCACTGTAAGTGCCAGCCCCCGGATTGGCTGGTATTGAGGCCGTGGCACCAACTTTACAGGAGTTTAGTGAACCTCCACTGGAAAGAGTTCCTGTTCCGCTGGAGGCCAGACTTCCACCAAAGGTGAAAGAAGCAACTGTAATCGTTGTAGATCCGTTAACCATACTCACACTATTTTCTACGATAGAAGCGGTGATGCCTTCACTGCCTTGACCGGCAATATCAAAAGTAGCAGCTCCCGAATCAGCAGGGGCAACCACCACTGCCTGTGAGGAAGATGAAGCTTCCGTATCGGGAAAAAGTAATGCAGACTGTTCCGTAATAGACAATGCTGTCAAAATTTGAATGGAAGTAGTAAAGCTTTCATCCGCTGCGTGTAGGACACCTGCAAAAGTTAACGCAATTCCTGTCAGCATTACAAAAGTCAATCGTTTCATCAGCTTTTTCATCTTAATCTCCAGGGGCAGACATCTGGTCAATTCGTGCTTGAATAAGTTACATAGTTCACATTGCATACCTATAAGTAATCAACAATATTTACAGTACCTTAAAAAATATTCAGGTGGCATGAAAATTGCCTTTGCTCATTTTTGAAATTATTTGTTTTTTTTTAAAAAAATCAAGCCATAGCATAAATATTTTTTTAAGAGCTTAGGAGATTAATACTTTCGTTTGATTGAACTTTTTCTATCGTGGACTCTGCCGACTTCTCTGTTTCATTTTGAAACAACGTTTTAAACTTTGTTACACTCTTGTCTTGTTTTCCTGATCTATGGGATAATCCAATATCTTGTTATTCTTATTTAATATAAATGCCCCTCAGGGGTTTCTCTGATGTGATAAAAAAATGAACACCCCCAGAGTTTTAGTCATTGATGATGAAGCAGCTATTCTCCGAGTTTATCGTCGGATTTTATCCTGCTCACGGGTCCGCCAACAGCAACGTGATGATTTGGGTGCCTTGGCCCAAGAGCTGTTTAAAACCTCCCCCCTGAACAGCTCAGTCAATTACCGCCTCATCACGGCACAACAGGGGATGGAAGCAGTGAAAATCGTGCAAGAGGGAAAGGAACAAAATGATCCCATTGCCGTAGCCTTTGTAGATATACGGATGCCTCCCGGTATCGATGGCCTGGAAACAGCTCGTTTGCTAGTGGAAATAGACCCTAAAATAGAGATTGTCTTTGTGACTGCCTTTTCAGATCAGTCCCGTAAGAAAATCAAGGAAACCTTAAAAAGACAGCATTTTTTTTATATCCAAAAACCTTTTGATAAGTTGGAAGTTCGCCAAATGACAGACTCTCTTCTGTTCCGTTGGCAACTGGCAAGAGATCGAGAAGAATTGGATCAAGATAAAGAGGTTTTCATTAGCAATATGACCCATGAGATCCGGCATCCTATCCAAGTAATATTAGGAGCTTGTGATACTTTACTCAATTATGAGATGGAAGATACACGTCGGAATCAATTCATTCGCGATATTGAAACAGAAACTAAACGTTTGTACACCCTTACTAAGAATTTAAATATCTTAAAACAAAATCAGAAAATAACTCAGAAGTTTCATCTTGAGGGAATCCACCTTTTTCCACTGATCGACCATGCTCATCGACTACTGCGTAAAGATGCGGAAAAAAAAGGTCTGCTCTTGGAACTCAAAAAAACAACGGAGCGAGATTTTATACTGGGCAATAGTGATGCTTTAATTCAGGTACTCATCAACCTGATCGTGAACGCAATTAACTATACAACTGCAGGCAGCATCCTGACTTCCGTGAGTGAAGAAGAGCAGCAACTGATCGTCCAAATTCAAGATACCGGGGTCGGGGTTTTGCCGGAAGAACAAACGAGTATCTTTAAGAAATTTTATCGTGTGAAGGAACAAGCTGTTAAAGTACGAGGCCATGGTCTGGGCCTGAGTATTTGTCAAGAAATCATACTCGCCCACGGCAGTATGATCCAACTGCAAAGTAGAATTGGAGAAGGCAGCTGTTTCTCCTTTGCTCTACCCTACTCTATCAATTAGCCAGATTGCTTGGTGACTTCTGTCGGCAGATATAAACCTGATTTCTGCCAGCATGTTTTGCTTGATACATAGCCTGATCCACTCGCTGAATGACGGACTCCATCGTTTCCCGGGTCTCTTTTTTCCGTCCGGCAACTCCCAGGCTAACTGCAATCCGAAGCTTATCTCCCTCCTGAGTGAATTCAAGTTTTTCCACTAGTGCTCTTATTTTTTCCGCTACCAGGGCCGCATTAAACACACTCGTTTCAGGCAGCATAATTAAAAACTCTTCCCCTCCATAGCGTCCCATGATATCAGAATCCCGTAAAATGCTTTGGCTCGTTTGAGCCATCAAACGTAAGACCTGATCTCCCGTTTGATGGCCATAGTGATCGTTAAAAAGCTTAAAATGATCCACATCAAATAAAATTAGAGCAATAGGATATTGATAACGTCGACTACGGGCCCATTCCTTTTGCATTTGCTCTAATAAGTAGCGCCGATTGTAGATCCCTGTCAGTTCATCAATGGAAGCTAAGGATTCCAAGTATTGATTCGTTTGCTGCAACTGCAGATTAACTTTTTCTACAAGGTCACAACGTTTCAGAGTGTCCTGTTGACGACTGGACAAACTCTCTACCAAATCATCTTGTTCGCATAATGTCTGTTTCAAATCATGTTCTCGCTTTCCAGCAGCCACAAGGCCCGAAACAAAATATTTAATTTCTGCCGGTTCAAAAGGCTTTTTAATATAGAATAGTTTATCAGCCACTCCCAACTCCTCTGCAAAAGAATCAGGTTTGTTATCCGCATAGGCTGTGATCAACACAATGTTCACATCTGGGTCAATTTTAAGAATTTCCTGAGCTGTTTTCAGACCATCCCAACCGGGAGGCATCCGCATATCAATAAAAATAAGAAAAAAGGGATGGTCTTGATCACAAGCTGTTTCTACCAATTGTAGGCCTTCCTGCCCCTGACTGCTTGTGATCACATCAAGAGGAGTCTCTTCCCATATATCAGGTACTTCAAAGAGTTTATTACCCAATGCCTGCCAACTTTGCTTTGGAGGACTTAATAAAGCAATAAAAGCTGATCGAATATTTTGTTCATCATCAATGACAAGAATTCTCCARTTCATGATTGTCTATCCTTATGAGTGCCAAATTCTCCAATTGCTCAATTCTAGAAATAAAACTGCCTATACTTCACCGCAATGAATGGGCCACATAGTGTGATAGAGCTGAGAATTCTCTTTTTTCATAGAACTATAATTCACTACCTTTTTGAATTCTTATTCAATGACACAGCAGGTTGAGTTAACCAGAGCACAACTTTCAACATTAGAGCCCAGTATCTCTAAAGGCAAGATATGCTTCTCCAAACTGATACCTTTATGTTCAGTTATGGAATTCATGTTCAATTCTGTTTTGAAACCTTCTACAGTAAATCCAGAGAACAGTAAGGTTCAAAGGTCAGGTAAACAGAAGAAACTCAGTGGAGGCACATGAAGAACAAGACAAAGGTATTAGTCGTAGATGATGATCCTGCAATGAGATCCTTATTATCCTTCAGACTAGAAAATGCACAATATGATGTGGATGTTTGTGAATCCGGTGAAGAGGTGCAACAAAAAATGCAGCATGAATTCCCTTATGAATTGATTTTATTAGATGTAATGCTCCCTGGAATCAGTGGGGTAGACTTATTGGAGGAGATCAAAAAGGAGTATTCCCAATGCCAGGTGATTATCATGACCGCTTATCCATCCGTTAGAATGGGTGTTTCCGCCATCCGTAAAGGAGCTTTTGATTTTATATGCAAACCCTTTGATATTGTACAACTCCTAAAAATCGCCAAAAACGCGGAGGAAAATCTATCTCTCAAGAAGGAAAACCAAGTTCTCCGTCAAAACTTGCAACAACCTACAGGTTTTTCTGATCTGATCGGTAAATCACCTCAAATCAATGCTGTGCGCAAGTCAATCCGCCAAGCTGCCAATAGCCGTGCCACTGTCTTAATCACAGGGGAAAGTGGTTCGGGGAAAGAGATTGTCGCCAATACCATCCATAAAAATTCCTTACTCCATCAATCCGCCTTTGTGGTGGTTAATTGTGGGGCCATTCCAGAAAACTTAGTGGAAAGCGAATTATTCGGCTACGAAAAGGGAGCCTTTACAGGAGCCAACAAGCAGCAACTGGGAAAGTTTGAGAAAGCGAATAATGGAACGATTTTCCTCGATGAGATCGGAGAACTGTCACTCGTAGCGCAAGTCAAAATACTTCGAGCCCTTCAAGAAAAAGAGATCACTCGAGTGGGGGGCAATGAAACCATCAAATTAAATATTCGCGTGATTGCAGCCACCAATAAAAATTTAGAGGAGACCGTGCGCCAAGGTCTATTCAGAGAAGATCTTTATTATCGCTTGGCTTTATTCATTATCAACCTACCCCCCTTAAATCAACGTGGTGAAGATAAGGTCTTATTGGCTCGTTTTTTCCTGGAAAAGCACACTTTCATGGAGGGCCAAACTCAAATGCAATTCACTCCCGGAGCAGAGAAATTCATCAAAGAACAAGATTGGCCAGGCAATGTAAGGCAACTGGATAATTGTATTTATCGCACTGTTTTAATGAATGCGGGTAAAGAAAAGCTGGAAATGGAGGATATCAAAGTACTCACCCCCATGGAAAAAATGTCCGCAACACCGAATTCCAGTCTCTTCAATGGAAGAATTTTACCCATGAGCAGTCTGGAAGCACAAGCCATTCGAGAATCCCTGCAACTCACCCAAGGCAATGTGAAAAAAGCAGCTCAACAATTACAAATTTCTCGTGTAACTTTCTATCGCAAAATGAAGGAGTATAATATTGAAAAGAAAGTAACCGTTCCTGAAAATTTCTAGCGCTAACTTTGCTTCACACCCCAATAGGTGTCTGTTTCAAAATTTAACTTTTGATACAGAATTGAACAGAACCCCTGCTCAGCCCTACACTCCCAGCCTTTTTTCATTCAGAGAATAGCGGCGCTATCTATTTGTTATTTTTAATTTTAATTTTAATTTTGTCTTTCGGCACAATAGCTGAAATTAACTTTTCAGCAAAACAGAACACCTATCAAAAAGATAACAATCCATATTGAAAACGCCAGGCAAGAAATCAATGAGAATAGAAGACATTATTAAAATTTTATGGCGGAGGAAATTTTATATCCTGATTCCTATTTTTATCATTCCCATTGTGGCAGCCATCACCCTGAAATTCATCCCACCTGAATATGAGTCTTATGCAATTGTATATATTAATGAAAGTGCACTAAAACACCCGCAGTTATTAGAGTATGGGATCAGGATTAATTTGGAAGAGCGCTTACCGGCCATTAAAAAGATGATGAAAGGGGATCAACGCTTTTTCAAGATTCTAGGTACGGAGAAACCCTCTACTCTGACAAGTGAGTACCTGGAATCAATTTTGGATAAAAAAGCGCGCATGAAAGTAGAGTTGAAGGGACCGGGCGTAGCCAGGCTAGCTTTTAGTGGAGAGGACCCCCAGCAAGTAAGAGCTGTAGTGCAGCGAATGATTGATCAATTCATCGCTTGTACTTTTTCCCCTTTCCAGGGCATTGGAGACAAATTACGCGCTAAATTAGTCCGGCGAGACCAGATACTCAACATACAGCTGCGTCCGGGACTGATTCAAGCAAAAACTAAGTATCATGAACTGAAGCAAAACTTTACACCGGAAAGTCCGGAGTTGATCTCCGCTCTTTTTGAGTACCAAAATTGGCAGGAAAAGACCAAAATTCGGGAGGATTATGTCATCCTAAGGACCTCTGAAATCATTCCATTAATTGGAAATAATATTAACAGCGCTCTATTATCAGATATTTTGGAACCAGCTTTACTCCCCTTGCAACCTTTTAAGCCGGAGAAAGTAAGATTGCTGCTCTTGGCAGTCTTAACCGGAGTGGGCTTGGGTTTTGTACTTACTTTCATCATGGAGTTCCTGGACCACTCCTTCAAAGAAAGTCGTGATGTGGAGGCCTATTTAAACCTCCCAGTAACAGGAAGAATTCCAAAAGTTTAAATAGATTAGAAAAGTTAATGCCATGAAACAACTACTCATCACTGACCGTTTCCTACCTCACCTAGGTGGAAGTCGCATCTATTACTATGAAATTTGTAATCATTTAAAAATCCCTCTTTTAACGGGAAACGAGCAAGGCGATAAGGAATTCGATTCACAGCAGACTTTCCCCATCTATCGCAGATGGGGAATTCGCCCCGACTATATGGGACGATACCACCCGTCCTCACCGGGGCTCAACCTTTTAATCAATTATATTCCCCCATTGTTATGCATGATTTTTTGGAGTTTTTGGATCACCTTGAAGCTACGTCCTCAAATCATTCATGCCGGTGGATTTCAATTTGCCGGGTTCACCGCTCTTTTAATGAAGCGCTGCTTTGGCTGCTCTTTTATCATCTACGCCCATGGTGAAGAGATCCATGCAACTCGAAACAACCGTTTTTTATCAATTTATATGAGGTGGGTTTATTTGCAATCAGATCACATCATTGCCAATTCAGAGTTCACCAAAGCCCTATTAATCTCTCTGGCAATCCCCAATGAAAAAATTTCAATCGTACCACCTGGAGTTTCTAAAGCTTTTTTTCAGCAAAGCTCAGCCAATTCAGAACTCACAACTCAATTTGGGTTGCAGCAAAAAAAAGTTTTGCTCAGTGTCGGACGCCTCACCCCTCGAAAAGGACATGAACAGGTTTTACTCGCCCTGCCTGAAGTCATCAAAAAAATTCCAAACTTACATTACCTGATCGTAGGAAGTGGGGAAAACCTGATCCCCTTGGTCCACCTTTGCGAGCAACTCCATCTCAATCAATATGTCACCTTTGTAGGTACTGTTGAAAAGCAACAATTGTACGGGCTATATCAACTTTGCGATGTTTTCATTCTAGTCAATCGTATGCTACCTAATGATGTTGAAGGATTCGGTATGGTTTTTTTGGAAGCTGGTGCCGCAGGCAAACCGGTGATTGGAGGGCGTTCAGGAGGTGCTGTTGAAGCAATTCAGGATCAAATTACGGGAATACTCGTTGATGCGGAAAACCTGACTGAAATTACTCAAAGTATTCTTGACCTAGTCTTGGATCAAGCACGTTGTATCCAATTAGGGAGGAACGGAAAAGCCTGGGCCAGCCTTTTTTTGTGGGATCAGCAGATCAACAAGATTAATGCAATCATTCAGCGTCATATCCAGGTACTTCCATGAATCCTAAGGTTGAAGATCAAACAGAATCACCTCCCTTGCAAGAACATAGTCCCTACAAGGGGGCTAAAGTACGCAGAATCATTCCTCTCTTGGGAATATTGATTAGTTTAATCATCTTCAGCAGTTTTTTTTTCCTTTTTGAGGATCATCCCACTATCAGCAAAAAGAGCCTTGCCCCTTACCAAACGGTAGAGCTCCAATCTCTAATGAAGCAGTATCAAAAACATATCAATAATAGAGACGAACCTCTCATCCTAGACCAAGAAGCCTTAGAATCACTGAGCGCACTTTCCGGAACCCTGGTCTCTCCTCTGCAATGGCGTGCTTTTTTATTTGAGGACTCCATGCTGCTGCGCCTTTCGATTTTGATTGGTAAAGACGCTGCTTCTCGCTATCTAAATATAGATATGTCTGGACAGTTTGAGGTGCAGGATCGAACTCCCATCTATTTGGCAGAAAGGTTAACCATTGGAAAAATCACGGTCCCAAAGGTATTGGTTGATTTTGTTACTAGAATTATCCTCCGAAAACTCTGGCAAGAACCTCAATGGGGCCTGGCTCAAATTACCAATCTCAAGATTCAAAACAATCAGCTATATCTGAGCTATAGTGGAGAAATAAAGTTTCAAGCACTGGCGAAATTTTATTTTTCCAAGACACAAAAAGGGATGGACCGGCCCTCTCATGTCCAAAGTACTTACCAACATATCATGAAAACTCTCAAACAACGGCATCAAAATCTGGAGGCTTTTTCCCTCATTATTCATGAAGCCTTTCGACATGTATCAACGCTACAGGCCGTAGGTATAACTCCACAACAGGGAAACCGTATTGCTTTAATGGCATTGGGGCTCACTATGGGAGGTTCCAAAGCTCAGCAGTATTCATCAATGGATTCAAAACAAAAAAGACTTCCTTATCAAGGAGAGCTGAAGGAGGTACAGCTTTATGGACGTCATGACTGGGCAAGGCATTTTTTGATTGCCGCGGCTCTAGTCGCATCCCTTGGAGAGGAGTTGAGTGATACTTTGAGTACTAATAAAGAGATTTTAGACCAGGCAACCAGCGGCTTTAGCTTTGGAGACCTCATGGCTGATCGGGCAGGCATCGCTTTTGCCAAACTTCTCTCAGAAAGTGAGGAAAACGCTAAATATCATCAAGGTATGATCGCATTTCAGTTCATACTCCAAGATTATATCCCTAACCCGAAACATTTACCTGAGGATTTACCATCTAATGATTTCGAACAGAAATTTGGCTTTTTGCAAAGTCAGGAATACCAAAAGCTGATTAGAAAGATAGATCAGCAAATTAAGGAAACTCCTGCTTATCAATAGCCCCTTCACTTTTAACCTCTACCCATGCTTTCAAGGAGTAAAGAATCCGATATTTTGGGGCATACCCAATTCCTTATTTCTACTCCCTAGGCCAATTATCGTTTTTCTATGGAATTTTTTTCCAAACTCTCTTGATACCCACCCCCCAGCTTAATTTAAGGACTTGGAAAAAGTAACCACCTTAAGATGTCGGACTCGTCGCTCCGCTCCTTAGCCCGACCTACGTATAGGATATATTTTTTTCTAAGTCCCTTATTGGAACTAACCAGATTCTCCGTATTTTTTCTTGAGCGAATAGCCCCCATTACCTATATAATGGTAGTTCACGTGATCATCTGTGGAACTTAACTTGGAAACAGACAGTACATTGTCTTGTATTTGTGCTTTTACTGTACAACTCAGATCTCCAGTTATGCCCTATAAAATGTGAGATAGATACTTGTCCGAAAAAGCCAAAACTGTTAAACAAATTCCTTAAAAGAAAGATAGTATTTTCAATGTTTTAAAACATATTAAAATATATTAAAACTATATACAAATAGGAAAATCCTTATGAAGAAACTACTCTTAGCCAGTTTAATTTTTTGTTTTACTTTCACGGCAGCAGCACAGGCAAAAATCAAAAGTATCAATTTTGCCAGTGAATACTGGGAAGAAGCGACAGAAAAGGATGGAACAGGATTATACTGGGAAATTTTCAGAATGGTTTATAAGCTTGAAGAAATTGAACTAAAATTCAAAATCTATCCTTACGCCAGGGCCATGAAGATGGTAAGAAATAAGGAAGTTGATGCCAGTGTCGGCTCCTATGCTGGCGAGTTTGATGATGTTCTCTATAGTGAACTCCCCTTTGATTTGGACGTTACGAGTATTGTGTATCTCAAGAGCAAAGGGATAAAATGGGAAGGAGAAAAGACTATCGCCGGAAAGAAAGTGGGTTGGATTCGAGACTATGTTTACGATGAATATATCAGCGTCAAAGTCAAAAAGCGGGAGTTGAACAAGAGGAAGCAAGCCTATCGCATGCTGGAGAAAGGACGCCTCGATTTTTTCATGGATTCCCTGATTGATGTGAGTATACAAATGCAAAAAAAGTATATTAAGGCTGAAAAATTTCAAGTAGAGACTTTTAGTCAAGGTAACCTCTATTTGGTCTTTGCGGATAATAAGAGGGGTGCTGAATTGAAAGCTGTTTATGACAAGAACATGCCCAAATTAGTTAAAAGCGGAAAAATCAAAGCTCTCTTTGAAAAGTGGGGAGTCCCTACTTATGCCTTCGATGAACAGGGAAGTCCCCTGGCGAAGGATTAGAGTAACTAGCCTTCCTCAAACTTTGTTTTTGGGGCTGGGGACCTGCGTCCTTCACTCCCCGT
>NVSR01000035.1 GCA_002401295.1 SAR324 cluster bacterium | reverse complement strand
GGGAGTAGCTCAGTTGGCTTAGAGCATCAGCCTTCCAAGCTGAGGGTCGCGGGTTCGAACCCCGTTTCCCGCTCCATGTTTTTTCCTTTGTCGATTCAAGTCCCCCCCCACACATAGACTTCATAGTAAAAAACCATTCTCCTGTACCTTCTTTATTTCTGATTTTGGGTTGTAGCTGCATTCGATATTCGATATTCGATATTCGATATTCGATATTCGATATTCGATATTCGATATTCGATATTCGATATTCGATATTCGACTAGGCTAGATAGTTTCCCCCCAGACACTAGTATAGATGTTGGTTGAAATTAAGAAAAAAATCCCTGAATTTACTTTTTTCTGGAGTGGGGCTATTCTTGCAACTTCTCTGGTTTAAGCTTCTGGCCTCACTTTGAGGTTAAATAGGGAGCAATACTTATCTGGTTTGTAAAAAGGGGAACCTTTTCTTCAACCATTGATTACCGTACTGAAAAATTCTCAAAGGGAGACCATGTCGGCTAGATTCCATCACTTCGCAAGTGTCCTGTTTTTTACTTGTTTTGTATTATTTGCAAATACGGCTTGGGGCCAGATAGCGACACCGCCATTGGATCCTACGGTCAAAGTCATCATGCCTGCTGCCTCCAGCTGGCGTTATGTGAAAGGTGAGAATGATGCAGATGATGATCGTACAGCGACAATTTCCGGTAGATTATTTGTGGGAGAAGGTGAAAATGAAGATGGCAGTAATACTTGGACTCGAACAAAGATGAGCTATCTGATGTTGGCTAAAACGGAGAACGTTAATATTGAGGCCTTCATTCTTCCCTCTGATACTGAAAAAATAGAGAGAACTTCAAATTCGGACATCACGAATGAGCGCAGTCAATCCCAGTTTGGTTTCTCCTTATTACTTCGCAAAATTTCCTATGGGGCTTTTCATCGAACTTTTGAGAAAAAAAGGAATGATAATTTACCGATTAAACGAACTGGAACTGGAGCGAGCGTAACGGCGCAATTGGGGAGTGTCTTTTTTATGGCGCTGGGAATTGAACTAGTGGATGAAGCGGAATCTAATTTTGTTGCCAATAGTTGGAGTAATACTAGTTATGCCTTGGCGGTGATGACGGGAAAACCGGATAAAACCCAATTACGTGTTGAATATTCCTCAACTAGTTCCGATGAAGTTGAGGAGGCCGCTGCAAACGGAAGAGCAAGAAATATTCATCGGGATACCAGTGTGACTCGCTTGTCCGCTGAAATTAGAATGGGAGACTTGCTCCTGAGTTTGAACCAGGAAAAACAAACGGAATTAGCGGATAACGTTTTCTATTCGGTTGATACCGAAACGAATACTACTAAATACGGTATTGCCAGGGTTCCGCAAAATGGATGGATCTTTGGGGCCTATGTGATCACCAAAAAGGAAACCACTGGTTCTTCAGAAGACATAACGAATGCGACCCGTTTCCACATAGGATATAATTTTTAACTATTCGTACAGAACGACCTGTTTTGGATCAAAACTCTCTCGGACAGCTTCTCCAATGAAGGTGAATAGCAGCAATATAAAAATAGTTGCCCCAGAGGGTGCTAGTAAAATCCAAGGCGCAAAGTCGAAGCTTTCCTGGCCTTGCTGCAGCAATTCTCCCCAACTTGGTGTGGGGATAGGCAATCCATAACCCAGATAATCCAGACTCGTGAGTGCTCCAATTCCACCAACCATCTGAAAAGGAAAAGCAGCAATAATCGGAACCATAGAATTTGGCAGCAGGTGTTTGGTGATGATTCGCCAGTGGCTGGCTCCCATAGAACGAGCTGCTTCGCAATATTGTCGACTTCGTTCGCGGTAGATTTCAGCTCGCATGAGCCAAGTCATGCCTGTCCATCCGGCAAAAACCAGGATAAACAGCAACAGATAGGGGGTGGGAGTGACCAAGGCTGCCATGATGATAATCAGGTATAGCGTGGGAATTGAAGTCCAGATCTCAACAATCCGTTGAAAAATCATATCAAACCACCCACCAAAATATCCCATCAAACTGCCGATCAAGATTCCGATGCTTGAAGTGGTAATATAAAGGGCAAAAGAAAAGTAAATCGCCACGCGAAAACCATAAAATAATCTTGCCAGGATATCTCGTCCACTGGTGTCGGTACCGATGAAGTGCCTATTCTCCCAGGATGGTGGATTGGGAGGGTTCTCTTCCAACGAAAAATCATTCTCATAAGGATTAAAGGGGACGATAGGCATTAAGAGCCAATCCCCTTTCTCTTCCTCCTTAAATTTCTGAGCTAACTCACGATAATTCGTCTCATATTGATAATCGAGGCCAAAGGTTTGCCCCGATTTAATGCTCGTATAGGTAGGGAAATAGAGTTCCCCCTGGTAGGAGACAACAATCGCACGACTGTGAATGAGCAGTTCCAGGATGAATGTTAAAAAAATCAGGGCTACCATGATCAAGAAAGAATAATAGCCCCTCTTAATGCGAGTGAACTGATATAAGCGTTTTCGTACTGTGGGATGGAGAAACATAAGCTATACCTGTTCGGCTATTTTTCCTAGAGAGCAGAGGGGCCACGCTCATTGGTACGGATGCGAATTGATTCCTCAATGGGAGAGATGAAAATTTTCCCATCCCCAATCCGACCTGTCTGTGCTGCTTGAATAATGGCCTCGATTGCGGCTTCCACTTGCTTTTGTTCGATGACGATTTCAATTTTAATCTTAGGGACAAAATCCACTTGATATTCCGCACCGCGGTAGAGTTCTGTATGTCCCTTCTGCTTGCCGAAGCCTTTCACCTCAGTCACGGTCATTCCATGGATATTCAAAGTTGCCAGGGCATCTTTGACTTCATCGAGCTTGAAAGGTTTAATGATGGCTGTGAGTTGTTTCATCTGGTGTGGATCCTCTGATAGTATAAAGGAAATGATCTGCTGCTCAAAAAGTTCTTTGTGTCTATTTTTCTACCTTATCAGATAAAAAAGTAATGAGGTAAAATTGACCTCTATGTCAAAACTACTAGGGTGTCAATCTCTTAGGCTCCATGGGTTTAAACTGGTAGCAGTCAGTAGCTTACCTGAAAGAAAAAGCAGGCTTTATAGCTGACGAAAAAATTGATTATTTCTTCCTGCTCTAGGGGCAACCTCCGCAGACTACTGAAAATATTTAACCACGAAAAATACAAAAATTTTAGAATTACAGAATTCTCAGCCTACAGCAAATCGCAGGTTGACCTCTTTGATTGAAGCAGGAAAAATTATTCGAGTTGGAAAAGGGCCTAGCACTCGTTATCACTTGGCTGAATGAAAATTTAACTTCTAACTAATTGTGGATGCCTTCGCAAAATGTCCTTCCTTAGTACAGAAGCACTTTTGAATAGTGAGATGAAATTGTCTTTGATAAAGTAAGATTATATTGGTCTCTATCTTTATCAGTATGCATTCCCACGTAAGAGCATGGGGGTATGCATTGTTCGTAACCATACTTTATTCAGGAAAGAATCATGGAAAAAGCAACTTTTGGAGGCGGCTGCTTCTGGGGCGTAGAAGCTAAATTTCGTCAAATCAAAGGCGTCAGCCAAACCGCAGTGGGTTACGCCGGTGGGGCTACTCAAGACCCAAATTACCAGGAGGTCTGTACTGGCACAACTCAACATGCTGAGGTAGTTGAAGTGCTGTTCGACGCTCAGGTGACGACTTACCAACGTTTATTGGATGTATTTTGGCAATGCCATAATCCTACAACTATGAACCGACAAGGGCCGGATGTGGGCACGCAATATCGTTCCGTCATTTTCTTTCATAACGTGGAGCAGAAGAAGACGGCTCAGATATCGAAACAAAAAGAAGATGAGTCCGGTCGTTATTCTAATAAGATTGTGACTCAGATTGTGCCAGCGGCAGAGTTTTTTAAGGCAGAGGAATATCACCAACAGTATTTGGAGAAAAAGGGACTTTCACACTGTTCTATCTGAATGCTTTTCTCTAAATCCAGATAAAGTAAGCCACAGAGAACAGGCAGTATACTGCTGTCCTTAGTGTTCTTTGTGGTTAGCTGAGATTATTCCCTCCCCCGACTATTGAGGTCAAAAGTATGAGTACAAATATACCCCTGGAATCTACAACATTGATTCCCAATCCGGCATTCCTGTTAAAACTAGCGAAGGCAACCATGCCTTTTGGTCGTTTTTCTGGAAGGCTATTGATCGACCTACCGGAACCCTATGTGATCTGGTTTGCGGGACAAGGTTTTCCTGATGGGGAATTAGGACAAATGCTGCGTTGTGTTTACGAAATTAAAGTCAATGGGTTAGAGTATCTTTTTGACCCTTTGCGATAATAGTGGACTATTTTAAGAATTTTGTATGAACAGCTACCTTTTTTACGATATTGAGTCTTCAGGTCTGAACAAAGCCTTTGATCAGGTGATGCAGTTTGCGGCCATCCGTACGGACATGGAATTCAACGAGCTGGAACGTCATAATTTTTATGTGCAGCTTCGGCCTGATGTCATTATCTCCCCTCAAGCGAGTATTACCCATCATATTTCGATTGCTGATTGCATGGATGGTCTTTGTGAATTTGAGGCTATCCAAAAAGTTCATGAAATGATGAACGAGCCGGGAACCATCAGCTTGGGTTACAATACTCTGGGATTTGATGATGAGTTCTTGCGTTTCTCCTTTTATCGAAATTTATTGCCACCTTATACTCATCAGTACGCACAAGGCTGTTCTCGCATGGACTTGTTGCCCATGATCACAGTCTATCGGCTTTTTAATCCTAAGGTACTGGAATGGCCCGAGTTGAATGGCAAGCCCAGCTTAAAATTGGAGTATATCAGTAGTCTGAATCAGTTAGCCACAGGACAGGCTCATGATGCTTTGGTGGATGTGGAAGCGACCATCGCTTTGGCTAAGCGCCTGGCAGCAGAAGGACCCATGTGGGAATATTTAAAAGATTGCTTCAACAAGTCCATTGATGAACAACGATTGCAGAAGTTACCCGTAGCCTTTCAGGGAAGTATAGAAGAACATCGCCTGGGTTTGATGATCTCACCTAAGTATGGCTCGGATCGAATGTATCAATCTCCTCTGCTTTCCATCGGTAAATCCAGGCCTTATTCCAATCAAACCCTCTGGTTGAGACTGGATCTGCCTGAATTACAGGAAACAACTCTTGAAAATATTGATGAAACTACCTGGGTAGAACGGAAAAGATTGGGCGAACCCGGTATTATTTTGCCTCCATTACCCCGTTATTGGGCGAAGTTAAGTGATGAGCGTAAAATTTTAGTAGAAGCTAATAAAACTTGGTTACAGGAAAATCCTGTAATTTTCGAAGCCATTATCCGTTATCATCAAGAATTCAAATATCCCGAAATTCCCGACTTGGATACGGACGCCGCCTTGTACCAGAATGGCTTTCTTTCACGAGATGAACAGGCCCTCAGTCGGAAATTTCAGCATGCGGGAGCAGAACAACGTCTGGAAATCATCGGTCAGTTTCCTTCTGCCGCGATGAGAACTTTAGCTTCTCGCCTACTCTTTCGGAATTATCCTGAAGAGGCTCCTTCCATGATGGTAGAAGAGTTTGCCCTTTATTTGGAGCAGGTCAATCCTGAAGGCGATCAAGCAGCCTTGGTGGATTACAAAGGAGGTCGTAGAACAACTCCCTTAGTAGCTCTGCATGAAATTACCGAATTAAAAGAGCAAGGTGACCTRGACCTGGARCARTTAAAAWTACTTGAAGAGTTGGAAGAATACATTCAGATCGAGTTTTCCTAAGGAGCCATAACTCATGCGTCAATATCTCATTCGTCGTTTGTTTCTGATCATTCCCACTATGATTGGAATTACCTTAATGACCTTTGCCCTCACGCGGATTGTACCCGGTGGCCCTATTGAACAAGCTCTGATGGAAGCCCGATTCAATCAAAGTGCGGATACCCTTGGAAGATCAACTAAAGGATCGCGTGAAGGATTGACTGAAGAGGACATGCAATACCTGCGAGAATTGTATGGTTTTGATAAGCCGATTATGGTGGCCTACTGGGATTGGTTGAAAAAAGTGGCTGTCCTGGATTTAGGGGAGTCCTATCGTTATAACGAACCTGTCTGGGATCTGATTAAAGAGCGCCTGCCCATCTCGATTTATTATGGTGTGGTGACCACAATCCTGACCTATTTGATTAGCGTTCCTCTTGGAGTATTGAAAGCGATTCGGAATAAAACCTGGATTGATAGCGCTACCTCAGTGGCAGTGTTCACTGGTTATGCCGTTCCCTCTTTCGTTTTGGGACTAATTTTAGTGGTCTACATGGGAGGGCGTCTGGAGTGGTTCCCCATGCAGGGCTTTACTTCCGATGACTTTGATGAATTCACCTTAATCGAACAAATTTGGGATATTATCTATCATTCCATCTTACCGCTAATCTGTTACATGATTGGTGGTTTCGCCTCCATGACAGTGTTGATGAAAAACTCCCTCCTGGAGAATCTCAGCGCCGATTTCATTCGCACTGCTTTTGCCAAAGGTCTGCCACCCAGGATTGTGGTATATCGTCATGCTTTACGGAATTCTCTCATTCCCCTGGCTGCAAGCTTTGGAAATAATATTAGTTTGGTCTTCATGGGAGCTTATTTAATTGAGAAGGTCTTTAACATCGATGGTCTGGGACTATTAGGTTTTCAAGCTGTCACGGAGCGGGATTACCCCGTGGTCATGGGAACTCTTTTCCTCTCCAGCCTGATGTTCCTGGTCGGCAATATTCTCTCCGACATTTGCTTAGCTGCTGTGGACCCTCGTATCCGCTTTAGTTAAGGGCGTAGGGGGTCGCACCTTAAATATTCAATCTTGGGAAGGAATTTCTTCAGTTTAGTGACGGTTCTCCATTTAATATCTTTCCTTCGTTCCTAATTAGAGGTCGAGGGGGTCGCATCTTAAATATTCAATCTTGGGAAGTATTTTCCTCAGTTTAGTTACGGCTCTCTATTTAATATCTTTCCTTCGTTCTCAATTAGTAACCTGGAAATGAAAGCGATCCTTCGATATTCGACATTCAATATTCAAAATAATATCGAATATCGAACAAGGAATTCCGAATGGTGAAGTGAAATTTAGGATTTATCAACTAAAACAGCCCTGATGGAGTACTAGGATGGAGACAAATTTTCACTCAAAAAATCTACCAGGAGCCTAACCTTCGGTGACAGATGACGATTCTGAGGGTACAAGGCCCAAATGCCTTCGTCAGGCTTACGGTAGTTATCTAAGAGAGTGACCAAAGCACCACTATCAATGTGTCCTTGCAGATAAGAATCAGGGAGCTGGACAATACCGATACCTTTTAAAGCTGCGTCAGTCAGAGCATGGCCGCTATTGCAGTGGATGCTGCCGTTGACCCGGGCTGTTACTTCCTTTCCACCCTCTTGAAATCGCCAGTAATCTAGAGTCCCACGTAAGCAGTTGTGTTGGGAGAGCTCCGACAGGGAGTGGGGAACTCCAAAATTGGTGAGATAGCTGGGTGCAGCGCACACATATTGGGTGCGTGATGCTAAGCGCTTGGCAATCATGCTGGAATCTTCCAGATTACCTAGGCGAATGGCCAGATCGAATCCTTGCTCAATGATATCTACCTTTTGGTTAGTCAGGTGTAATCGTAATAGGATTTCCGGGTACTGAATCATAAAATCATGTAGTAGTGGTGCAATAGTCGCCTCACCATAAGTGACTGGAGCTGTGATTTTTAGCTTCCCTCGTGGCGTTTTCTGCAGGTTGCTGATAGCTCGTTCTGCCTCGTCTAAACCATCCAATACCAAGCGGCAATGCTGGTAATAAATGCTGCCCACTTCGGTGACAGAGACCTTCCGCGTTGTACGATAGAAGAGTTTTGCCCCCAATCTATTTTCCAGAGCACTGACTTGCCTACTTACTTGAGCCGTCGATATCCTCAGTCTTTTGGCTGCGTTGGTGAAACTCTCCGTTTCAGCGACAGCAACAAATTCACTCACTCCTTCCCAACTCACCATTATTACTGTCTCGTAAAAGTTATTTGCAAATCATGCCTATTATCATTCCTGAAGAAACGGTTAGAATAGAGTTCATTCAAAGCAATCACAACCCATTCAGGAAAAAATAATGACCACACAGATGATCAAATCAAAAGCTGCCGTAGCTTGGGGACCGGGACAACCTTTATCCATTGAAGAAATTGATGTCATGCCACCACAGGCTGGTGAAGTCCGAGTTCGCATGGTGGCTACGGGTGTTTGCCATACAGATGCTTTCACTCTGTCAGGTGATGACCCTGAGGGCATTTTTCCTTGTGTCCTGGGTCATGAGGGTGGTGGTATTGTGGAAGCCTTGGGTGAAGGCGTGACCAGTGTTAGTATTGGGGACCATGTCATTCCTCTTTACACGCCGGAATGTGGTGAGTGTAAATTCTGTAAGTCCGGTAAAACTAACCTCTGCCAGAAAATCCGAGAAACTCAGGGTAAAGGCCTGATGCCCGATGGTACGACCCGTTTTTCTAAAGACGGCAAACCGATTTATCATTACATGGGTACTTCAACTTTCTCGGAATATACGGTATTACCAGAAATTTCTCTGGCTAAAGTGAACCCAGAAGCACCACTGGAAGAAGTCTGCCTACTGGGCTGTGGTGTGACTACTGGTATGGGTGCTGTCAAAAATACAGCAAAAGTTGAAGAAGGAGCTACTGTCGCCATCTTTGGTATGGGTGGCATTGGTCTGGCTGCTATTATTGGTGCTCAAATGGCCAAAGCTGGTCGTATCATTGCTATTGATATCAATGAAAGCAAGTTTGATCTGGCCAGAAAATTGGGAGCCACTGATTGTATTAATCCGAAAAAGTATGACAAACCGATTCAGGATGTGATTGTTGAATTGACGGATGGTGGTGTGGATTATTCCTTCGAGTGCATTGGCAATGTGGATGTGATGCGTTCCGCTTTGGAGTGCTGCCATAAAGGCTGGGGGGAATCTGTGATCATTGGTGTTGCTGGTGCCGGTCAGGAAATTTCCACTCGTCCCTTCCAATTAGTAACAGGTCGAGTATGGCGTGGCACTGCTTTTGGTGGTGTGAAAGGCCGAACTGAGTTACCTGAGTATGTGGAGCGTTACCTCAAAGGAGAATTCAAACTAGATGATTTTATTACCCATACTATGGGCTTGGAAGAGGTGAATACAGCCTTTGATTTGATGCATGCAGGCAAGAGTATCCGCACCGTGATTCATTTTGACAAATAACTCGAAACCAGCAATTGCCCATGAATGTTGAAAATTTAAGCAGTAATAAAAGTTATGAAGGCTGGCAGAAACAGTATAGCCACCAATCCAGCACACTGAATTGCAACATGCGTTTTGCCATTTTTCTGCCACCTCAAGCCACGGCTGGTAAAAAGGTACCTGTACTTTATTGGCTTTCCGGGCTGACTTGTACGGATGAAAACTTCATGCAGAAGGCAGGGGCCTTGCGTATGGCCGCTGAGTTAGGCATTGCAATTGTGGCTCCCGATACCAGTCCAAGAGGTGAAGCAGTACCTGATGATGCCCAAGGTGAGTATGACTTGGGTCTAGGTGCTGGTTTTTATCTGAATGCCACTGAAATGCCCTGGAGTCGGCATTATCGGATGTATGATTATGTAGTCAATGAATTGCCTGAGTTGGTTGAGTCCATGTTTCCTGTGACGGACCAACGTGCTATTGCCGGTCATTCCATGGGAGGCCATGGTGCCCTGGTGATTGCCCTGCGGAATCCAGAGCGTTATGCTTCCGTATCCGCATTCAGTCCGATCAGCAATCCCATGAATTGCCCTTGGGGACAAAAAGCTTTCACCGCTTATTTAGGAAAAGATGTCGAAACCTGGCGTCAGTATGATGCGAGTGAACTGATGCGCCATGCTCAGCAGTTTGTTCCTGCAAAAGTGGATCAAGGGAAAGCAGATGGTTTTCTGCCTGAGCAACTAAAACCTGAGGCTTTGCTGGAGGCCGCCAAAGTGAAGGATTATCCTCTGGAGCTGAAAATGCACGAGGGCTATGACCATAGTTATTACTTTATTTCCAGTTTTATAGAAGAACATTTACGCTTTCATGCTCAATTTTTGTGTCCTTAACCGCAAAAAGGTGGGTTTTTTGCATCTTCCTTCTTTAATATTGTGCCAAGATCAAAAAGGCATCCGTTTCAAGAATGGAATTTGGAGAAGACTATGTTCGATTACCAGGAAAAACCCAATGCATCCCCAAGATTAGTTCAATATTTCAATAAACTTGGCCATGACTGGGAGCAAGCGGGAAAGTTGAGAGAGGCAACGGGCTATTATAGAAAAGCAAATGCTATCAGTCTGGAGGTCTATGGTTCTGAGCATCGGTTGACGAAATCTCTCTCCGCTAAGGTAAATATTTTACTAATGCAGCAAAAACAAAAGCAGGCAGGATAAATTTAGTCATTTTATTGGATTATATTGCATTGATATCTAATATAAAGCTGGTTTTTCCTTTCAAAAGTAAAGGGTTCCGAATAATAATAGAGGCTATTTTCATGACTTTGGTCGCCGGAGAGTTTTTCTTTGGCCTCTATGCCAAATTTCATGATTGAACGGCTATTTGGAATCCCTACCCTGCTCTCCTATGAACCATTGCATTTCCACAATACAAACTTTCCGACAGCAGTTTTTTCCCCAGATCACGAATGAACAGTGGAATTCCTGGAAATGGCAACTGCAAAACCGCCCTAAAACCCCTGAGAAACTTCAACAATATCTGGAGTTAACACCGTCAGAACTCACTGCGTTTGGAGGACATCAAGAGCGTTTGCCTCTCGGGATTACTCCTTATTACCTGGCATTGATTACTCAGAGCAGCTTGAGAAAAACTATGATTCCCCAAGAGGGGGAACTCTTGATATCTCCGGAAGAGCGCATTGATCCCCTTTGCGAAGAGAAGGATTCTCCCTTACCCAATTTGGTGCATCGATATTCCGATCGAGTTTTATTCCTGACCACACAAAATTGTGCGGTTTACTGTCGTTACTGCACCCGAGCCAGATTAGTGGGGCAGGGAGAGCATCGAGTTTCTCGGAGTGATTGGCAGCAGAATCTGGACTATATTCACCAACATTCTGAAATCAGAGAAGTCATTCTCAGCGGTGGTGATGCCTTGTTTTTAGATGACGGATCCCTGGAGTTCTTATTGCAGGAGCTCCGCAAGATTCCGCATGTACAAATCATTCGTTTGGGATCGAAGATTCCCGTAGTTTTACCTCAGCGTGTGACCGAAGACTTGGTGCAGATGCTTCGCAAATATCATCCTGTCTATCTGAGTCTACATGTACTGCATCCTGATGAACTAAATGAGGTCTCGAAAGTGGCCATCAGTCGATTGGTTGATGCTGGTGTGGTGATTGCCTCACAGACGGTCTTTCTGAAGGGAGTGAATGATCGTTTTGAGATTATTCGGGAGCTGATGGAAAAATTACTTTTCTTCCGCATTAGGCCTTATGCATTATACCAATGTGATTTAATTCATGGATCCAGACATTTTCGTACCAGTATTCAACAGGGAATTGAGATCATTGAGAAGTTGCGTCTGCACTCCAGTGGTTATGCGGTGCCTCATTATATTGCGGATCCTCCGGGTGGTAAGGTGACTTTGTCCCCACAGACAATTATCTCCAGAGATGAGCAAGGATATCACTTGAAAAATTGGGAAGGGAAACCTGTTTTTTATCCTGACCCGATTTGAACAAATCGGTTGGCGGTTAATTATATTGTAGGGGCAGGCCCTCGTACCTGCTCGTTTCCATATCAATACCGTGTATCCGTCAAACGATACCGGTAACCGATAACTGATAACCGATAATTAAATCCGCAAGCCACCGTCCAATTCCAGGACTCGACCCGTGAAATAGTCATTTTCCAGAATAAATATAGCAGCATGAGCTAATTCCTCAGGTTCTCCCATACGTCCTAGAGGGACTTGAGCGATAGTTTTGGCCAGGATATCTTCACGCATGGCGGCAACTAATTCCGTATTGATGAAACCGGGGGCGATTGCGCCGACGCGAATTCCATAGCGGGATAGCTCTTTGGCCCAAGTCACTGTCATTGAAGCAACCCCGGCTTTTGCCGCCGTATAGTTGCTCTGACCCATATTACCGGCACGTGAAATACTGGAGATGTTTATGATCACACCAGGTTTTTCCAGGGCTACCATTTGAGCCGCTGCTTCTCGACCACAGAGAAAGACACCCGTGAGGTTGACGTCAATTACCTGTTGCCATTGTTCGATACTCATGGTTTGCAAAGCACCTTCCTTCTTTTTCACGAGCAAGCCATCGCGGGTAATACCAGCGTTATTCAACAAGCCATCCAGTCTTCCAAAATCCTGAACTACCTGTTGAAAGAGCTCTTTAACTGCGCTCTCTTCAGCGACATTCACCAAATAGATTTTAGATTCAATCCCTTCCTGCTGGCAAAGATCCTGAGTTTCTAATAATTTTTCTTTGTTTAAATCGACTAAGGCGACGTTAGCACCTTTTTTTGCCAAGCTTGTAGCAAAGCTCCGGCCCAGTCCCTGAGCGGCACCGGTGATGACAATAACTTTATCCTTTAGTTCCATATGAAGCCTGGGAGAAGATTCACTAGTTCAATCATCCTCGTTTGAAGAGGAGGCCGGGAGAAAAAAATAGCTGTAAATTGGTAACACCAATATTTCTACCAGTTTGACCTGTCAATGGATTTTTAAGTGTTTACTCCTGATTCTGTCACTGCATAACTGAAAAATCTATGTGATTTTGTATGGCTTCTACCGACTTTGCCAGTTACCTCTCTTGAATGGTGATAAAGACATTTTCCTTGAAAACCTCATTTCCAGAATTGAAGAATTAAGGTAGAAAAAAGTGTTTCTTTTAATGTCAATTCCTCAGAGAAACTCCTTGATTTCTTGGAGATTTGAGGTGAACAGCAGATAGTCATGCACTGTCAGTACAGCAGCATGGGTTCTGGAATCCGCCCTTAGAGAATGCAATGCTCTTTACACTATCCCAGCTTGAATACATTGTTGCGGTTGATACCTACCGTAGTTTTAGTAGGGCAGCTCGACATTGTTTCATCACACAACCAACGTTGAGCATGCAGATTCAGAAGATGGAAGATTTGCTGGAAGTGACCCTTTTTGATCGTAGCCGACAGCCTATATTACCCACGGAGATAGGCAGGAAAATCGTTGATCAGGCTAAATTGATTTTACAAGAAAGCATTCGATTGGAAGAAATAGCCACTATGGAAAAAGGAGAAGTGTCGGGAGAATTCCACCTTGGAGTGATCCCAACTATTGCGCCTTACCTCTTACCTCGGTTTTTGAGAGAATTTCAGGAGCAATATCCCAAGGTTCAATTGACAATTGATGAATTGCAGACATCTCAGATTATAGAATATTTAGGGAATGATAAGCTGGATGCGGGAATTTTGGCTACCCCGCTGGGGGAATCTAAAATTATTGAAAAACCACTTTATTACGAATCCTTTCTAGCCTATTTCCCTCCTGATCACTCTTTGCTCAGTGAATCCGTTCTTTCCATCCAGCAATTGGCTCCCAATGAACTCTTGCTACTGGAAGAAGGCCATTGTTTTCGAGATCAAGCCCTGCAACTCTGCCACCGTCGGAGTAAGGAACAGAAGGGAATGAAGGCTATTTTTGGTACGGGCAATCTAGAGGTACTGAAAAAGCTAGTGGATCAGGGATTTGGTGTGACCTTATTACCTGAGTTGATGATTGAGGGATCAGAAAGTAGTTATGAAGGGCGGTTAGCCAGATTCGAGTCGCCCACACCTAGCCGAGAGATCAGTCTGGTTTATAGCCGTACTTTTTTGAAGCAAACTATTATTCAAGCTTTTATCGAGATTATCAAAAAAGCCTTGCCTGAGGAAATGTTGACTAAGGATGGCAAGCAAATTTTGTCTGTGTCTTAGATAGTCTCTGGGTAAAAGAGACCTTTAGAGAGTCGAAAGAAGCTATTCCCGATAGGGCGGGCCCAGGGGCCCGCCTTAGAGACTACCCGAAATGCTTTTGCAAGAATTCCAGATCTAATTCAGGATAAACAGGGAAGCGATCCAACAGAGCTTTCACACGAGCAGAAGCTTGTTCAATCACACTGTCATCCACGTTATAAGCAATTTTGCTGGCTTTACCTGCGTTCTTGCCGGAAGCAATGGTACCTGGAGTCATGTTACTCAAGACCAGTTTGAGAATAGCAGCAATTTCTTTCACTTCTTCCACACCAAGGCCCAAAGTAGTTACTGCGGGAGTTCCCAAGCGGAGTCCACTAGTGATCATGGGAGAGTATTTATCGAAAGGAATCGCATTCTTATTCAAAGTAATACCACAACGAACTAACGCCGCTGCCGCTTGTCTTCCCGTCAAACCAAAAGGTGTGACATCCACCAGCAAGAGGTGATTATCCGTTCCACCGGAAACGACTGACATACCCTCTTCAATGCAAGCCGTTGCTAAGGCTTGTGAGTTCTTCAAAACATTCTGTGCATAAGTCTTGAATTCCTCTTGGTTGGCTTCCGTGAAAGCTACAGCCTTCGCAGCCATCATGTGTGGTAGGGGACCACCCAGAACTAGGGGGCATCCCTTGTCCATGTATTCACCGAACTCTTTAGTTGACAGGATGATACCACCGCGAGGTCCACGCAATGTYTTGTGTGTMGTGGAMGTAACYACATGAGCATGRGGGARAGGACTATAATCACCCTTAAAAACTCCACCAGCAACCAGACCCGCAAAGTGAGCCATATCTACCATTAAAACKGCACCCACCTTGTCYGCRATAGCTCGCATRCGGCGAAAATCAATCSTACGAGGATAAGCACTRTATCCMGCTAGCAAAATTARAGGCTTGACCTCTTCAGCCTGAGCTTCGATTKCRTCATAATCYAATAATCCCGTTTCCTTGCTGACGCCATAAGCATAGGCATCAAACATCTTTCCRGAAACATTCTGACGGAAACCGTGAGTCAAATGCCCGCCAGCCGCTAGATTYAAACCYAGTAAYTTTTGRTTGCCCAAYTTTTTCCGWACTTTACTCCAATCTTCATGRGAAAGCTTGGCTGGATCYTTAACRCCCATTTCYGCTAAAGAGGGGACCTGAACTCTGGCCTGTAAAATTCCCCAGAAAGCCACCATGTTCGCATCCGCACCACTATGAGGCTGCACGTAAGCATGCTCTGCGTTGAATAGTTTTTTGGCTTGCTCACAAGCTCTGGATTCAATGTTATCAATGTTATCGCATCCTTCATAAAAACGAGACCCTGGGAAACCTTCAGCGTACTTGTCTGTCAGCAGATTGCCCATGGCCAATTGTGTGGGCAGAGAGCAGTAGTTTTCACTGGCGATCAACTTCAGGTTGGCGCGTTGGTCCGCCAGTTCCTGGACAATAGATCGAGATACTTCGGGGGAAACTGAGGAGACGACACTTAAGTTAGCTACGTAAGCTACAAATGCCTCATTCAGCTGATCAGCAGGTGTTTCTGCAAGATAAATGCTCAAGGGAGTCTTAGCCATGTTTTTGACCTATCTTGAATTGGGATTGATGCTGATTCGCCCAGGCACACGACAAATCAACGCTAAACTTCCTGATGGTAAACTCCATCTCTTAGCGCCAGTAGTTAAATGAAAAATGATTAGTTACAAAGTAGTTAAGGCAAGGCTGGTGGTCAACCGCTTTTTTGTCAGGAATGATCGATCCCCCCCCCAAAAATAAGGAAAAACACACAGTTCATATTTCAGAAAAGTAGTTAATAGCTTGGGGTTTCCTCTRTGTCATCTCGACCAGTGGAGAGACCTTAGTTRCTACCTGCGATAGGATTTCTYCCGTTGGYCGAAATGACAAACTGTTAACTTGAAAATGAACAGTTCCGAAAAAAAACGGGAAGTACTGACATTAACGAAAACGTAAAGTAAATATCTTACCTTTTGTTATTACTGAATATTGAAAATATTTGGCTAAGTTATAATGAAAATATCCTATAACACTGAAGGTTTTGAATTTTACTTTTTTAAGAAGGATAAAAAATAGGATCAAAAACTCTACTACAATATCTTAATAATCATAATAAACAGGTGATTAAGTATATTTTTTGTTTGGTAAATGCAGGGTAATTCTGAGAGGATAATAGCTGGTTGTAGATGGTATCTAAAAGAAAAAAATATATCAAAATTCAACAAAACATAGTTATAAAGCAAGAAGAAAAATCTTGTAATCCTACTTGAGATTGGCTAGGGTTCCTTTCACTTGTAAACAACCTTAACGTGTAGGTTATCTTGGTCTATAGCGAATAGGTCAGAAATAAAAC
The DNA here is from genome assembly GCA_002401295.1 of SAR324 cluster bacterium. Lineage (GTDB taxonomy): Bacteria > SAR324 > SAR324 > XYD2-FULL-50-16 > XYD2-FULL-50-16. The sequence goes on along the minus strand of NVSR01000035.1, from coordinate 6,882 downwards.
AAGATTTGGAAATCCTTTTATTCCGAATAGAACGAAGTGGCTTGTACTTCTATTCTTGAGGCCGATGAATTTTTGAGGCTGCTCGGGTGCCTAATAAAAAAAGGAGATTCCATTTCAATAAATCCGATCAAGTGGTCGGATCACTACGCTCGCATAACAGTCAATCAGCAATGATTTAGTACGCATAACAGTAAGGAGTATTTATGCAGTTGAAGCAATTAGGATTATCCCTAGTCAGCCTGATGGCGGGAACTGGTTTCGCTTGGGGAAATGGCTTTCATTCGACCCTTTCAGATGCCGCATCCAACGGAATGGCAACAGCCGGAATTACCCGAATGGAAGCAGCGACTACCGCAACGGATTTACCGGCAGCAATGCCCTTCCTGGAGAAAGGTGTTCATGCACTGGGTGGTATTGCCAGAGTGAGCTCGGAATTTGAATTTACTAATGAAAGCACTGGCGCAAAGGCGGAGACTGAAACCCCTACCATTCTAGGCCCGCATCTGTTCGGTGTTTGGGGTAATGAAAAGTTTGCCTTTGGAATCAGCCAGACTTTTCCTTTTAATTCTGGGGTCAAATGGCCTGAGGATTGGTCAGGAAAGCAGGTATTGACTGAACTGGAATTAACTATTGGAAATACCTCACCGGTTGTAGCTTTTCGAATGGGAAATTTCGGTATTGCTGCAGGTATGGACCTTTACGATGGAAAAATCACGCTGAAGAAGACTGCATCCTATGGTTTTGATGTTCCCGTTGAATTATCTGGAACAGGTAAGGCTATGGGTTATAATGCTTCTTTCTTCTATAACGGTGATAATTTTGCATTTGGGGTAGCTCATCATTCAAAATTTGTACTGGATGGAAAAGGAACTGCCGATTTTGATAGCAGTGGCGCTCCCAATGCACCGACCCAGGCTTTTGTTGATGGTCTACTACCGTACGGAGATATTGATGTAGACTTGCAGTTGCCTGCCGTGACTAGATTTGGGATCTCTTACAAAGATAAGAAACGAAACCCTGATGTCTTCATTGAATTGACTGCAACCAAAACAGATTGGTCACATTTTGAAAATTTGACGGTTGATTTTGAAAGCAATGGCTCATCCTCGGTAATCGCCAAAGATTGGCAAGATACCGTAGGCTATCAGTTAGGTGCTACTTTTGTCGTCTCTCGTAGCTCTGAAAATACAGTGAAAGTCAGGGTTGGAGCCGCTTTGGATCCTAGCCCGATTCCCGAGGAAACTTTGGACCCTTTGACTCCTGATACAGGTAGAACAACCTATGCCGCTGGTTTGGGTATCGTTCATGGTGATCTGATTTGGGATATTTCTTACCTGAATGTAACCACGAAGAAGGCGAGCTCAACCTATTCAGCGCTTTCCGGTGATTATGAAGGTGGAGCCCAATCCATTGCTACAAGTTTTGGTTATCACTGGTAGTCAATGCATTTCTAAGTCAGAGCGACTCTTCTGCTCTGGCTTTACCTCTTAAAAACTCCCCTATCCAGACCCTACAAAATAACCGTTTAGGCTCCTATCAGCATTGATAGAAATATAAGCTATAAAAAGCCAATAAATACCCATAGGTAACACAAATACAGCTTCCACTTGTCTTATACATAGGAAGGTGGTAAATTTTCTCCTGTTTTTCGGGTATTCACTACTATCCAATCCCCACTCGATAAGTCCTATATTTCAGGTACCACTGCCAATGCAACTCAAAATTGTTAAAGGGACACGTGATCTCTATGATGATGAAGTCAGTCGTTTCCAATTTTTAGAAGAGAAAGCCAAAGACGTCTTTAAACTTTACGGGTTCAAAGAAATTCGGACTCCAATCATGGAGAAAACGGAACTCTTTACCAAAGGCGTGGGCGAAGACACGGATATTGTGGGCAAGGAAATGTACCAGCTGGAAGACCGACGTGGTCAAAGCTTGGTATTACGCCCTGAAGGGACAGCCCCTGTGGTGCGTCATGTAATCACGAATAACTTAATGGCGAAGAACCGACAGCTTCGTTATTACTACATGGGCCCTATGTTCCGCTTTGAGCGACCTCAGAAAGGACGTTACCGCCAGTTCCATCAAATTGGTGCGGAATTTTTTGGCGTGCCCACAGCGGATGCGGATCTGGAAATGTTCCTGCTGCTACGACAGTATTTTAAAGAGATCAATCTGACGGACGTTTCCTTTCAGCTGAACTCTATCGGCTGTAATCATGAGGACTGCCGTCCTACATTCAAAAAGGAATTAGTCGAATTTCTAGAAAGTCATGAAGACCGACTTTGTGAGAATTGTCTGCGACGTACTAAGAGTAATCCTTTGAGGGTTTTGGATTGTAAAGTTCCTTTGTGTATTGAGGTGACGGAAGAGGCTCCTAAAATCTACGAACACATTTGTGGGGAGTGTGACGATCACTTTGAAGAACTAAAAGAACTGTTGGCGCTCCATGATGTTCAATATGAGCTCAATGCCAAGCTGGTAAGAGGTCTGGATTATTATACTCGGACTGTGTTTGAAGTCTATTCCGCTAACCTGGGAGCCCAAAGTGCGGCTGGTGGCGGAGGTCGTTATGATGGCCTATTTGATCTTCTCGGAGCGGAGCCGGTTTCCTCGATTGGCTTTGCGCTAGGCCTCGATCGTTTGGCTATGCTGACAGAATTGCCCGAGACGGAAAGTCATGGTGTGTTTGTACTGGGTCATGATCGCAAGGCAGTCAGCCAGTTGGTCGCTCTTTGTCGAGAGTCAGGTCAGGTCACTCACTTTGATCCTTCTCAGGCATCCATGAAGAGCCAATTCCGCCAGGCGAACAAACTGGATGTGAAATACGTACTGGTTCTAGGTGAAAAAGAAATAGAAAGTGGTCAGGTCACAGTAAAAAATATGCTGACGAGTGAACAATCCACTGTTAATATAAAAGATGTGAAAAGTTTTATTTAAGAAATAAAAAAGTATGAGTTTGGTCATAACCTTATCCTGCTTTTTCCCTTAGTCCTTGATGAGCCAAGGGGGAGCCGTTAAAGTTGTTCTCAATCTCCGAAATCCAAGTGATGCGGATTTCCGTAACTCGAGCAATCAAAGAAATTATGAAACTGGGAATTCTAACAGCAAGCTACAAAACGGTCGCAATAGAGGTTCGAGAGAAGCTGGCGGTTCCGGAAAAGGACGTGGCCCCACTCATTGCCTACCTGAAGAGTGAATGTCAGGTAGAAGAGATGATGGTGGTCTCTACTTGTAATCGTGTAGAACTCTATTTCCATGCGCTGAATCCTCTGCAGCAGGCTGAGAAAGTAGAACAAGCCTTTCTCTGTTTCATAAAGCAAGAAAATTTGAATTTCAAATTTCAGCGAGTTTTTGGGCGGGAAGCGATCAAGCATATCTTTCGCGTAGTCTCGAGTTTGGAGTCCATGGTGATTGGAGAATCTCAAATCGCCGGACAGATCAAAAATTTTTTCCACCTCTCTGTAGAAGGTGGAGGCTGTGGTTTTCTGCTCAATCAAGTGATGAATCGAGCCTTCCTGACTTCTAAAAGGGTGCGACACGAAACGGCAATTGCCCGTTTTGCTGTTTCGATCAGTTTTGCTGCGGTAGAGTTGGCGAAAAAAATCTTTGATGAGATGTCCGATAAAGTCATCTTGGTAATCGGTGCGGGGGAAATGGCGGAGCTGGCCATTGGGCATCTTTTGAAAGCTGGTTGTTCTCAACTATTAGTGACAAATCGAACTTTTTCTCGGGCCGTTTCACTCGCTGAGAAATTCAATGGATCAGCGGTTCGTTTTGAACAGATGGAATCCCACCTGGAAATGGCGGATATTGTGATTTCTTCAACGGGGGCCAAGGGCTTTATCCTGGAACCTAAGATGATCAAGAAAAGTATGAAGCGGCGAAAGCATCGCTCCGTATTTTTGATCGATATTGCTGTACCGAGAGACATCGATCCTGCCATCAATAAGGTCAGCAATGCTTATGTTTATGACATCGACGACTTGCAAACCGTCGTGGATAGCAACCTGAAGGCAAGACAAAGGGAAGCGGGTCATGCAGAAGATATTATTGAAGAAGAATTAGATAAGGTTGAAGATTGGCTGGCTGTTCTGGATGTAGTGCCCACCATCCGTAGTTTCCGGGAAAAGGTCTTGGATCTGGCGAACGTGGAACTACAAAAGGGAATGTCCCAAATGGGAGACCTGACGGCAAAACAGGAACGCGCTGTACGCTCGATGATGAATGGATTTGCCTATAAGCTGTTGCATGAACCGACAGTGATGATCAAACAAAAGGCTAAAGAAGGTATGATTAGCTCGGAATATCTGCAAGTCATGAATGACCTGTTTGATTTAAAAAAACAGGAAGAAGTGCAACAGTCTAGTAAGGTAGTGAGAATCAAATGAAAAAAACACTGAAAATTGCCACCAGATCCAGCAAACTAGCTCTCTGGCAGGCTAACTGGGTGAAAGACCAGATTGAAGCAAAGTTTCCCCATGTTTCTGTAGAACTCTTGGAGATGAAAACTCAGGGAGATATTATCCTGGATACACCTCTCTCAAAGATTGGTGGGAAAGGATTATTCGTCAAAGAGTTGGAAGTGGCTATCTTGAAAGATGAAGCGGATATTGCCGTACATTCCATGAAGGATGTACCCATTGAGCTGCCCGAAGGACTGGAAATTTCCGTGATTACTGAGCGGGAAGAGCCCTCCGATGCTTTTGTATCGAATCAATATTCCAGCTTTGAGTCCTTACCTCAAAAAGCGATCGTCGGCACTAGCTCTCTGCGTAGGATTGCTCAGCTGCAGCGACTGCGCCCCGACATCTCTTTTATTTCTTTGCGAGGAAATGTAAATACTCGCTTGAGAAAGTTGGATGAAGGAAATTTTGATGCCATTATTTTGGCTTCTGCCGGATTGATTCGCCTGGGTTTTGAAGAGCGCATTGCAGAACGAATTTCTGTAGAAATTTCTCTGCCGGCTATTGGACAGGGTGTAGTCGGGATTGAGTCTCGCGTGGATGATGAAGAGGTTTTGTCTCTGATTACTCACTTACGAGATCCAGAAACAACCGATCGAGTTGCTGCTGAGCGTGCTTTACTCACTCGCCTGAATGGTGGCTGCCAAGTGCCTATTGGAGGTTTTGCTACTCTGGAAGGGGACAATTTGACTCTGACTGCTATGGTCGCCAGCCCCGATGGAAAACGCTTCCTTAAATTAGTCCGACATGGCAAGCGTGATCAGGCAGCGCAAATGGGTGTACAAATCGCTGAAGAGCTGCTGGAGCAAGGTGGCCGGGAAATTCTGCGAGAAGTTGGTATCGAAGTCCAATAATTCTATCTCCCCTTTTTTTATTGCAATTGCCATCGGGCACTTGAACGGGGGGAAGGGGGAAACCCTAGTAACGAATTATCATGAAAGTCCTCATCACTCGTAATGCCGCTCAGGCTGGCAGCTTGGAAAACAAGCTATCGGCAGCCGGAGCGGAAGTCACTTGCATTCCAACCATCTCCATTCAAGATCCTGATGATTGGTCATCCTTTGACCAAGCTGTCGAAGAACTCCAAAAATTCAACTGGATATTGTTTACCAGTGCCAATGCTGTCAAGCAAACCCAAAAGAGGTTGAGCCAACTGGGTTATCAATTCCAGGATTTTCCTCACCTGCAATTTGGTGCTGTGGGTAATCAGACAGCTCAATTGATGGAAGAAGCAGGCTGGCCGGTTGATATTGTTCCTGAACGTTTCCAGGCTGAAGGCTTGTTGGATGAACTCTTACGAAGAGGAGTCCAGGACAATAAAATTTGGTTCCCCCGAGCTTTAAAAGCCCGTAAATATCTGATTCCCGAATTAGAATCTGCAGGGGCCGAAGTCACTTTAACCCCTGTGTACCAAAATATGGTTCCTCTAGAAAATCGAGAGATTTTGCACCAAACATTGCAGGCCAAGGATTTAGACTGGATCACTTTTACCAGCTCATCAACGGTCAGTAATTTTTTTAAAATCCTGGGTGAAAGGGATTCGGTTGAACTCCCCAAGATTGCTTCTATTGGCACTAAAACAACGGAAACATTAGAAGCCTTCTCCATCAAACCCGTTTTTACTGCAATCCCTCAAAACCTGGAGGGACTATGTCAGGGTATTCTTGATTGGGAAAAGGCACAAAAAAAATAGCCCTATTCAATTTTATTATTTCGTAGGGGGAGGCTCCTGTGCCTACCTATTTCCATCAGAATACCATGGTTTGTCGATTGATAATAGATGATGAACACCGAACAATTGATAGCCGCTAACTCATAACCGATTTAAGATGCAAGATTTTATTCAAGGCCTGCCAAAAGTTGAGTTACATGTACACCTGGAAGGTAGTGTGACTCCTCAGTTTTGGTATCAGTTGTTGCAAAAACACGGGGGTAATGGAAAACAGCATTCCCTGGCATCCCTAGAAAAGCGATTTCAATATACCTCCTTCCTGGAATTTCTCTGGGCCTTTCGTGATGTTCTGGATGCTTTTCAACAACCTGATGATTTTTATGATCTGACTCTGGAATTTTTAAAAAATTCAGCCGCGCAAAACATCCGTTATTGTGAAGTCATGATGACCCCCTTCTTCATGACGAAAAAAGGCATGGATCTCCATGAAATTCTACAAGAGATTGATCGAGCAGCCAAAGAGGCCGAGCAACGTTGGAACATCGAAATGAAGTTGCTCTTTGATGGTCCTCGCAATTTTGGTAATGAAGTAGTACGGCTTGTTTTTGATCAAGCTTTGGCAGATAAAACAGGTCGGGTGATTGGCGTTGGATTAGGAGGGGATGAAGCTAATTTTCCAGCTCGAGATTTTATTGATGAGTTTGCCTACGCTCGCGCCAGTGGCTTAGAGGTCATTGCTCATGC
>NVSR01000034.1 GCA_002401295.1 SAR324 cluster bacterium | reverse complement strand
TGTTAAAGAGGGAACGGAGATTGGAAAGCAAGCAAAGCAGATAATGGAAAAAGGTGGGCTGGTTCCTGATGAAATCATGGTTGATATTATCAAGAGCCGGACTAGCCAGGACGATTGTAGTCAAGGTTTTATCTTGGACGGATTTCCTCGAACTGTAGTTCAAGCGGAAAAACTGGAAGAGATGGCACAGGGTTCTGGGGAAAAAATTGACAAGGTGATTTATCTGGAAGTCGATCAAAAGAAATTGATTGAGCGGTTGACTGGACGGCGTGTTTGTTCCTCTTGTGGAGCGGAATACCATCTGAAGTTTAAAGTGCCACAAAAAGATGGCCTTTGTGATCATGATGGAGAGCCTTTAATGCATCGTTCCGATGACCATAAGGAAAAAATCATCAATCGTCTGAGGAATTTTGAAGAGCAAACTTCTCCTTTAATCGACTATTACGATAAAAATGCTTTGCTGTTAAAAGTAAAAGCTGAGGGAGAAATTGCTGAAATTACTGAGCGGATCCTAAAGATTTTTTAAGTCCGAAGGCCTGTGCGACAATTAGGCGTTGCTAAAAAAACGGTCCAGTGTTAGCTTTGCAGATCTGCTTTTAGATAAGCGCGGCTGTGACGAGTGTTCAAATAAGAACGATCGAATACGAGAGAAAAGAATGAAAGTTAGAGCATCGGTAAAACCAATCTGCCCAAAATGCAAAACTGTGAAGAGAAAAGGTGTTTTGCGGGTGATTTGTGAAAACCCACGACATAAACAACGACAAGGTTAAGGGAGGAAAAATTGGCCCGTATCGCAGGAATCGACTTGCCGGCTAACAAGCGTGTCGAAATCGGATTGACATACATTTTCGGTATTGGGAGAAGTTCTTCTGTTGACATCCTAACCGGAGCCCAGGTAGACAAAAATACCAGGGTAAAAGATCTGAGTGATGAAGAATTAGCAAAAATCAGGAAAATCGTTCAAGGAATGACCGTAGAAGGTGACTTGAGACGATCAGTAAGCATGGATATCAAACGATTGGTCGACTTAGGCTGTTACCGGGGACTACGGCATCGAAGAGGTTTACCTTGCCATGGTCAGAGAACGAAAACAAATGCAAGAACTCGGAAAGGGCCAAAACGATTAGCTGCTCCTAAAAAGAAATAGATAACCGGATTAGTTTGGTAAAATAAATGGCAAAAGCAGTCAAAAAAAAGGCAGGAAAGAAAAAGGAACGGAAAAATATCCCCGTAGGCAAAGTGTATATCAGCGCCACCTTTAATAATACAATCGTTTCCGTTACTGATACAACTGGAAACGTAATCAGCTGGTCAAGCACAGGGTTGCATGGTTTTAAGGGGGCACGAAAGAGTACTCCTTATGCTGCAAGACTTGTTGGCGAAGATGCTATCAACAAGGCTATGGAGCATGGGCTTCGACAGGTTGAGATCGTGGTAAAAGGCCCAGGTAGTGGACGAGAGTCAGCTCTTAGAGCTGTAGCCGGTTCGGGTATTAAGGTGACGTCTATTAAAGATACGACACCGATTCCTCATAATGGTTGTAGACCTCCTAAGAGACGACGGATCTAGGTCGGGTATTTAAAATCACGAAATAAACTCTGGAGAAGAAGAGTGGCAAGATACACAGGTGCCGTATGTAGGCTGTGTCGACGAGAAAAGGTTAAGTTATTCCTGAAAGGTGATCGTTGTCATACAGATAAATGCGCTATTGAAAAGCGTGCCTACGTCCCAGGACAACACGGACCGAACGCAAGACGTGTGAAGCATTCCGAATATGGAATTCAATTACGCGAAAAACAAAAAGTTAAACGAATTTACGGATTGCTAGAAAAGCAGTTCCGCTTAACTTTTAAGAAAGCTGAACGCCAAAAAGGTAAAACTGGTGAGAACCTTCTGGTTCTATTGGAAAGACGATTGGATAATGTCGTTTTGAAGATGGGTTTTGCTCGTTCTTTGGCCGAAGCAAGACAACTGGTAAAACATTCTCATGTTGAGCTTAATGGTAAGAAGGCAAATATTCCTTCAGCCCTGGTGAACATTAACGATCAAATCTCTATCCGCCAAAAAAGTAGAGGCATGGATAAGATTAAGGTGTCTGTTGAGTCATCAACTAGAAAAGGCGTGCCAGCTTGGGTAAGTCTGAATGATAGTGATCTTGAGGGAAAATTGGTTGCTTATCCCAAAAGAGAAGAGATTGCAATTGCGATTCCAATTCAAGAACAACTAATTGTAGAGCTTTATTCTCGGTAGTTGAGTGGAAAAAAACGAAAACATACTGCAAATTAATTGGGAAGGACTGGAAATCCCTGAAACTCTAGCGGTTGAACGTGAGAGTATTAGCGAGAAATACGGAAAGTTTATTCTGGAGCCTCTACATAAGGGGTTTGGGATAACTATCGGTCACTCTTTGAGAAGAGTGATGCTTTCTTCAATTTTCGGCTGTGCAGCGTACGGCGTGAAGATTGAAGGTGTTTCTCATGAGTTTGAAACGATTAAAGGTATTCGAGAGGATGTCCTACAAATCGTGCTGAACTTAAAGGAATTAGAAATGATGCAGCACGGTACTGACGACTGTGCGTTTGAGCTGATTGCAGAAGGTCCCAAAACAGTTAAAGCATCAGATATATCTACTTTCGGCAAAGCTGATATTATGAACCCTGATCAGGTAATCTGTCATTTGGATGAAGGGGCGACCCTCGAAATGACTTTGTACTGTAGGATCAACAGAGGGTTTATTTCTGCAGAGGAGAATTATAACGGGGATCTCCCCATTGGAACCATCTTTTTGGACTCCAATCATTCTCCTGTGAAGAAAATTAAATATGAAGTTGAAAATACCCGAGTAGGCCAAAAGACTGACTACGAGCGCTTAAGCTTTGAAGTTTGGACAAATGGTGGGGTGAAGCCTGAAGATACAATAGCTTATGGCGCAAAAATCTTGAAAGAGTATTTTTCACCATTTGTAAATTTTGATGAAGACGCAATCAAGCCGATTGAGGAAGAAAAAGAGGAAGAAGAAACGCCTCTCGAAAATCCACATCTGCATCGTAGCGTCAATGAGTTGGAACTTTCCGTAAGGTCGATTAATTGCTTGCAAAATGCAAAAATTGAGACGATCGGAGACTTGGTTCAGAAAACTGAGGCGGAAATGCTCAAGACTAAAAACTTTGGTCGAAAGTCCCTTCAGGAGATTAAAACCGTGTTGGCCTCTATGGGGTTGACTTTGGGCATGAAACTGGAGAGCTATGAGTCACCGAGGAAATTACCGGAGATTCTTTAATTAATGTTTGGTGGTCCCTGTAAAAATGTCCTGTGACTATATGTCATAGGATATTGCCTGCGGATGACGATATAATTGAGCTATAAGGAATGAGACATTTAAAAGCCGGAAAAAGATTAGGCGTAACTACAAGTCATCGAAAAGCGATGATGAGAAATTTGGTTACTTCCTTGCTTGAACATGGTGAGATCAAAACAACGATCACTAGAGCAAAAGAAATGCGGAAGTATTTTGACAAGATGATTATTCTTGGAAAACGAAATACTCTGCATTCAAGAAGACAAGCCTTAGCTTTTGTTAAGACAAAAGAAGCTATGGAAAAGTTATTTGACGAGTATGGTCCTCTTTACCAAGAGAGAAATGGTGGTTATACCAGGATCTACAAGCTGGGAAATCGGCTTGGAGATAATGCGCAGCTAGCATTGATTCAAATGGTTGATCTGGAAAATGTTGGTTCTACTCCAGAGAAAAAAGATGAGACAATTACTGCAGTCAAAGAAGATTTAAAAAAGGAAACTGAAAAAGAAGCAGCTTCCGAAGATTAGCAAAAGCATTAACACCATTTGGTGTTAATGCTTTTTTTTTGCCCTGCCAAAGAGTCCCCCTTTATTTTTCACATAGGTCTGCATACTGCACAATAAGAGCGATAGTTAGCTCAAAAAACTGTGGGTCTTTCTTCGAGCTAAATGAAGAGAGTAGCTCCATAAACTCTTCCCAAGTTTGAATTCCATCAAAAGTAGCGATATTTGGTATCGTGATCCCTTCCTCCTCACAGATTTTCCGCAGAAAATTCGCTTGTTGAAATAATGAGTTCGGGTTTTCCACTAGATTTTCAATGATTGTTTTTGAAAAAGATGTAAAGTCTAATTCTTGATTACTTTGCTTCCATGGGTAATCAGATGGAAAGCCTTGTTCTACGTTTCCTGACTGTTCCTTTGGGTGGAATATATGTTTGATAGAACGATTCTGATAGCTCTTATTCTTGTTTGAAAAATTAAGGGAATAGAACCGATTTTGCAAGTTTAATAGTTGACTCTCATTATTGGTGGCAATGAAAATACTGGGAAGATTTCTTCTCAAAAACGAATTTCCTGAATTTGATCGCCATTGATAATTCGTATTACCCGGGCTGAAGCGGATTTTTTTCATAATTTTAAGGTGATAGTTAATGAATCGATCTTTTGAAAAGTATGTTGTCAATCCACTTTCGGTAGAGTCCGGGTCATTGTTTCTGGGGGTATTGCTTTGTTTTCTCCTTTTCCCTCTAAGCCTTACAGCTGCAAGTGAATATAAAAAGAATCTGGAATTATTTCGACAAGGGAAATACACCTCAATCATAGACCAGACTAATATCGGAGATAGCAATAGTATCAAACTCGAAGATTTATATCTTCACTATAAAGCACTAATAAAAAAAGGAAAACTGGAAGAGTCTGAAAAAATTTTTGAGCAGATGCAAAGTCTGAATGATACGAACTTTAAGAGTATATTATCATACGAAATGTTTTTGCGGGGGATCAGAGAGGAAAATTTAGGATTAATTCTTCAATCTTTGAGAGAATTACCAAAGGGAAAACTAGGGAGATCGCACCGTGAAGCAATTCAACCGCTCTTATTCAGTAAATTAAAAGTTAATGAGGTAAAAAGAGAAGAGCTGAGATTTCTATTGGAAGGAGTATTTAGGTATGAGGAAAATAGTTGGGTTTTAATTGAATTAATGAAAAGTGAGGGGAAACAAAGCAAAGACTTTTTACCTCTTTTGAGTTTCCTTTGGGAAACCTCAAATATTATGAAATTGGAACCTCAAAAGAGGGAGCTGATCACCAAATTGGTCACGGAAAGTTCTCTGGGAAAAATAAGCTGGTTAAGACATTTAAAACGCCAGTACAAATATGGGAATCATGAATATATTTTTACTGTGGTCAAGCGTCTAAGCCGTCAAGATCCAGCTACCTTTTCAGAGTGGGATGGGATTGTAGCAATCTATAAAAAATCTCGGCTTCGGAAAAGGCAGTACTCTATTTTGCTTGGTGATATTAAGAAAGATAAAAACTGGTTGAGGGTTTCAGAATGGAATAGGCTTGGCTGGGAATTTGATCTATGGCTGAAGAAGGGGAAACTAAAACAGGTAAAAAGAGTTAAAGCTCAAATTGAATCTCGCTTCAATATACAATCAACCACGGAAAGGTTGTTTCAGCTCGGCAGATATTTTTTGAAAAAAGGGAAGAGTAAGGAGGGAATTCTTTACTTAGAAAAGTACATCGCAACAAAGAATCCCAGGAGGCTTGAAGAAGCGAAATGGAGTTTATTCCTGGGTTATCAGCAATGGCAGGATGGAGACAAGGTCCAAAAGCTGTTCACATGGGCGAAAGGGCATACCTTCGCAAAAGCAGCGATTGGAGCGCGTTTCTGCTACTGGGGGGTTAAAGAAAAGCAGTACCAGGATACAGGCTATGGGCTTTGTTATCAAAAATATCCGAAAACCTTTTATGGATTACGTGCTCACTTTATGACGAGGCCGGAATCGGATATTCAATTGAGTGAAACTTGGCAGTGGAGAAAGGATTCGGAAGGAGTACTGTCAGATAAAGAAAATGCATTATTGGTAAGGTTTGAACTTCTTTACGCAGTAGGGGAACCTGAACTGGCTGATCAGTTGATTCTTGAGGAAAGCGAAAATCTTCACCAAGCTGCTTTTTTTCTGAACTTATCAGCGATGTTAATCAAGGAACAGCGTTTCGCTTTGGTGGTGAGGTTGATTAATTCCTATCATTATAGCCAAATACTGAATGAAACAAAGTTTGGATTAACGATTAAGAATCTGTATTATCCCCTGGCTTACAGGAAGGTAGTAACCTCTTTAGCCAATGGTTATCAGGTTCCTGAATTATTAGTTTATTCTGTGATGAGGGAAGAATCACGCTTTCGTCCTCAAGTTGAATCCAGTGCGGGCGCTAAGGGGTTGTTGCAGTTGATGCCAAAGACGGCAAAATACATAGGGCGGTTAATCAAAAAACCCGTGCAAGACAAAGATTTAATCCGTCCTGCAGTAAATCTGGAAATAGGGATCGCTTATTTAAAACGCTTATTAAAGAGGTATAAAGGAAATCAATTTTATGCTTTGGCTGCCTATAATGGTGGACCGACAAATGTTCGTCGATGGAGAAAGAAGATCAAGATTGAAGACGAGGACTACTTTTTGGAATCGATTTCCTTCCAGGAAACTAAAAATTACGTAAAGAAAGTACTACGCTCCTATTACAATTATCAGCTGCTTTACGGAAGTTCCTACTGAATATTCCCATTAGAGTCTCCTTCACTCCTCATTAATGGATACGATTTAGAATATACTCAGCAATTTCTTTTAAGCGATTCGTTTGGAGTCCAGATTGCTCGAGTGAAAAGATTGCTTGGTTAAAACTCTCCGTGGCGAGTCTTTGGGACTCTGACAGCCCAAAGACACTGGGGTAAGTGAGCTTTTCGTTTTTACTATCACTTCCCGTAGGTTTCCCCAGCTCTTCTTCATTCCCCACTTCATCAAGAATATCATCTTGGATTTGAAAACACTTCCCGATCTCTTGTCCAAACTTTTCCAAGTGTTGATAGCTCTGTTCATTCACCCCAGCTAATAGTGCGCCAATCTGGATGGAAGCCGTGATTAATGCTCCTGTTTTATTGCGATGAATAAAATCCAAAGACTCTTGTGGGCTAGAGCATTGAACTTTTTTAATATCCCCTACCTGACCGGTAATCATTCCGAATAATCCAGCTTGGTTGGAAAGTAGGTGAATAATTTTGATCAGAATATCTGGCCTTACGTGTTTCTGTGCCACGCCTCCAGAAAGTAGGGAGAAGCTATGTGTTAAAAGTGCATCTCCGGCTAAGAGAGCGATATCCTCTCCAAATTTTATATGACTGGTAGGGAGGCCACGTCTTAAATGGTCGTCATCCATGCAAGGTAAATCATCATGGATTAAGGAATAGGTATGAATATATTCAAGGGCGCAAGCAAATGGTAGCCCAATTGTTGGGGGTTTCCCTGCACATTCCAAAGTAGTTAGCAATAAGATGGGGCGGATTCGTTTCCCTCCGGCGAAGAGGGAATACTTCATAGCTTCTTCTAGGATAGCTACAGGTAGTGGAACCTCAGGAAAGCTGTCCTTGAGGTGCTTTTCGAATAGGGAGAGCTTTTGAGAATAAAATTCTTTAAAATGTATCATTTTAGCCGGAGATTATCCAATTTAAGCGTTGGCAATTGTGGGAAAGGAGTAAAGTTCTATGAAGTTAACGCTTCTTGTAGATCATAACACGATCCCTTCCTTCGATATCTTTGACTGCTTTATGGAAACTCAGTGTGTCAGATTTCTCCATCAGCGCTAGAATTGAAGCGTATTGATCAAAACCATGTTCAAAAATTAAAACCCCCTGTTCTTTCAATAGAATTTCAGCTGTTGTTCTTAAATATCGATAAAAGTTAAGCCCATCCTCTCCACCATCCAAGGCGAGACTGGGCTCCCATTGACTCACTTCATTTTGTAACTTTGGAATCTCTCCTGAAGGGATATAAGGAGGGTTGCTGATTATCATGTCAGTGCAAGGAACCCTTTTAATCGAGGAGAAACCGTTACCGTGGACTAATTGAATATGATTGCCTTGCTGCTTAACTTCCGCTTGATACTTTAGAATATTATCCTTGGCGATAGCCATGGCAGAGGGGCTTTTTTCCACAGTAATAATTTGAATAAATTTTCTTTCCAGTGACAGGGCCAAGGGGATGGCCGCACTTCCCGTTCCGAGTTCCAATATTCTGTAGGCCTGTTCTCTGGGGCTATCAGGAATGAGTTCCAGGGCAGCACTGACTAAAACTTCCGTATCCTGCCGGGGTATAAGGACGCCTTTTTTGATAGTAAGATGTAACGACCAGAAATCACAGGAACCGATGATATAGGCAAGAGGCTCCCGGTTGTGCCTTCTTTTGAGCAATGCTTTTAAACATTCCCTTTCCTCATGAGTACAGGGCTTGTCATGATTGAGGTAGATATCAAGGCGTGAGAGACCCAGCGCATGGCAGACCAGGTACTCTGCTTCCAGGCGATGGGGAGGTGGGAGCTTCCGTTTATTTAAATCCTCGCTGATCCAGTTAACGAGTTTCGGTGGAGTCCAGATGGTGTTCCTTCTTTAAGCGTTGCTAGGAATATGATGACGAAATCTCAAGAGATTGCCTCTTTGATTTTTTGTACGACTGTTTTAACACTAAAAGGTTTGACTATATAACCATTAATTTTCCATTGGGCAGCTTCGACTATATTTTCTGTAGAGTCGGATGCTGTAATCATCATTACTGGCATCTTTTGAAAGTGCTCGGAACTTGTGCGAATTTTTTTAAGTAATTCCAGGCCATCCATCTCAGGCATCATCCAGTCGGTTAATACTAGATCGAAATTGCTAGCTTGTAGTTTTTGCCAAGCTGTAAGTCCATTTTCAGCTTCAGAAAGATTAGTGTACCCTACATTACGTAAAATACTACAAAGCAACTTCCTTATTTTTTCATTGTCTTCCACGACGAGGATATGAACATTTTGGTCTTCACTCATTTGATTCCTATAAGAAAATTGTCTACAATGAATTTAAGAAATGTGATTCTGCTTATTTTAACTATTCTCTTGAGTCCCCTACAAGCAGTGCTTGCAACAAAAATAGTAAAAAATTTAAAAAGAGAATGGATCCCTTGGCTTTACCGATTTAGTTAAATTGAATCATTTTCAATGCGTATTGTATGGCACAGTGTAAATTGCCATGATCAGCAATTCCTTTGCCAGCAATGTCAAAGGCCGTACCATGATCAACAGAGGTCCGGATAATCGGTAAACCAAGGGTTACATTGACGCCAGTATCAAAGGCAATCAGCTTTCCGGGGATATGCCCTTGATCATGATATTGTGCAATTACCATGTCAAAATTACCCTGGAATGCTTTTAGGAATACCGTATCAGCCGGTAGTGGGCCAAATACCTCAATATTTTCCTGTTGTGCTTGTTGAATTGCGGGTAAAATCTTTTCCAGATCTTCGGTACCAAAAATTCCATTTTCACCGGCATGAGGGTTCAGCCCGCAAACGGCGATTCGTGGCTTGGGAATCCCAAGCCTCTGTAAGTGTTGATTTCCAAGGAGAATAGATTGGTAGACTAGCTCTTGGCTCAGTGTATCACAAGCTTCCCTTAAAGGTATGTGAGCTGTGACATGTAGCGTTTTTAACTTTTCAGATGCGAGTAACATCCGATAGTTTGTCGTCTGTGTGAGGCTGGCAATCAATCCTGTATGACCATCAAAACAATGACCTGCTCTGTGCCAAGCTTCTTTGCAGATAGGTGCTGTAACCATGGCCTGAACTTTTTTTTGTCTGCAAAGCTCTACGGCTAAGACGACAGCCTGATAGGAAAAATCTCCTGACCCCTGATGAACGATACCCTTGGCAAAGCCACGGCGATCCAGGCGTTGAAAATCCAGAACACTGATACTTCCCTCTTGATACTCAAGCTCTTCAATCTGATTGAATGCCAGTATGGGAGTGGAGAGCTTCAGTGCTCTTAAGGTCTCCTCCAATACTGTCTTATCTCCTATTACTATAGGGATGAAATCTTCAATTTGCTTGGATTCTGAAAGGGCTTTTGCTACGATTTCCGGGCCGACTCCCGCCGGATCTCCCATTGTGATTGCTAAGATAGGTTTCATCATGTGGTTACGGCTCAAATAATAGTTGGAGAGGAGTGAATCTTTTTAGTCCTCTCATAATAAATCTAGCAGGCTCCAACAAGAGAAAAAGGATGATTTATTCTTTCTCTCAAAGGTTTAAAAAATTAAGTTAGAAAAACAATGGGATACAAGTTGATTTTTCGCTATACGGTTCTTTAAGAATATACTAGATTACAGGTAAAATGTGCCCCAATGCTATACAGGCCTTAATATTTTGAGATCTACCAAGATGACAAAATGATAAGATCCAGTTTGAAAAAGGCCCTAGACTCAAGTTGGGAATCTTATAGACGATTATATTGGAAATAATCTTAAGTGAACGTTAAGAAAAGGCGAGAAGAATGATCAAATTCGTAAAGGAAAACTCTACCCTGTTTTGTATTCCTCAAGAAGAAATTATTGCCACAAACGTTCCTGCAATGAGGGATATCTTGATTGCTCATCTGGATAGCGATGATTCTTGGGAGCAATTGGTATTGGATTGTAAAAGCATTGAAACACTTGATTCAATTGGAGTTAATCTGATAGTGGGCTTGTTTAAGAAAGCGAAAGCAACGAATAAGATCTTCAGTGTGGTAGGCTGTAATTCCTCAATTCTCAAAGTACTGAAGTTATTCCGCCTAGATGAACAGTTTCAAGTGAAAGCACGATAGCACCCTGCTTTTTTTCTTCGCTTAAATGCCTTTAGTGAAGGCCTGTTTTGTGAAAAATAGTGTAAAGTATCAATTGAGTGGCTGTTTCATCTATGATTGAACCATTACAACAATACGAGTTTGAGAAACTACGAGATCTACTGGCCTCGGTATGTGGGATAGTGCTGAAAGCGGATCAAGATTATTTAGTGGAAACCCGTTTGACCGAGTTGGCGAATGAGATTGGCGTGGCAAATTTTGGGGAGCTTCACAGAGCCATTATAATGGATGAAAGCTTATTATCCCAAGTTGTTGACCTCATGACGACGAATGAAACCTTGTGGTTTCGTGATGATTCCTGCTGGGCAACCCTCGAACACTCTATTTTGCCCTCCCTGATTGAGCGTCTTCACCAAGGGCAGCGAAATATCCGGATTTGGTCGGCGGCTTGTTCTACAGGGCAGGAGCCTTATTCTCTCGTTATTTTGATTAGAGAAATCCTAGAAAAACAAGGGCGACCAGATTTATTAAATCGCTTTGAGTTGGTGGGTACGGATATTTCGAATGCGGCCCTCTATTTGGCTCAAAAGGGGTGCTATGATCCTTTCACCATCAGTCGAGGTATGCCCGATAGTCGCCTGGCAAAACATTTTTCTTCACAAAAAAAAGTCTGGACGATCTCACCGGAGATTAGGGCAAAAGTGAAATTTCAAGCATTTAATTTAATGGATAGTTTTGCTGTTTTGGGTGAATTTGATTTGGTCCTCTGTCGGAACGTGGCCATCTATTTCTCCGAACAATTTAAAAAGGATCTGTTTAGAAAAATTACCGGTATTTTGCGTCCGGAAAGTTTTATGCTGCTTGGAGCAACAGAGTCACTGCTAGGAATTGAAACGGACTTCAAAAATATGTCCTATGGCAATGGCTTATATTATCAAATTGGAAAAACAAAAAACAATCAATGAAGAAAGTATTAATCGTTGATGACAGTGCTACCTTAAGACGAATTGTTCATGAAGCTCTGAATGTGTTTGATTTTGAGATTTATGAAGCAGAAAGTGCGGCGCTGGCAATGGAGTGTTTAGAGGAAGGGCCGGTAGATCTGATTTTATTGGACTGGCATATGCCCGAAATGGATGGTTACGAACTTTTTCTCAAACTGAAAGGGATGGAAGAGTTTAAAAACATTCCAGTGATCATGCTGACGGCTGAAGATAGTAGAGAAAGCATGTTGAAGGCTATTCGTTCCGGGATTCGACATTACCTGACTAAACCTTTTACACATGAAGATTTACTAGCGCGAATTATTCGGGTTTTAAAATTAAACCAGTAATATAATCTTGATCCCCCCAAGTGCAATGAAAATCCTAGTCTTAGAAAATGGGCCTGATGAGTTAAAGCAGTTAATGGGTAAGCTTATTGAATGGGGGCATCAGCTTTTTTTCCTTGAGCAAGAGGATAGGCTCTATTCCAGTTTACAAAAAACGCCTGAAATTCAATTGGTTATTTTGGGAGAGACGGAAAAAGATACGATTGAATTGGTTCAAAATATTCGAAAATCTAAGCAATATATCTATATCTTCCGCTTGGGCAAGAAGGGAGAGGCGCAATTAGTCACAGAATTTCTGGATGCGGGGGTTGATGATGTTCTGATTACACCATTTGACTGGGAAGAGCTTCGATATCGACTATTGGCGGCTAACCGCCTGTTGCGGGCCACTTTTCAATATACCGTAGACTTTACAAAATTAGAGAAGAATCAGAAGATTCAGGTTTTAAATTGGGAAAGTGCCCTGATTAACACGAATCAGGAAAGAGAACTTTTACAAAAATTACTCCAGATTTTTATTGATACGGCCAAAGAACTGGAAGTTAAAATCAGTACTCTGCAGAGTGACCTGTGGGAAGAACTGTATCAAAATGCGGAAAGCCTGGGAGCAGAAGAACTGACGGAATGGCTAGCCAAAATATTGTTACTCAAAAAACAGTCCCAGCATTACCAGACTATTAACTTTGCAGTGCTTCAAGAGCAGTTTTATACGATTCTTCGCAGGCTAAAAGAAGGATTTGAAAGCTTAAAGGATTCGGGGTTTTTCTTCACGCAACTTAAAAATGATGGCAAAGGGCCTCTAGAGGGAACTCGGATATTACTGGTCGAGGACTTACTCCACAATCGGATTTTGGTAAAACAGATCTTAAAAAAGCATCAGTGTGAGATTGTTGAAGCGGAGAATGGGCAGATTGCGGTAGATTTTTGGCAGCAAGAACAAAACTATGATCTAGTGATCATGGATATGAATATGCCCGTCATGGATGGCTTTGGTGCGACGAGACTGATTAGGGCTCAGGAACAGGAACTCTCCTTGCGACGAACACCTATTCTAGCTCTGACGGCCCTGGCAATGCGGGGTGATGAGGAACGCTGTCTAGCTGCAGGCTGTGATGGTTACATGCCCAAGCCTGTTGACGCTGCTCACCTCATTAAGGCTTGTGAGAATTTGATTTCTGATAAAAAACATGTTGCCAAAATTTCGGAAAGCTCTTTTCCTTCATTGCGTATTAATAAGAGCCTTTTAAAGTCTGCTAATCAGATTCATCACTTTGTACTCCACAAACTATTTAAGGATCTAGGTGTTGAACTTTCCTTTCTTGAAAATGCAACAGAGATGATTAGTGAGCTGATCTCAGAAGAGTACGACCTCTTGATCCTGGATGCCGAGTTTGATTTGGAGTTGGCCTATCAGATCAAAGAACGTTTTCCTTTACAACACATTGTTTTGATCGTTGAAGAGTCTTCTAGTGATCGTTGGATGACACAGGAAAGTGGGAGTGTTATTAGCTATCCCTTTAATAAAAGGAATGTAGAAATCGCCCTACAGCATTTTTCCTTGCAGTTAAAACAAACCAGGAAAAATGCGGATATGCTCGCTGATGTTAACTCCTTGAAGGATATGAAAGGACAGGTTAGTATCGAAGCCTGTGTGGAAAAGTCGGACAATCAACTGGTTGTTTGGCAGAAAGCATTTCGAAAAATCGGTGGTGATTTGGTGCTGAGTCAAGAATTTGATTATCACGGTAGATTTGGTTTTATCCTGGCGGATGTTGCCGGACATGATATTAAGAGTGGTTATGCCGCATCTTGGTTTGCAGGATTAGTCAAAGGACTTTGGGGGCAGTATAGTAACCCGATCGATCTCCTGATCTATCTTAACAACCTATTCTCCCATGATAGTGATGAGGAGGATAAGCGTTTTGTCTGTGCGCTTGTTTTGCTGTGGGACCGGGTAAGAAATAAGTTGCATTATGCAAATGCAGGTATACCGGGTGGAATCCTGGTCAGAGCAGATTCTGGCGAAGAAGAAATCGTGGATTGGAAAGGCGTCCCTATCGGCCTGTTCCCGAATATGGATATGTTTGACCATGGGGTTCTAGACTTCTTTCCGGGGGATCGACTCTACATGGCCACAGACGGTATTTTAGAAGCGATCCCTCCCGACATTATCATTGATCTGAGTAAGGAAAAAGGTCATCAGAAGCCCAGTGATGCACTAGATGCAATTGTAGATTTTACAACGCGATCTATTGAAATTAATGATGATTTAACTATATCTCTATTTGAAGCTCAAGCGCAGCCTGAGCCTGAGCAGGGCTTTCGCACAAGTATAGGTTCTACCTTTCAGGAGGTGGAGCAGGTGATGGCGAAAACTAAAACCTTTATTGAGGAAACATTGCCGGTCTCTTTTGATTGGCAATTGATTTCAGTCGGGCTCCGGGAAGCCCTCATTAACGCAGTGGAACACGGGAATGGAAAAAAGGCAGAGTTGCCCATCGATATTGATCTGGAGTGGAATGATCATGTTTTACAGCTCAGAGTTTCAGATCGAGGTGGCGGTTTCGATATAGCTAGTGTAAAGAAACGCTTAAAAGAAGAGGGCGATCTAAGAATTCAAGGGCGTGGACTTGAATTAATGGAGAATATAGCCCATTCTGTTAGTTACAAAGGAGGTGGGGTCCAACTGGAGTTCCTACCTGAGGAATCCACCTAATACCTCTTCAAGAAGAAATATGTATTCTTAACCCTGTTTTGGGAGTCTAAAAGATTGTCGTTTTGCGACGGTTTAATACTGACTCCTTACTTCCCCGCTCCAAAAGGACGGGGGTTTACTGAGGAATTTGATGAAGTTGCTGATTGTAGATGATGACTTGATTAACCGAAAACTTTTAACTGCATTATTGAAGGGATACGGGCATTCTGACGTAGCCGTAAACGGGAAAGAGGCTGTAGAATTTGTGCAGATAGCCTTGCAGGAAGGGCAGCCTTATGATGTGATTTTCTTAGATATTATGATGCCTGAAATGAACGGACATGAGGCCTTGCAGGCGATTCGAAGGTTAGAAGAAAAGCAAGGTATTGCTCTTGGACGAGGTACTAAGGTAATTATGGTAACTGCTTTAGGTGACTCTCGGAACGTCTTATCGGCCTTTTCCGAAGGTTGCGAGTATTACTTGGTGAAGCCGGTTCAGCAGAAAAAACTTTTTGAGCTGCTTGATGAAATGGGCTTTAGTAACAATCAGGCGAGTTAAAATATCTATCCTTTGACTGCTCCTTTGGTCAGTCCTGCGATAATCTGCCGCTGGAATATCAGGAATGCCAGAATTACCGGAAGGGATGCGATGACGGAACCGGCCATAAGGTGTGCTGTGTCGACATCTGAGTGTGATGCACGATAAAAAGCGATCCCTAAGGGTAATGTCCTCATGTGGTCTGAAGAGGTTAGAATTAAAGGATAGATATAGGCATTCCAACTAACTAAAACACTATGGATGGCTACCACCGCTAATGCCGGTTTGGAAAGCGGCATAATAATCGTAAAAAAGATTCTCCAGTCTCCAGCTCCCTCCAATCTGGCCGCCTCCTCCAGTTCTACTGGGAGGGACAGCATATACTGACGCAAAAGGAAAATGCCAAAGGTTTCCGCAACCATAGGCAGAATCAGGGCCCAGTAGCTGTCATAGATCCCCAAGTTACGAACAAGAATAAAAGTTGGTACCATCAAGACAGTGGCCGGGATCATGAGTTTTAATAAAATTAACCCCATTAACCATTTCCTGCCTTTAAAATGTCGCCTTGCTAAAGCGTAAGCCGCCATCCCATCAAAGAGTAAATTAGCAAAAGTGATTACGACAGTGACCAACAAGGAATTCCAAAAATAACGGCCAAAATTCCCTTCCGTCCATACGTCATAAAAATTCTTGAGTGTCAGGTTCCCCAGATCCGGGAAAATAGTCTGGACTCCCAAAGAGCCTGACGTTTCTAAAAAACTAGTAACAAACATAATCCATAAGGGCACAAGAGTAACTACAGTTAAGCTGAGTAGAGTCCCATGCAAGAAGAGCTTTTTTAACATTTTTTTCACAATTTTATTTTAGTGTGTGGTGTGGGGTGAATCACTGCTTCTACGTTCTTCTTTTAATCAGGTCGGTATTGAAAAGCAAGATGATAGAAAAATAGTATAGAAAAATGTCAGATTTGTAAAAATAGTTTTTCTAGTATTTTATAGCTAAAAACATAACAATGTTATCAAAACACTTTGAATCCAGATGCTTGTTCCAAAAATGAGGTTGCAATATTAGGGGGATTAATCTATATCACGGACATGTCGGGTTTCTTTTAAAATGGACTTTAAGATCATACTAGTTTGATATTTAAAGTTTTATTTTTAGATTCAAGTGAATTTGAGTTGCTGGAAAGGAACACGTCATTTCTTTGGATAGTATTTTATTCTACACTTTGTAGGAAGGATGGAGTTTGGTCCACATTGACCAGAATTAATTTTCCCGTTACTCTGGGCGATTAATTAATTGGTTTGTAACCGAATCAAATTCTATTGAAGGATAGCAGCTACATAGATAGAACAATGATTACAATTAAAAAAGGCCTTGAGTTACCGACTACAGGCTCCCCGAAGCAAGAAATTACGAAGGGGAACTCTGTAAAGTCAGTCGCTGTGGTAGGCCCTGATTACGTTGGCATGAAACCCACCATGGCGGTTCGCGTGGGGGATCAAGTCAAATTAGGGCAACTTCTTTTTACAGATAAAAAAAACCATGGCGTAAGATTTACCGCTCCCGGTGCCGGCAACGTTGTTGCCATCAACCGTGGAGAACGACGAGTTCTACAATCAGTGGTCATTCAACTGAAAGGGGAGGACGCAGAGACCTTTCAGGCTTATCCCGAAAAAGGATTAGCGACTCTGACAAAAGAACAGGTAGAAGAAAACTTGGTGATGTCCGGACTATGGACCTCTCTCCGAACCCGTCCTTTCAGTAAGGTTCCCAGTCTAGGTTCTACACCTCGATCTATTTTTGTGACAGCCATGGATACGAATCCTTTGGCTGCCAATCCTGAACTATTCCTTGCCGAACAAAAGCAAGCCTTTACCCAAGGCTTGACTGTTCTGGGACGTTTGACAGAAGGGAAAATTTACCTCTGTAAAGCGCCGAATACAAGTATTCCGGGAGCAGGTGTTGATCGAGTTGTAGTCGAAGAGTTTGCGGGACCTCATCCAGCCGGTTTAGCTGGAACCCATATCCACTTCTTGGATCCGGTTCATATCGCCAAAACTGTATGGACGATTAACTACCAGGATGTGATTGCAATTGGTCACTTATTTACCAGTGGGAAATTATTCGTAGAGCGTGTAATTTCTCTGGCTGGTCCAGAAGTGAAAAACCCTTGCTTAGTACGCACGCGTTTGGGTGCAAATATTGATGAGTTGGTCGCTGGTCAGGTGAGTGACAAGGAAAATCGAGTGATTTCCGGTTCCGTCTTATCAGGACATAAAGCTGAGGGCCCTTTTGCTTTCTTGGGACGATATCATCAGCAGATTTCTGTGATTGCAGAAGGACGAGAACGAGAATTCCTCGGTTGGCTAACTCCTGGCGGCAGTAAATTTTCTATCAAGAATATTTATTCAGCCAAGCTTTCTCCGAGCAAATTGTTCAACTTTACTTCCTCCACAGGTGGCAGCAAGCGAGCCATGGTACCCGTCGGCAGTTACGAAGCAGTTATGCCTTTGGATATTCAGCCCACATTCTTACTTCGGTCTATTATCACTATGGACACGGATCAAGCGCAAGCTTTAGGCTGCCTCGAACTGGATGAAGAGGATTTAGGCCTGTGCACCTTTGTTTGTCCCGGTAAATATGAATATGGACCGATATTACGACAAGCTTTGACTCAAATTGAGAGGGAAGGGTAAATGAAGGCTTTACGAAATTTCCTGGATCAGCAAGAACCGCATTTTAAGAAGGGTGGAAAACTAGAAAAGTTTTACGCTCTTTATGAGATGGCCGATACCTTTCTTTACACTCCCGGTGAGGTAACGAAGGGCGCATCTCATGTGCGTGATTCAATTGATCTGAAACGGATGATGATCACCGTGGTAGTCGCTTTGACTCCTGCTATCATCATGGCAATGTATAACACTGGACTCCAAGCGAATATAGCCTTAGCCAAGATGGGCGTTGTGGCAACTGGTTGGAGAGCCAATATGATGCAAATGCTGGGAATCGGGTTTGACCCGGCCAGTATGGCTGCCAATGTGGCGCATGGAGCGCTTTATTTTCTTCCGATTTTTATAGTGTGTAACTTGGTCGGAGGTTTCTGGGAAGGTCAGTTCGCTATGGTGCGAGGCCATGAGATCAACGAGGGCTTCCTAGTAACAGGAATGCTTTTTCCGCTGATTCTACCTCCCACGATTCCCCTCTGGCAGGTGGCAATCGGAATCTCCTTTGGTGTTGTGATCGGTAAAGAAGTCTTTGGTGGAACAGGGAAAAACTTCCTCAATCCAGCTTTGACAGGACGTGCGTTCCTCTTCTTCGCTTATCCTGCTCAGATTTCAGGGGATGCGGTTTGGACAGCAGTTGATGGCTTTACGGGCGCGACTCCACTTGGATTAGCGGCTGTAGGCGGATTAAGTGCTGTAACGGAAGCGTTTACTTGGAATGATTCTTTTATGGGATTCATCCCCGGATCTATGGGTGAGACATCTGCTCTAGCCTGTATGATTGGAGCTTTGATCTTGATCATGGCTCGTATCGGTTCCTGGAGGATCATGTTGAGTGTCATCTTGGGTGCGGTGGCTTTGGCTTCCGTCCTGAATATGATGCCGGCAGATACTAACCCTATGTTTAGCGTGACGCCAATCTGGCATCTAGTGTTGGGTGGTTTTGCTTTTGGTCTGGTTTTCATGGCAACCGATCCAGTTTCTGCATCGATGACTCGAACCGGACAGTGGTTCTACGGAGCACTGATTGGTATGATGGTAATTCTGATCCGAGTGGTAAACCCTGCTTTTCCTGAAGGAATGATGTTGGCGATCCTGTTTGGTAACGTGTTTGCTCCTGTGATCGATAACTTCGTTGTAAAAGCTAACATCAAACGGAGGATAGCTCGCAATGGCCAATGATAGCATTAAGAAAACACTGACAGTAGCTTTCTTGCTCTGTATTGTTTGTTCCGTGCTTGTTTCTGTGGCGGCGGTTTCTTTGAAGCCCATCCAGGAAAGAAACAAAGCTCTGGCACTGAAAGAAAATATTTTGGCTGCTGCCGGTTTGATGGAAGAGGGAAAGAGTATTGATGAACTTTTCCAGAATATCACACCTAAGGTCATCGATCTGTCTACCGGTGCTTATACCGATATAGATCCTGCCAAGTATGATCAGAAAAAATACTCGAAGGATCCGGCAACCAGTATTGAGATTGCTCAGGATATTGCCAAGATCAGACGACGCTCTAAGTTTGCTGCTATCTACCTGGTAGAAAAAAATGGCAAAACCGAAACCATTATTCTGCCCATTTACGGAAAAGGATTATGGGGAACAATGTATGCTTTTATCGCTTTTGAAGGTGATGGTAATACAGTGAAGGGACTTACTTTTTATGATCATAAGGAAACTCCCGGTCTTGGTGGTGAGGTAGATAATCCTCGCTGGAAGCAACAGTGGGTTGGTAAGAAAGCATTTAATGAGCAGTGGAAGCCTGTCGTTGAACTCGTCAAGGGAGGTGTAAATCCCAATAAAGCTGGTGCTATCCATCAGGTTGACGGCTTATCCGGTGCTACCCTGACGAATCGTGGAGTTAGAAATCTCATTCACTATTGGTTAGGCAGTGATGGCTACGGAGTCTTTCTGGCCAAGTTGAGAAGTCAAGGAGGAGTATAATGAGTAAGACTCGTGATATTTTATTTAGGCCTATATTCACGGACAACCCGATTGCTTTGCAGATTCTGGGACTTTGTTCGGCACTGGCTGTTACCAGTAAGTTGGAAACTGTTTTCGTCATGTCACTGGCAGTGATTTTCGTAACGGCTTTTTCCAATTTCTTTGTTAGTTCGATTCGAAATCATATTCCGAGTAGTATCCGGATTATTGTACAGATGATGATCATCGCTTCTCTGGTGATTTTTGTAGATCAGATGCTGAAGGCCTTTGCTTTTAGTACTAGTAAGCAGCTTTCCGTATTTGTTGGTTTGATTATTACCAACTGTATCGTGATGGGGCGTGCTGAAGGCTTCGCTATGAAGAATAGCCCTGGCATTAGTTTCCTGGATGGTATTGGAAATGGTCTGGGATATTCTGTGATGCTGATTGCCGTCGGTATTATTCGTGAGCTGTTTGGCTCAGGAAAGTTATTTGGAATCAATATCCTAACACCAATCACTGAAGGTGGATGGTATATGCCTAATGGCTTGCTTGTGCTACCACCGAGTGCCTTCTTCTTGATCGGCTTGTTGATCTGGGCGCTACGAACCTGGAAAACAGATCAAGTAGAGGAGGACTAACAGCATGGAAGTCTATTTAAATATTCTGGCCAAAGCCATTTTTGTTGAAAATATGGCCTTGGCTTTCTTTTTGGGGATGTGTACTTTCCTGGCCGTCTCTAAAAAGGTAGATACTGCAGTAGGTTTGGGGATTGCCGTAATAGCCGTACAGACTATTACCGTACCCTTGAACCAGTTAATCTACAGTAATATCCTACAAGAAGGAGCCCTGGAATGGGCTGGTATGGGTGATGCTGATTTAGAATTTTTGGGTTATATCTGTTACATTGGTGTTATTGCCGCTGTCGTACAGATCTTAGAAATGACGCTGGATCGATTTTTCCCACCCTTATATAACGCCCTCGGAATTTTCCTGCCCTTGATCACAGTCAACTGTGCGATCATGGCTGGTTCCTTATTCATGGTAGAACGAGAGTACAGCTTTGATGAAAGTATCGTCTACGGTTTTGGTAGTGGATTAGGATGGGCTATCGCCCTCGTGGCTTTGGCGGGTATCCGTGAAAAAATGAAATACAGCGACGTGCCGGATGGACTACGTGGACTGGGCATCACCTTCATCACTGTTGGTTTGATGTCTATGGCTTTCATGTCTTTCTCCGGAATTCAGCTGTAATCTCATTAACAGCTTACTTAAAAACACTTCTCCTCATGGAACATACCTCTGCCCAAAGAAGGCCAGGGGAACTCGATGAGGAGGTTTATCGAATAGGAAAATAACGATGGAAGTGATTTTATTAGGCGTAGGCGTTTTCACCGGGATCTTGCTGGCATTGGTAGTTGTGATTCTGTTCGCAAAATCCAAGTTGGTTAGTAGCGGCGCTGTGGAAATCATGATCAATGGCGATTCTGATTCTATAGTGAAAGTGCCTGCCGGTGGGAAACTACTGGGAGCCTTAGCCGATCAAAAAATCTTTCTTTCCTCTGCCTGTGGTGGTGGTGGAACCTGTGCTCAGTGTACAGTGAAAGTCCTGGAAGGTGGTGGAGATCTGCTGCCAACTGAGGAAGGACATATTAGTAAAAAGCAAGCTAAAGAAGGTGAGCGTCTGGCTTGCCARGTTGCTGTGAAGCAGAACATGAAAATYGAAGTTCCCGCGGAAGTCTTCTCTGTGAAGAAGTGGGAATGTGAGGTTGTRTCAAATCACAACGTGGCRACYTTTATCAAGGAATTTCATATCAAACTGCCCGAAGGGGAGAAYGTRGATTTCCGTGCCGGTGGTTATATTCAGATCGAGTGTCCTCCTCATGTGGCGGACTACAAAGATTTCGACATTGAAGAAGAGTATCGCGGAGATTGGGATAAATTCAATCTATGGCGTTATCGTTCTGATGTGAAGGAAGATACGATCCGTGCTTATTCCATGGCCAACTATCCTGATGAAAAAGGAATCATCAAGTTGAACATTCGAATCGCGTCTCCTGCTCCAGGAGCTCCTGATAGCGTTCCTCCGGGAATCATGTCTTCTTATATCTTCAAGCAAAAGCCTGGAGATAAGGTGATAATTTCCGGACCTTTCGGTGAGTTCTTTGCGAGAGATACGGATGCGGAAATGGTCTTCATTGGTGGTGGTGCCGGTATGGCTCCCATGCGTTCTCATATCTTTGATCAGTTGAAACGACTGAGCAGCAAGCGCAAGATCACTTTCTGGTACGGAGCTCGAAGCAAGCGCGAGATGTTCTATGCCGAAGAATTTGATCAACTAGCTGCTGAGAATGAGAATTTTCAGTGGCATTGTGCTTTGTCCGATCCACAACCTGAGGATAACTGGACCGGTTATACGGGCTTTATCCACAATGTAATCCTGGAAAACTATCTGAAGGATCATGACGCTCCCGAAGATTGTGAGTTCTACATGTGTGGACCTCCCATGATGAATCAGGCTGTTACTGATATGTTAATAAGTCTTGGAGTAGAAAGTGAAAACATTATGCTGGATGACTTCGGCGGATAATTTTCCTCGTCGACGATCCAGGTCTCATAAAATTGTTTTATACGGCTTACTACTTTTTATCCTATCTTTGGCAGGTTGTGATCAACCTGCCCCCCAGATAAAACCTGTCGCTTTGACAGGCCGCACGATGGGAACCACTTATTCCATTAAGCTGGTTCCCCCGACCGATTCCTTGCAGGTCCAAGAACTTCACGATGAAATCAACGGGTCACTAAAAGAGATCAATCAATTGATGTCGACTTATATCCCCGATTCCGAGTTGATGAAGTTCAACGCCCATCAAGGGGCCGATTGGTACCCTGTGTCTGAGAAAACACAGCAGGTAGTTAGCATGGCACTGGATATTGCGGTGGCTACTGAGGGAGCTTTGGATATTACAGTTGGCGCGTTAGTCGAGTTATGGGGCTTTGGGAGAAAGAAAGGGGACGATATGGTTCCCAGTGCTGAAGAGATTACAGCGTTGATAGGCACAGTCAACTATCATCAAGTGCAGACAAGAGAGGATCCACCTGCCTTGAAGAAAGTGAATGCTCAGGTAACTCTGGACCTCTCTTCGATAGCTAAAGGCTTTGCCGTTGATCAAATTGCTGAAATCCTGGAAAAGAGCGGTATTCAGAACTATTTGGTTGAAGTAGGTGGAGAAATGAGAGGCAATGGTGTGAAACAGGAAAACAAGCCCTGGGTCATTGCTATTGAAAGACCAACTAGTATTGATCGATCGATTCAACAGTTGATCTCCCTGGAAAATCATGGTTTGGCAACCTCTGGAGATTATCGTAATTACTTTGAAAAAGATGGGAAACGCTATTCCCATACGATTAACCCACAGACAGGGCGGCCCATTACCCATAATTTGGCGTCTGTCAGTGTGATCGCAAAGACCAGCATGGAAGCTGACGCTTGGGCTACGGCCTTCACTGTTTTGGGGCCGGAAAAGGGGTTCCAGTTGGCACAACAAAAAAAGATGGCA
>NVSR01000033.1 GCA_002401295.1 SAR324 cluster bacterium | reverse complement strand
AGCCCGAAAAAAAGAGAGCACCTGAAAGGTAAGTACCGGAATAAAAATGGAACCAATCATCTTGCATTAATTCATGTATTTTTATCATCCTAGCCCGGCCCTACCATTTTTTACCGTTTCCTTTACTGCTTGGTCGAGTGCCGGGGTGAGCCGGCGGTCGATTTTCCGGGAGGTCCTTAGTGTTGGACTTCGGGATGCTGGATACGGTTGAAGATCATCTGCTGGAAAATGGTGAAGACATTACTGATTACCCAGTAAAGTACCAGGCCAGTAGGCATGTCCAGGAAGAAGAATACCATGATGACTGGCATCCACTTCATCATTTTGGCTTGATTGGGGTCAATCGTTGGAGTTGGTGTCAAGGCCTGTTGGATGTACATACTCACTCCCATCAAAGCGGGAAGAATTAATGTAAAATCCGATGTGGAAAGATTATCCATCCATAAGAAGAAAGGCTGATGACGCAACTCAATCGCTGGCAATAAGGCGGAATAGAGACCGATAAAAATCGGGATCTGCATGATCATTGGCAAACAACCACCTACGGGATTTACCTTGTTCTTCTTGTAGAAGTTCATGATCTCTGTGTTCAATCTCTCTTTGTCATCTTTGTACTTCTCTCGAAGGACTTTGATGCGAGGATTGAGCTGACTCATGCGCTTCATGGAAATCATACCCTTATAAGCCAATGGGAACATGGCGGATCTGACAAACAGGGTCAGTAGGATAATAGCGATTCCCCAGTTGCCGACCATGCCTTGCAACCATCTCAGGATTGCCAGGATAGGATGAGCGATAATTTTGAAAAATCCCAGATCTAAGCTTTCATATAAGAAAGGATCATATTTATCCATTTCATCTTGCAGCTTAGGACCAATGTACAGACTGAAGTTACGATTGTACTCTTGCCCGTCATTGAGGTTGAACTCTTTGTCCGTATATTCAAACTTGGGGATACTCACCTCTTTCCCTTTGAGTCTAGACTCCAAAGGAATGAACTGACCTTGCAGTGGATTTTTATCCGCTGATTTGACGGCACTAACAAAATAAGTACTCATCACACCGGCCCAATCGGCCTTCTCAATTTTCAAGTGGTCTTCAAAATCACCATCATCATACTTCTCAAAGTCTTCTTCGATGTAGCTGATTCCAGTTTTAGGGAAGGGACGTTCCTCTTGCGCAATCTCTTCATTGGCAGCACCAAAGTTAAGGCGTGGTTTCAGAGATTGAGTTTCCCCAGTCCTATTCAATACCCTGATACTCATATCAATTTTATAAGTATCGGGATAAAAGGTCAGTGTTTTGATGACTTCTAGTCCAGAAGGCAATTTGGCTTGCAGGGTCAATGTCTGTGGGGAATTATTCACCTGCAAAGAGTCTGTCGAGGCGCTGTAGTTTACAATGCTCTCTTTTCCATTCACGGAGAATTTCCAAACTTTATTCTTTGCTGAGACATCGCCCACCATGTTGACTAAACGACTGAGGTCAACTTCTTTATCCTCGCTTTCCTCACCACTGAACAAGCCGGAGACCAGGTTTGTTAGTTTGATATGAGGTTTGGCGTTGTACTTATATTCCTTCAGGAAAAAACTATTCAGCTTGGCTTCATAAGAATCTAATTCCAACCGGTAAAATGGTGTTTCCACCTGGATAGTTTTTCTTTCTGCGGCGCCTGCTACTATCAGGGGTTCTACAACCTTGCTGATTGCCGATGCTGGAGTAGTCGCAGTTGTTTTTTCTTCTACCTGCTCAATCCCGGGGGAAGCACTTTGCTCCGGTTCTGGCTGTGGTGGTGGGAAAATAGAGTAGTAGGCAAAAATCACTATTGATGACAGCACAAAGGCCAGCAAAAATTTCTTATCCATGATGATGACGGCTGAAAAAAGATGGAGTTTCAGGGACCTTGTCGACACCGCCTTGGCAGAATGGCTGGCAGCGAATCAGTCGGGTCAATGTAAGATAAATTCCCCAGAAGGGGCCATGCTTGCGGAAGGCTTGCTTGGAATATTCCGAGCAACTAGGCCAGTAGATACAACTGGACGGCAGAAAGGGTGAGATCCCTTTCTGATACAGCCAGAGTATCAACATAAAGGGGGCAGACAAGATTTTATTCAACACTTGTTGAGGACTCATCAGGCAGGTGTGAAAAGAACCATGCAATATAACCTTGAATCTCCGCCAAGGTTGGAGGCTTTTGTGGAGCTCTTGTTATAAAGATGCCGCAGTCGATCGATCTATGGTGTAAATGTCCGGAAAGCCTTAAGCTCTCCCTAATGAGTCGTTTGATCCGATTCCTTTGGGGAGAATTTCCCGCCCTCTTAGAAATGGAAATCACAACTCGGGTGTACCCTTCTTCTGTAGAACGATACCTGAACTTTAAATAGCCGCGGGAGCGGAACTCTCCTTTTCTGAAGAGTCCATCAATCGTCCGCTTGCTACTCAGTCTGTGTCTTTTGGAAAACCCAAAGGTTTTCCCGCTTGGATTAGGCACTTAAAATTTTTCGTCCTTTTCTTCTGCGGTTTCTGATGATGTTTCGTCCGGATGCTGTAGACATTCGCTTGCGAAAGCCATGAGTCATCTTGCGCTTTCGAGTATTTGGTTGAAATGTGCGTTTCATAGTTTCCCTTTAATGAATATAAAAACTGTTAAATTTAACTCCAAGAATTAATTTGAATTTCGTGTTCTGTCAATCCCAGTCTGCAATTCTTGTAAAAAAAATCCAGGATTCAGGATCTGGCCTGCAAGAAGGATTGATCCCCTTCTTCGATCACTTGGTAAAGGCCTTGAGCCTCCGTGACTTTCATGAAAGCTTCCCGGTTGGGCTTTTTCATAATAAACTTCGCAATCTTAGAGATTTGCTTGAGGTGTTTGGCGGGATCTCCCTCAGGACTGAGCACCAGAAAAACTAATTCAATATTCAAACCCGTTTGCTTGCAAGGGATTGGAGGATCTACTTTGGCAATGGACAAGATACTCTCCTCAACCCCTTGGGTATGCAGATGAGGTAAGGCAATACCATGGCCTAATAAACTGGAGAACTGCCGTTCCCTGCTAATTAACTCCCTGACCAGTTCCGGTTGATCTAACTCTGGAAAATCAACTTTTAATGTTCCAAGCATTTGATTGTAAAGTTCTTCTAGAGTGCTTTCCTGGCTGAAGATGATCCACTCTTTTTTAGTGGGACCTACTTGCTTGGAGTAGATGGATTCATAACTCAAGAAAACAGCCTCACCTTTCTTGCTTGCTGGCAGAAAGGGCAGAAGTTGCTGATTGTGAAAAACCATTAAACTCTGTGAAGCTGTACTTTGTTCCTCTATCTTTCGTGTAGACGTGCAGGTGATCAACTGCTTGTAGGCTAAACTTTGAGAGAGGATCGTTTGAATATCCAACCAGGTCCAGATGGCTGTACCCACCAATAGACCTTCTTGCTGTTGTAAGTTCCGTGGCTGTTCCGACTCCCAATAGTATAGATTAACCTTGCCTAGCTCTTTTTTCCAGCGTTGACAGACCAAATGGTTCAAATCTTGATTTTCGGTGATGGCTAATACGTTGCCTATCTCAAAGAGTTCCACATGGCTTTGCAGTTCGATGGACATGGCATTGTCGCTGATGGCGGTTAAACCTTCTCGCTTGGCCAGCTGAACTTCTCGGGGGTTCGTATCTAGTAAAACAACACTATGGCCTTGCTCCTGAATAAAATGAGCTACAGATCGAGCCAATTTATGGGCTCCAATGATCACCCAATCTTCAGGTTTTGGCTGCAAGACACCTAAGATCTTTCCTACCAGTCCGGCAGAAAATCCCTGAAAGACCACAGTACCCACAATCACCGCATAGGCGAAGGTTTCCAGAAAATAAGCATCCGCGAATCCACGCTTTTGTAAATTGAACGCAAAGAGAGAAGCCATGGAGGCCGCTACAATGCCTCGGGGAGCAATCCAACTTAGAAAGAGTTTCTCCTTGATGGATAACTGGCTATTCCAGGTCGATAGAAAAATATTGATGGGACGGACCACGAACATCACAATGGCCACAATCACCATGAGTCCCCACCCGTAGTTCAAGAAATTGGAAAGTGTTAAATTAGCGGCCAGCAGGATGAAGAGCAAACCGATCAGGAAGTCTTTTAGCTCCACCTTATAACTGACAATTCGACTCAGTTGAGGGGGTCTTTTATAACCTAGGAGGAAACCAGCTAAGGTGACGCTCAACAATCCACTTTCCGTGACCAGGCTATCAGCGATCATGAAGTTAAGCATCGCACTGGTTAAGATGAAAAAGTTCACTTTTTCATCGGGAACCAACTTTGCTCGTAGGATGATGAAGATGAGCAACCCAAAGAGGACGCCAAGCACAGTGCCGACCAAGATACGGGAGAAAAAATTCATGTAGGCTTCAGGGGTTCCCGCACTCAAAATCCACTCATAACAGAGCAGAGCAATGAATACCCCGATAGGGTCAATCAAAACCCCTTCCCAATAAAGGATCTGGTGCAGTTTTTTCTTCACACGAATCCGCTGCAGGAGAGGCCCTACGACGGTGGGTCCGGTAACAATGATCAGACTGGCGGCCAGCAAGCAGAAGACCCAGTCAAAATCGAAAAGCCAACGCAAGGCAATAGTAGAGATTCCCCAGGTGACAATTACCCCTTTGGTTAAGACTCCCCAAATTTCGCGTGAAACCTGTTTATAACCATTCACATCCAGGGTCAATCCCCCCTCAAACAGAATCAGCCCTACAGATAGCGATATGATGGCGTTCAGTCCCATTCCCAAGACATCGGGTTGCACTAACCCTAAAAACTCCGGTCCTACCAGGATTCCACCCAGCAAGAGAAGTACAATAGCTGAGATTTTGAACCGGTGCGCTGTCAGCATGAGAAAAACTCCCAGGGCAGAGGCAGTAACAAAAGTGATTAGGATTTGATGAGAGACCATGAACCCCTTCAATATCGGAAAAAAAGCCACTGAGGGCAAAAAAAAAGGAGCCGAAGCTCCTAAGTCCCAAGCTTCTGCGTAGGAATGCATATAGGTGAGGGAATCTCTCCCCGTCCCTAAGAGGCTTATGCCAGAAAATCCTTCAATTTATCCATGAAGGACTTCTTCATTGGGGTACTGTCTTCTTTGGAAAGAGTAGCAAACTCTTCGAGTAGCTCTTTTTGTCGACGTGTCAGATTGGAAGGAACTTCCACGACGATTTTTACATAAAGGTCACCAAGTCCATGTCCGTGCAGGTGAGCGATCCCTTTATTCTTCAAGCGAAAAATACTGTCATTCTGAGTTCCTGGAGCGATGTGCAATTTGGCACGGCCCCCTAAGGTTGGAACTTCCAAGTCGCTGCCTAAGGCTGCTTGAGTAATACTGATGGGTACTTTGCAATAAACATC
Source organism: SAR324 cluster bacterium (assembly GCA_002401295.1). Lineage (GTDB taxonomy): Bacteria > SAR324 > SAR324 > XYD2-FULL-50-16 > XYD2-FULL-50-16. The sequence continues at coordinate 18,128 of NVSR01000033.1, read as the reverse complement.
ATAACCATCTCGTTCAAAGATGGAGTGCTCCAAGACGTTAATAATCAGATAGAGACTGCCTCGTGGGCCGCCATCAATCCCGGCTTCACCTTCACCGGTCAGTTTCACTCTGGCTCCGGTATCAATACCCGCTGGAATATTAACTTTTAGTTTTTTACGTGCGTTAACCCGTCCGCGTCCATGGCATGAAGTACAAGGTCGGCGAATATGCTTTCCCGTTCCTCTACATTGACTACAGGTAGTGGCAACACTGAAAAACCCTTGCTGAATGCGCTGCTGTCCACTTCCAGAACAAACGGGACATACTTCAATATCCTTTGAACTCTGGGCGCCTGTGCCGCTACAGCGATCACAGTTTTCCAGGCGTGGGATCACTAATTCTGTGGAATAACCAAAAGCCGCTTGTTCAAAGGTCAGATCCATGTTGTAGGAAAGATCTGAGCCGGGTTGCCCTCTAGTTGCAGAGCGTCGGCCACCGCCGCCACTGCCGCCAAAGAACTCACCGAAAACATCCCCAAAGATATCGCCAAAACCGCTTCCCTCAAAGGGATTTCCACCACCGGCACCCATGCTTTCACCGGCATGACCGAATTGATCGTATTGGGATCGACGTTGAGCATTGGATAAGACTTCATAAGCTTCAGAACATTCCTTAAAGGACTCTTCTGCCTGCGGGTCTCCGGGGTTTCTGTCCGGGTGATATTTTAAGGCACGTTTTCGGTAAGCTTTTTTTAGCTCGTCTTGTGTTGAGGACTTGGAGGCTCCCAAGATCTCGTAATAATCACGTTTGGCCAAATCGGCTCCTTATATATGCGATTGACAGATGGATGATTTTTAAAAAGTAGCTTTTTCTACCCTACTGTACTTTTTTCTCTCTTGCCTACCAGCAAGCCTGAGAAAGATGGAAAACAGGCTTACCGAGTCGCAGTAAAACTGTCAACTCGGCAAGAAAAATAAAGTACTAAGCAGCTAGAATGGGCGACTTAGTCGTTAATTTCTTCAAAGTCTGCATCAACGACATTATCATCGTCTTTTTTCTTCTGTCCGGCATCGGCACCAGCAGCACCTGCAGCACCTGCAGCACCTGCAGCACCAGCAGCACCTGCAGCACCCGCGTCACCACCAGCTGCTTGTTCTTCAGCAGCAGCTTTGTAGATGGTTTCTGAGACTTTGTGGAAAGCTTGAGTCAAAGCTTCCGTAGCTTCTTTGATCTCTTCCCCATTGTCGCCTTCCATTTTGGCTTTCAAGTCCTTGATGGCAGCTTCAACTGTACTAACTTCTTCTTCGGAAAGCTTGTCAGCTGATTCCTTCAATGTCTTCTCACATTGGAAGACCAGAGAGTCAGCCTGATTCTTCACATCGATCAGTTCACGCTTGGACTTATCAGCATCGGCATGATCTTCAGCATCTTTTACCATGCGCTCGATTTCATCATCGGAAATTCCACTGGAAGCAGTGATTTGGATTTTCTGCTCTTTCCCTGTACCCAAATCTTTAGCGGAAACATGAACGATACCATTGGCATCAATGTCAAAAGTTACTTCGATCTGAGGTACGCCACGAGGTGCTGGTGGAATTCCAACCAACTCAAAACGTCCCAGAGTTTTGTTATCCGCAGCCATCTCACGCTCACCCTGTACCACGTGGATACTTACGGCAGGCTGGCTGTCTGTAGCTGTAGAGAAAGTCTGGCTCTTCTTTGTAGGAACAGTCGTGTTACGCTCGATCAAGCGAGTTGTCACAGCACCCAAAGTTTCGATTCCCAGAGATAGAGGTGTGACGTCTAATAATAGTACGTCCTTCACTTCACCTGTAAGCACACCACCTTGAATGGCAGCACCAATGGCTACAACTTCATCAGGATTCACGCCTTTGTGAGGGGCTTTGCCGAAGAACTCTTCTACAATAGCACTAACCTTAGGCATTCGAGTCATACCACCGACTAGGATCACATCACTGATGTCACCTGTAGTCACACCGGCATCTTTCAAGGCAGCTCGCATTGGCTCCAGGCAGCGCTCCAGCAGATCGTCAACCAATTGCTCCAGCTTGGCTCGAGTCAATTTAACGTTCAAATGCTTGGGGCCTGTAGCGTCAGCAGTAATAAAAGGAAGGTTTACGTCTGTTTCTGTAGAAGAAGACAGTTCGTGCTTAGCTTTTTCCGCAGCTTCTTTCAGGCGTTGCAGTGCCATTTTGTCTTTGCGCAGATCAACAGTATTTTCCCTTTGGAATTCGTCAGCTAAGAAGTTGATGATTCTCTGATCAAAATCTTCACCACCCAGTTGAGTATCACCATTGGTAGATTTTACTTCGAAAACTCCGTCACCGATTTCCAGGATAGAAACATCAAAAGTTCCACCACCCAAGTCGAAGATCGCAATCAATTCTTCTTCTTTTTTGTCCAGACCATAAGCTAAAGCAGCAGCAGTCGGCTCGTTGATGATTCGTTTTACATTTAGACCAGCGATCTTACCGGCATCTTTCGTGGCTTGTCGCTGTGCATCGTTGAAGTATGCAGGAACGGTAATCACGGCGTCAGTAACTTCTTCTCCCAAATAATCTTCAGCTGTTTGCTTCATCTTTTGCAGAATGAAGGCAGAAATTTCAGCTGGAGAATATTTCTTGTCTCCCACATCAATTTGAGCTGAGCCATTGGCGGCCTTAGAAATATAATAGCTCAAAGTCTTGCGATCCTTTTGGATAGCGGGGGAATCAAACTTACGACCTACCAAACGCTTGGCTGCGTAGATAGTTTTTTCGGGGTTGGTAATGGCTTGTCGTCGAGCAACTTGACCTGCTAATCGCTCATCAGAATCAGTGAAAGCAATTACTGATGGAGTTGTTCTTGATCCTTCTGAGTTTGTGATTACCTTAGGGTCTCCACCTTCCATCACAGCGACGCAGGAATTAGTCGTTCCTAAATCAATTCCAATGATTTTTCCCATACTTACTCTCCAGTGTTTTATCCAGTTAAATTGGAATAACTATTTTTAATTAAAAAATGACTAAAACTATTTCTTTTTGGCGACTTGTACCATCGCTGGACGGATGACTCGATCGTGCAACACATAACCAGCTTGAAAAACCATGGCAACATGGTCGGGTTGCACGTCATCGGTTTCCACAATGCCCACGGCTTCGTGGTGGTTGGGGTCAAAAGGCTCCCCTTGTGGAAATGTACGTTCGATATTGCTTTTTTTGAGTGCATCATAAAAAGTTTGTTGCACCATTCCAACACCCTTCACGAAATCTGCCAACTGTTCATTCTCCTCATCCTGGGCCTGAGCGATTGCACGTTCCAGGTTATCCAATCCGGGGATAATATCCAAGGCTAAGGTTTGACCGGCAAATTTTAGTTTGTTCCGATTTTCTTGTTGACTGCGGCGTTTGAAATTTTCAAATTCCGCTAACAGTCGCATATATTTGTCGTCTTGCTCTTTGAGCTTAGCTTCCAGCTCTACTAAAGGATCGACTTCTTCTGCTTCTTCTGTTTCTTCTGCTTCCTCTGTTTCTTCTGTGGAGTCTGCTTCCTCAGTGGAAACCTCTTCCTGTTCAGATTCTTCAGTGGAAATCTCTTCTTGTTCCATTTGCTCTTTTTCTTCCGCTTGTGGAGCAGATTCTTTACTCATTCTATCCTCCGGTTACTTCAATACTGGGGGGTGAATTTAATCCAGAAACTGACTGACCGCCAGTGACAATTTCTGTGAGGAATAATCGATAGCCGAGATCACCTCGGAATAGTTCAACCTGGTAGGGCCAACCACACCGATACTGCCCAACAAATTTTCCTTGTTGCCGTAAGAGGTGGCCAACACACTGCATTGGTCTAAATCATGGGTTTTGTTTTCATTGCCGATGCGTATTTGAACCCCTTCAATATCCATCACATCGGAGAAAAAGCTAACGAGAGCCTGTTTGTCATCAAAAGCACGGAAAATAATTTCCAGGGTTTGCTGACTGCTGAACTCGGGGAAACCACAGATATTTGAGCGCCCGAAAATATAGAGATCCCCTTGATCTTCAATATCAAAAGCTTTTTTCCCTAAGCGGATCGCCAAGGGCAAGGATTCTTGATTGGTTTCACTATTTTGGCTCAATTTTTCGATCAAACTGGTTCGGATCTCCGAGATAGTTCGCCCCTCAAAGTAGACGCATAAAATATGGCTCAGTCTGGTGAGAAAAGTCTCACTGGGTGTTTCACGGAAGTGCACGATTTTATTTCGAACCATGCCACTCTGCATGATCAATACCACCAGGACTTGAGTTAAACTGAGGGGAATTAATTCAATTTTCTTCAAGCGAGAGACTGCAGGCTGTGGTGACATCACCACACTAGTGCAGTTTGTGATCTGGGCCAATTCTCGGGTTGCCGCCAGCAAAATATCTTCAAATCTCTGTGGCAGCTGCTTACTCTGACCCTGGGTCGACTCTTGTAATGATTTTATAGGCTTAGTGTCTTCCTTTGTCTCTTCAATTGCCAAAATTTTATTGACGAAGTAACGATATCCCTTGTCAGTGGGGATTCTACCGGCAGAAGTATAGGGCTGGCAAATCAGCTCCATATCAGTCAGATCAGACATTACATTCCGAATGGTAGCCGCAGACAATTTCATTTCCAAGAGCTTGGAAAGAGCGCGGGAACCAACAGGTTCGGCTGTCGTCACATACTGATTAATAATACAATCTAAAATATGCTCGGCTCGTTGATCCATAAACCTATTGTGGGAATGATGATTCCACCGGAAGTCCGCTAGGACTGCTTTTGGGAACCTTTTTGAGCAGTTTCGATCGAAGTAGTTAGCACTCTTATTAAGTGAGTGCTAAATATTTATCACTAACCCTCCGATCCTGTCAATTCTGAAGTGTCTACTACTGTATTTCACAAGGCTAAAAGTCGGGTAAATACTAAAATGCCTGCTCTCGGATAGCAAGCAAAAGAAGAGCAAAACAGGGATAAAAAATGAATCGTTTTTTAGATGAATGGTTTGATTTAAAGCCTTCATGAGCCATATCCCGGCCTCACTACGAGCCGAAAAGTCGAAAGTCCAGATGCTCAAGGTGAGAAAACGGTAGCGCCGGGCTACGTCCCGGCCTCACTACGAGCCGAAAAGTCGAAAGTCCAGATGCTCAAGGGGCGAGCTATTAATAGGAGACATTAGCTTTTTTCTTCCAATGCTGAGGAACTGAATTTGGACGTTTTGGGAAAGCGAATAGATGAGAATGAAGGAAAAGGGAAATAATCATCCTGCCGGATTCGTTACTCTGTCTCTTAATCCGGCAAGTGCCTTTCTTTATTACTCTTTGAGAACAGATAGGTTTTCATTCCCGAGCAGACAGGCGACTTCTTCCTGGATGATGGTTTGCTTTTGGTCTTGTTCTAAAGATTGGATGCGCTGATAGATTTCATAGGCCCAATGATCCAGGTCACTAGAGCTTTCCTTCAATGCCATATCAATGCCGGAGAGCAGTTTCATGCGGACTTTCCATTTTTTGTCGGCTGCTTCTAGTTCTTCCTCTTCCTGTTGTTTGCGCATGACTTTGAAGTAATCCGCCTGCAGGAAGGCGGAATAAATCAGGGTGAAGTCCTGGATGGTCTGCTGAATTTGCTCTGCTTCCGCAAGTTGTCGCAATTCCTGTAAGGCGACGTAATTTTCAACGAGGTGTCGTATCACCAAATCCATCTTTAAATCATCCAGGTTGATTTTTCCCAGGCTGATCATGCCAATGCCGGGGATGGCTATATAAGCTTCCTTCCTCACGACCTCTTCCATCAAATTTTTGAAGGCTTGCTCATCATCGTCGGGATTGCTTTGATAAAGTTCCTCCAACATCATAGGGTCCAAGGGCAGATGCTCCGCATTATTTTCCCAGTCCTCTAAGGACTTTAATATTTTGGCACTCACACGAAACAAACTTTGGGGGCTTGCGACCTGCAACCCATAAATTCCGGACATGGTGTTCAGGCGGTTGCCTAACTTGACTAAAGTTTTCCCCATGTTAATTAAGCTGACCAATAAGCCTGTTCCCGGTATGTTGGTGGCGACAATGGCTCCCAAGGTGATGTTCACGGTGGTATCAAAGGATTTGGAATATTTCGCCAGTGCCGGGTTATTATAAGGGTAGAGTTTTTCTACTAATTTCTGCTTGTCTTCGAAACTCAGGTTTCGGATCTGCTCCAATTCTTGTAGATCACCCCGTTCCAGAATAAGGTTTGCTTTATCGATGACCCAGGTCTCATGATCTTCATAAAGCAGAATTTCCAATCCTTTTTTGATGTAAGCCAAGGTGATTTCACGTGTCTTTTCCTCAAAGAACTTCAACTTGTTTTTAGCCGTCTTTTGGAAATCTTTCGTGGCGTGATCCATTTTCCTGAGAAAACTACCCAGTGGACCTTGAGATTGTTTTTCCTTCGTTTCTGCAACTAAATCCTTGAACTTTGATTTAGTTAGCTTTGCGAACTTACTTTTGTTTAACCATTTACCTGCTTGCATTCCAGCGTCTTTAACCTGCTCCACACCTTTTTCTATCCCGCCTCGAGTTTTCTGGATGGTTTCCAGGCTCTTACGACCTTCAAATGGCTCGAAAACTTGGTCTCTGGCCAATTGCTGTAACCGAAAAAGGCTATTTTCGTTGATCTTTTGACCCGGTTCAGGATAAATTTTAGCTCGTTTGGATTCAGGCATTTCAGTATCTTCTTTCATTATAATGCTCTCTTTGAGTTTGGCTTCCCGAAAATTTATCGAGATACTCCGTAAAACCCCGTCCTTCAGGGCAGGGATGTATAGCGATTTGCCAGTTATGGTCTTTTGACTTGTTTCCCTTGGTGACGCCGCGGTAGCTTGAAGACAGCTTTGAAAAGGCTCTCTGGGTACGCTGGAAAGTAACGCCTGTGGAGTGAGTAGCCCTTGGACACTTAGCCCAGGAAACCTCTTCCCTCAGGGAGAGGACGTGTAACATTATAACCAACCCCTTTTATATTTTTTCCTACAGCCTAGAACGTCAAGAATTTTTAGGCAAAGCTTCTTAGGTTTTTGCGATGAATTTGGTACCAATAATCAAAGGTCAGGATTTTACCGATGAAACATCGGGGTTATTCGCGACCGACCCGGAATTACAAAAGATTGTAGCAGGCATCCTCAGTCGAGTGATTCAGGAGGGCGATGCGGCGCTGCTGGATTATACAGAAAAATTTGACCGAGTTAAGTTGGAGTCCTTAAGGGTTCCTCTGGAAACACTGCATGCGGCTGAAGCTAAAATAGATGCGGAAACTCGTGTTATTTTTGAAGAGGCCATCAAAAATATTCGGGAATTTCATCGTCATCAAATCCAGGAATCTTGGCATCATGATTTTGAGGATGGTAGTAGGCTAGGCGAAATTGTACGTCCCATCGATCGAGCTGGAATTTATGTACCTGGGGGGAAAGCTTTTTATCCTTCTTCCATGATCATGAATGCCGTCCCGGCACAGTTGGCTGGTGTGGCTTCTATTGCTGTGGCTTCTCCTCCCGGTCCGAATGGTTTGCCTCACGAGTTGGTTTTAGGGATCTGCTCCATGTTGGGCATTGATGAGGTTTATTCCATGGGTGGTGCCCAGGCCGTAGCGGCTCTGGCTTATGGTACGGAAAGCATCGCTCCCGTATGCAAAGTAACGGGACCTGGAAATAAATTCGTAGCTGAAGCAAAGCGGCAAGTTTTCGGTAAAGTGGGTATTGACTCCATTGCCGGTCCCAGTGAAATTTTGATTTTGCATGATGACCTCTCAGTTCCGATTGAATACTTGGTGCGAGATATGATCTCTCAGGCTGAGCATGATGAAGTCGCTCAAGCAATCTTGATCACTACCTCTCAGGAAACCGCTGAGAAAGTACAAAAGCGATTGGATGAATTGGTGCCAACCTTGCCGCGTAAGGAAATCATCACTGCTTCTTTGTCGGGATACGGCAAAATTATTGTAGTGGATCTGATTGAAGAGGGAATCGATATTTGCAATCAAATCGCTCCGGAACATCTGGAGGTCTTGTTCACTGATGAAAGCAAGTTGGATTTGGTTCGTAATGCAGGTGCTATTTTCGTGGGGCAATGGTCTTCGGAGCCTGTGGGGGATTATTTTGCAGGGCCCAATCACACGATCCCTACGAGTGGATCCGCACGCTATGCTGCGCCCCTGTCGGTACGTGATTTCCAAAAGCATTCATCCCTCATTCGCTATTCGAAAGAGCGCTTGTTGAATCAAGGGGAAAAAATAGCCCGCTTTGCCGATATGGAAGAGCTGAACGGCCATGCGGAAGCAATTAGAGAACGACTTAGAAGGAATGGATAAATCAATGGAAAGAAAACATAGCTTCGATCGTAAAACATTAGAAACCCATGTAAAAGGTTCTCTGAATCTGGACGGAAGTGGGCAGGGAAATATCAAAACGGGTATTGGCTTTTTGGATCACATGCTGGACGTTTTCAAGTTCCACTCGGGATTTGATCTGGAACTGGAATGTGAGGGTGATCTGGAAGTCTGTCCCCATCACACGATTGAAGACATCGCCTTAACTCTGGGTGATGCTTTACTGGCAGCACTGGGAGAACGACGAGGTATTACTCGATACGCTACTTGTTACCTGCCCATGGACGAAACTTTGACTCGTACTGTGCTGGATATTTCAGGAAGGCCCTATCACGTCTTCCGTGGAGCATTCAAAACGGAAAAGGTTGGGGCTTTGCCGACGGAAATGGTGCAACATTTCTTCTATTCTTTTTGTATGAATAGTCGTCTTACTTTGCATCAGGAAATTTTTTACGGGGAAAATGATCATCATCTCATTGAATCCCTATTCAAAGGTTTTGCCCGTGCTCTGGCTGACGCGGTCAAGGTAACCGGTTCCGATAGGATCCCTTCTTCCAAGGGCGTCTTGTAAGCATTTTAGGGTTTCAAAGAGATAGTGTCTCCACCTATAACAACCAAGAAGTAATCACCATGATCGGTATCATTAACTATCGCGTAGGCAATCTCCAGAATCTGGAGAACGCTCTCAATTATGTGGGGGCTAAAACTAAACTCATCAACACCCCTGAGGAAATGGAAGGTGTGGAGAAAATTGTGTTCCCTGGTGTGGGTGCTTTTGGGCATGCCGCCAAGTGTTTGCGGGAACATAAATTCTGGGAACCCCTGCAGGAAAAAGTACGGCAACAGGTTCCTATTCTGGGAATTTGTGTGGGTATGCAATTGCTTTTTTCCACCAGCTTTGAAGACGGAGAACACGAGGGCTTAGGACTGGTGCCTGGTGAGGTCAAACGTTTTGATCACGACTTGAAAGTTCCACAAATGGGGTGGAATCGCGTTGCCTTCTCCGAGCAGGAAGATCCTTTGTTTAAGGGAATCAAAAATAACAGCTGGTTTTACTTTGTTCACTCCTATGCTTGTTATCCTCAAGATCCAAAGTCTCAACTCGGTACTACTGATTATGGTGGGGAGTTTTGCAGCATTGCGCGTAAGGACAACCTTTGGGGCGTTCAGTTCCATCCTGAAAAAAGTCAGGATGATGGGCTACACTTGTTAAAGAACTTTGTGGAAAACTGTTAAAAGGGGAAATGAATCATGTTAGCGAAAAGAATTATTCCCTGTCTGGATATCAAGAACGGAAGGGTTGTTAAAGGTGTGAATTTTGAAGGTTTACGCGATGCCGGGGATCCAGTAGAGCTGGCCAAGCGTTACAACGAACAATCAGCGGATGAATTGGTTTTCTTGGACATCACCGCAACGAATGAAAAACGAAAGCTGATTAAAGAATTGGCTTCTCGCTTAGCTCGTGAATTGTTCATCCCTTTTACTATTGGGGGAGGTATTTCCAAGATTGAGCATATTCAGGATATTGTCACTGCTGGAGCGGATAAAGTCTCGATTAATTCCGCCGCCGTCAATACACCTGAATTGATCAGTCAAGGTGCCGAGCAGTTTGGTTCTCAGTGTATAGTAGTTGCCATTGATGTGAAGAAAACCGGTGATAGCTGGCATGTTTTCACCCACTCCGGTACCCGTGATACGGGATTGGATGCTGTGGAATGGGCTAAAGAAGTTGCCCGCTTAGGTGCCGGTGAAATCATGTTAACCAGCATGGACTCCGATGGTGTGCAAGATGGTTATGACTTAGCCATCAATCGCCTGATCAGTGAAGCTGTCAGCATTCCTATCATCGCTTCTGGAGGTTGCGGCAAACTGGAGCATTTCGTCTCCGCCGTCAAAGAAGGCAAAGCTGATGCTGTTCTGGCTGCCAGTGTTTTCCACTACGGCACTTACACTGTCAGGCAAGTCAAGGAATACATGGCAGCGGAAGGAATTCCCGTACGTTTATAAATCCGAATAAAGTTATTCAATTACAGCCTGACTGTCTTTCGGAGCTTGCTCTCTTTCAGCCAGGCCGTAATTATGGACTACATTGGCAACTCTGAGCCTGTAGTTTTTGAAGATTCTGGAGCGACCTGATCTCTGTGCATCTCTATGCTCAAAAAGGTTGCACCAAGCCTGAACCACCTCTTCATCTCGCCAAAAAGACAAAGAAAAAAATTTATCAGGATTGCTAACACTTCGGAAGCGCTCTATTCTGGATTTTATGTGGAACTTGGGAATCTGTCACCTTGGTGTGACTAGAGCGATTCAAGTAGGAATTACTGATTATAGAATTTAGCTAATCTTTCTTTGACTTCACTGAAATCTCCTACGCTTGAGTATCCGTTGATCGTTTCTAGTCGCAAGGCGTCATCTAGAGAACGTCCAATGACTTCCAGGATGGTTTCTTTTGCTGATCGAATGGCTTGCTGGCTATTTTTCAGCATCATGTTCGCGTATGCTTCAGCAGTAGTCATCAAGTCTTCCGGTGACACGATCTTGTTGAAATAAGGTGTGAAATAAGGGGACACTGTGTGCCAAGAACGAACTATAGAGATCGTCAAATACTTTGATGTGTCTTTATAGTTCGATGCTGTACAAAAGATGAGGGTATGGCCCCTCGGAATCGGCTTGCGGAAGCTGGTTTCAAACCACCTTATGCTGCTGTGGTTAAAAGCTGTGGTAGTGAGCGATAAGGAAAAGGCATGCAAAGACATGTCAGGTATGAATTAAGAAGGCGAATGAAAATGAACTGCTGATGAGGTGTCGAGAGCTTATTAAATGACGTCAAAACCAGAGAATCTGTGTCTTTTCTGGGATAAGGATAGGGGATATCCGTTTACTGCCTGTCTGGCGTCCGGCATATAAGCAGCGCGAGCTTAATATCAGGCTTTTGTGTGGAACTTGGGAACCTGTTGCTTTGGTGTCAAGAGAGAGATTCAAGTGGGAAAAATCCATAAGAATTTGAGTATCAATACAAGGCGCAGGGGCGGACTACTCCGTAGTAGTGATGAAGCTTTTGTAATGAAAGTGGAGCGAAGGGGGTAGATTGCACAGTTTTATTATAGGGTCAACCAAAAATAGGGAGGAACTCTTTGGATAAAACAAAGTCATTTCTTATATCAAAACAAATTGTTTGGAATGCGTATAAACGTGTCAAAGCAAACAAAGGGGCCGCAGGCTGTGATCGTCAATCGATGGATGATTTTGAAAAGGATTTGAAAAATAATCTGTTCAAAATTTGGAATCGAATGTCTTCAGGTTGTTACTTCCCGCCACCTGTCCTCAGGGTTGAAATACCGAAGGATGGAGGGAAAACACGTTTGCTTGGAATCCCTACAATTTCAGACCGCATCGCTCAGATGGTAGCTAAAATATACTTGGAACCGGAATTAGAAAAACACTTTCATTCCGATTCTTTTGGATATCGACCGCACAAATCAGCAGCGCAAGCGGTGGAATTAGCTCGGAGAAGATGCTGGAAGTATGACTGGGTAATCGATCTTGATATCAAAGGTTTTTTCGATAACATAGATCACCACCTGATGATGCTTGCAGTCAAGAAACATACGCAGGAGAAGTGGATCCTTCTGTATATTGAAAGATGGCTCAAAGCACCTGTTCTGTTGCCTGATGGCAGCAAACAGGAACGCACCTTGGGGACTCCACAAGGTGGGGTGATCAGTCCATTGCTGGCCAATCTCTTTTTACATTATGCTTTTGATTTGTGGCTGAGTCGCAACTATCGGCAGAATCCTTTTGAAAGGTATGCCGATGATGCAGTGATCCATTGTCAAACGCAAGAAGAGGCTGTGAGTATTAAGCAGGCACTAGCATCCAGGATGAACCAATGCGGCTTAGAGTTGCACCCAGAGAAAACGAAGATAGTCTACTGTAAAGATGAAAGTCGCAAAGATCATGCGAAAGAAACCCAGTTTGACTTTCTTGGGTTTACTTTCAAAATGAGAACAGCGAGAAATCGTTTCAGAAAGACTCTTTTTAACAGTTTTTCTCCGGCTATCAGTTTGAAGGCAAAACGGAGAATCAGAGCAGAAATCAAAAGTTGGGAAGTTCATAAACACACAGAGAAATCCCTCTTTGAAATTTCAAGCTTCTGTAATCCAAAAATAAGGGGGTGGATCGGATACTATGGTAGATTCTATGGCTCCGCTCTTTACCCGATCTTCAAACAATTCAATACCAGTTTGTTTCACTGGGCAACTCGAAAATATAAGAACATCAAGGGCAGTAAGAATAGGTTTTTCAGATGGTTGAAAAATTTTGCAAGACTTCACCCTTCTCTATTTGAGCACTGGAAGTTAAAAGGTGTTTGGGTAACGACTGTACAATAAGAGCCGTATGAATTGAGAGATTCACGTACGGTTCTGTGAGAGGCTGAAGGGGAGGTTCCTTCGACCTACTCGCCATACTTAGATCTAACCAGATCTAAAAATTTTTTGACCTTTGTGGATTTTCCCTTTTGTTCATAATGATAATGGATATAAGTTTGTATCTTCATAAATATAACGCTGTGATCACCGGATTTGAGAGCGGCGTAACCGCGAGTAAATTCCAGTGATTCTATTTGTTAACATTTATCTTTTAGTAATTCCCTTATGTGGGCTATTTTTTATCATAAATTTAGCAACTTTTGCATTTGTTCCAGAGTCATTTTTAAACAATTCAGCTGTTCGTGCAGAAATTACAGGACCACCCTCAGGGATTGGAGCAGCAAATTTTAACCATTTTTCTTCAATACTATAATGAGTAGTTGCAATTGTACCAAGGCTAATTGAAATATTTGTATATTTTAATATTTCAAAAACTTCTCGTTGTTCTTTGACTGGCATCCGTTCACCTAAGAATACTTTTTTAATCGCTGTTAAAGGAATGTCTTGAACGAAAATGTCATAATCATCGACCTTACCCACCTTTTTGCAATTATTTAATGAGCATACAATCCTAACCTCATTTTCATAACTCCATTGTTCTGATTTTGTGCAAAGCTCAGCAATTGGAATGGGTTCGCTAGCTTCAATGTAGTATATTGCTGATAGTTTTGGTCGTTCTACATGATAGTCAACAACTATTTTATTCTTGAAAAAATCGTGGTCCTCCTCAAACTCTATAATAGCGCCTTTGTATTCATCGGCGTAATGAGCCCACATCAATAATGAATTTGAATTCTCAGTCAAACATAAAAAACCAATTTGCTTATCAAGTGTATCAACGATAATGCGAGAAATTTGGTCATTACAATATTTAGGATCAAAATCATCTAATTGAGTAAATTTACTTAGGTCTCTTCTTGGTGCGTCCAGCGAAAAATTTATATTTACTTTTATAGGCACAATATCGGGTGGATGATATATCTCGGGTAGTAATTCAAAGGGATCATTAAATGACCCTGGTTGAGAAAAACGAATTTGCCCCTCAAGAATATACTTCAAAGAATTTGAGCTTAAATATTTGAAAAGTGGCATATCGTTTTGAATGTTAATAGTGAAATAGGCAGAATCCATAATTCTCATGGCTAACTAGAATATGTCTAGTTTGATATTTCAGGGCTGCATGTTCAATAAAAAGCTTGTCCTTAGGAAGAGCTAACAAACTGAATACAAAGAATCAAGGAGAAATACAGGGAGATAAACAGATTCTGCGATTTTGGAGTCGCTATCTTGAATTATTGGGAAAATGCAAAGCTGCCACGACAGCTCAACAGTAGTGGTAAATGCTTCAACTAGAGCAGTATGTTTAGAGATTTCCTGATAGGTTTTTGATCGAGTGCATACCTCGGGAAGTGGAAAGGTATTTGCGGGAGATAGGTAGAAAAATTCAATTGGAGGCATGGCCATTTTACCAAGTGATCAAAGCGAATTAGGCCTTATTTATAGGGGTGACTCAGCGCCGATAGGCAAAGGACTTTGAATGGGATTGTTACGTAGCAATAGGGATACCGTTGGGTGTCCACTTTAAAAGTGGATAAACTCAGATACAATCTACTTAATCAAAATAAGTAGATTGGCAGCAAATCTGTTAGAAATATTGAAGAATGGGGAAATATAGAGCATATGAATTCACAATCGAGGATTTTTCTCCACCTCTAATCTTTGCTGACTATCCCAGTAACTCTCTTTCTAACTCACCATTAAGTGCCATATCAAGCTCCCAAACCACATTCATGGGTTTTTCGCCTTCATGTTTTTTATAGGTGACTCTCCCACAGTAGTAAAAAGGTGATCCCTTTCCTCCCTCAAGTTTATGCTTACGCACAAAAAGATAAACTTTACTGCCGTCCACCAGATGATTAATGATCGCTCTACCTTTGCTGACACTAGGTGAAGTGCTGTTTTGGCTCTGCCAGTGGAAGGTTTTGTTATCGATGAAATAGTCATGGTATTGGTGTTCTACAGCCTTTCCGCTTTTATTCAGCGTTACCAATAGATACTGATCATGGTGTCCCTTTGGAGATACATAGCCACTGTTCCAAGCACCGGGTTTAAACTCCATGCCAAACAAGTGGGGGATTTGTTCCCGCATAAACCGCTGGTGCAAGTGAAGCTCCGCAGCATCCACCACTCCCTTGAAACGAGCAAAAGTACGCATTTCCTCCGTAGCCTGCATGGGTTTGTAGTCGGGGTTTTGGGCGAGCAGTTGGTATTGTCCGGGTTCTTGTTCTCTCAAGGTTCTCAGTAAGTATTGGTTGTCTCCGCTGGTAACGGTGCGTTCTATGGCGACGATTTGATTGCTGACAGGTTCCGTATTATCGGGGGCAATGGCCTCCAGCAGGAGATAATCGCCATCTTGGATTGGATGCTGGCCGCCATTCATGGAGTGGCCACTGGCCCGAGCGATGAAGTGCTTTGCCGGATCCAGGTTATCGAAAGGAGCCGGGACTTGAGGCAACCGGACGGCTTCCAAATCATGGGTGCTGCTGCGAAAATGACCACAGGCGATACGCAAATCTGAAAAATAGGGAATGGTGATGCGTTGCTCATCTAGCAATGGCAGGGCCTCTGCGGTAGCGGCCTTGGCTTGCAGTGTTTGGGAGGAACGTTCCTCGTATTGCAGGAAGCGATAGTTAACAATCTCCTGCACCATCACGTTAAAACAATCTAAGAATATGGGATCAATCTCAGCTTTGTAGAGGAATTTTCCCTCTATTTTTTTGAAAAAGGAGACTGCAGTGGAGCTATTACCACCAATCCAAGCTTTGATGGGGTTGTCCTGCCAATACTTGTGCCATCCATTCGGTAATTCTGCATTAAGCAAATTTATTGAGGGGTACTTTTCCTTCAAATCCCCCCACAGATTTTTCCGGGCTTGCAACACCTCAAAACTCTTTTGTTCCAATGTTTTAATTTCGGGGGAGTACTGAAATCCATTGAGTTCCAGCAGTGCTTCCAGCAATATTAATTTAAAGGATTTACTGAGCCTTGTAGTCTCCAACTTTTCAAAAAATGCTTGATGTGACTTTAAACAGGCCCGCTCCGGCTCACTCAGATCCCCTTGTTTCTCCACAAAAAGCAGCCATTGTCCATATTCTTTGCGGATCGCCGGTATCCCGCCACCGGCTCGATAAAAGGCCGCCAGACTGGGCCTGTGCCCCAGTGAAGCTTTTAGCGATTCGTAGAGATCTACCTGGAGATCGACGCGGCTTCTGGTCAGCTGTGCCATAAAATCGATGGCAGTCAGGTCGTAGTTGACAAAGCATCCCTCGGGCAGATCGAGGGTTCCATTCTTTGCCTTTTCCAGGAAATCCTTGCGCTCTCGATTGCTGGATCCTATTTGAAAAAGCGCATCGGGCTTATTAAAGAAGCTTTGGTGATTGCCGATAAAATCAATCACCACCAGCTTTTCTTTACCCTCGCAGCGCCTCATGCCTCGCCCGAGCTGCTGTAGAAAGATAATTTTGGATTCTGTGGGACGCAGCATCAACACCGTGTCGATGGCTGGCAAATCAACGCCCTCATTGAATAGATCCACTGAAAAAATCACTTCCGTCTCTCCGCTCTCCAGTTGTCTGAGCGCCTCATTGCGACGCACGGTGGATTTGCTGTGTACTGAAAGGGCTTTAACCCCTTGGCGCACAAAGTGATCGGCCATAAAATCAGCATGCTTCAGGGAGATACAAAAGGCCAAAGTGCGGCTTTGTTTGTACTTGCGCCATTGCTTGAAGGCATGATTGCCCCTTGCCAGGGTCGCTAACTGGTGCATTAACTGCTGCGTATCAAATTTGCTATTGCGCCAACTAATCTCCTGGTAATTTACGGTCTCATCCCCAATACCGTAATAACTGAAGGGTGAGAGGATTTCCTGCCGGATCCCCTCGAAAAGATCGCGGCGAAATACCAGATTTCCATCACAAAGCGCGAGAATATCCGCCTGATCCGTGCGTTCCGGAGTGGCCGTCAAGCCCAGTAGAAATTGAGGTTTGAAATGTACTAAAAGTTGCTGGTAGGTTCTAGCTGCGGCGTGGTGAAACTCATCCACCACAATATAGTCAAAGTAGTCCGAGGGGAATTGGTCCAGGTGCTTTTGCCTGCCCAATGTTTGCACTGCCGCGAACAACATATCCGCATCGAGCTGCTTCTCTTTACCCGTATAGCGCCCGACTTTGATGCCGGGGAAAATACGCACAAAGGTCGCTTCGGCCTGGAGTAAGATCTCCTCGCGGTGTGCCACAAAGAGAATCCGTTTTGCCTGGAGTTCCCGGCTATCAAAGGCAGACAGCCAAGTTTTTCCCATGCCTGTTGCCAGTACCACCAGCCCTCGGCGCGCGCCTTGTGCTCGAATCGCTTGCAGGGCCACTAAGGCTTCCTGCTGGATTACATTGGGCGCTACCACTTCTAATTCTTCGTCCGCCCCCGGTGCCATGGCCGCAAAAGCAGGACCTGCTGCCTGATAACGCAGCTGGTAAGCAGCCAGCCAGTTCTGTGTGAGGTGAACATTTTGCTCCAGGTTAAAGACCAGCTCAAATTGCTCACGAATTTCTGCAAAGCCTGCGGGATTTTCCAGCTGATCCACTCGTAGATTCCACTCCAGCCCATGCTGCAGTGCGGAGCGGGTAATATTGCTGGA
Source organism: SAR324 cluster bacterium (assembly GCA_002401295.1). GTDB lineage: Bacteria > SAR324 > SAR324 > XYD2-FULL-50-16 > XYD2-FULL-50-16. Next base: position 670 of record NVSR01000033.1, on the reverse strand, counting down.
GCCCACAAAGGCGCAACCCTGGTGATCCTGATCATCAATAAAAATATAAGCTTTCATATGAAAGCTATGGGATCCCCCGCTCTCGAAAACTTTAACCTCAGCCCCCAATTCCTGCAGTAACAGTAGATTTTGCAGCGCTGGTGGATCGGTAATTTGCAGATAATCCCCTGTCAGGATACGGACCTTAACCTCTCGGGCCAGGGCCTCCTGCAGTGGTTCCATCATCAGCGCCAGCCCTGTTTGGCGAATAAAGGCCACGGTAATATCTATATTTGCCGCACGGTTGATCGCTTGCACGAGTTTCGGCAGAAAGTGGTCCTCTCCCCCCGTACTAAGGTATTGCAATTTCCCCATCAACGGGCCTCTCGTCTGCGCAGCAAGGCTTGCTCCTTTATAAGAATGGTCTGCTTTCACCCTGTCAAAAGAGTGACCAATGAATAACTAGTTATTACAGCTAGAAAGCTCAATAGTCAATTAGGATTCGACAGATACCAACGTTGTTGGAGCCTTAATATGGCGGTTTCTTCCCCAACGGTAGCGCCGCCCTACGTGGCGGCCCTTTTCCCCAACGGTAGCGCCGCCCTAGGATGATAAAAATACATGGATTAATGCAATTTGAGTGGTTCCATTTTTATTCTGGTACTTATCTTTCTCATCATAAAATCCCCCC
>NVSR01000032.1 GCA_002401295.1 SAR324 cluster bacterium | reverse complement strand
ATCGCGATGGAGTGTGGAAGAAAGTATGGCTTTACAGTTCAGGACTTGCGTAAAATGTTGTTCCCTTATTTAGTCCAAGTTGAAGGGCTTAAACTAGCAACCTTAACCTTTGACAAAAAAGTAACCCAACTTTCCTGCTGTGCGGGCTAAGAGAGCTTTTTATCATCTCTAAAGGAGGAAAATATGTGCATAAAATATAAGAGCCAAATTTTTAGTCGGCTCTGTTTACTCATGGTAATGATTCTGTTTTCCTGGGCAATGCCTCCGCTGACTCAAGCAGCTGAAGGGCAAACACCCAATTTTACGCTTGATACCTTGCAAGGGCCTTTTACCCTGTCAGAGTATCGGGGAACTCCCCTGGTTCTATTCTTCTCCTTCCCTGGTTGAAGTGAATGTGTGCTGGAGGTTCCAGCACTGACAAGGATTCAGAAGGAATATAAAAGTGAGAAAATTCAGATATTAGCGATCAATCTGTTTGCCCAATATTCTCTGGAATATTGGCAGAGTTATCTGAAAAAATTTGGAGGAGAGAATTTGGTGATTGCCAGAGATACAACAGGGCAAGCCATGCGTATCTTCAAAATTCGGACATCCGGCTCTACGGTTATCCTCAATAGACAGGGACAAGTTGTTTACCGCGATGGTAGTGCGACTCCCTATCCAATTCTCAAATCTGCCGTTGAAAAGGCACTCTAAGCAGGAAATTTATGTGGGCTGATTGGATGAATYAGTTGGTGGATCATCTTCCTGTGGGTTATGCCTTTGGGGCGGGYATGGTTTCTTCGGTGAATCCCTGTGGATTTGCTATGTTGCCTGCCTATTTATCCCTTTACCTGGGCGCGGATGAGCAAGAGTTTTATCAGGAGTCGCGCCTACGTCGTGTGGGAAAAGCGATCTGGGTAACCTTAAGTGTCTCTGCGGGATTTATTCTATTATTCGGAGTGATTGGTGGGATTATTTCAGCAGGGGGAACTCTGCTGATCTCTAGCATGCCTTGGATCGGCTTGATCATTGGAGTTATGTTAACGATCTTGGGAATCCGTGCTTTTCTGGGACACAGCCTTTCAATCAAATGGCTTTCAGGAATAGCGGCTCGAATTGGTGATCCTCGCAATGTCAATTTGCGAGGATTCTTTTTATTTGGTGTTGCCTTTGGCGCGGCTTCCTTGAGTTGCACACTGCCCATCTTCCTGCTGGTCGTGGGGGGAGCGGTGTCTGCGGGGGACTTTGCCTCTGGCATGTTTCAGTTTCTGAGTTATGCCATGGGTATGGGAGTGGTTCTACTCTTCTTAACCCTTGGCATTGCCCTCTTCAAGGAAGGATTAATCCTGAGAAATATCAGGCAAGTGAATTCCTATGTTCAACCAGTTTCCGCTCTCCTTTTGGTAGGAGCGGGAAGCTATATTGTCTACTACTGGCTGACGAACGGGCAACTTTTCTCTTTAACTCACTGAACTAAAAACTATCCTGAAAATTGAAAAATATGTCTTGAACTTGGGTACTACTATAAAAATAGTATTTCCTTTGATACTGGAGTAAAATAGCCCTGTTTTAATAAAAAACGTGGTTTGCCACGATAAAAAGATTTTAAAACAGGTCTTTTCAACGTTAAAGGAGAAAAAATGACATTGCGGATTAATAGTGAAGCACCAAATTTCACTGCTGAAACAACGGAAGGTTCAATTGATTTTCATGAATGGATTGGAGATAAATGGGCAGTATTGTTCTCCCATCCAAAAGATTTCACCCCAGTATGTACCACTGAATTGGGATATATGGCAGGTCTGGCACCTGAGTTTGAAAAGCGTAATTGCAAGGTCATCGGTCTTAGTATTGACGCTGTAGAGAGTCATAGTGAATGGGCAAAAGATATTGAAGAAACTCAAGGCCATGCTGTGAACTATCCAATGATAGGAGATACCGATTTAGCCGTCGCAAAACTCTATAACATGTTACCAGAAGATGAACCTGGAACTTCAGAGGGACGCACTGCTGCTACGAATGCGACGGTACGATCTGTCTTTATTATCTCCCCAGATAAAAAAATCAAACTGATGCTAACTTACCCTATGACAACAGGTCGAAATTTTGATGAAATTTTGAGGGTATTAGATTCGATGCAATTAACGGTTGAACACAAAGTTGCTACACCAGTTAACTGGAAAAATGGTGAAGATGTGATCATTGTCCCATCGGTGTCTAATGAAGAGGCAAAAACCTTGTTCCCCGATGGATGGAAAACCGTTAAACCTTATCTGCGAGTCATCAAACAACCTAAATAATTGTTGATGTGACCTACCAGAAGCCTCCATTCACTTGGAGGCGATGAATTAATAACCAGCCACTATGCCACGTCTTTCCTGACACTTTTTACAATGCCATGACTCACACCTTTTGCTTCAGCCGCCTGGCATGCAGCAGCAGTGAAAACAACGTCAGTTGAGCTGTTGAGTGCAGTTTCCGCAGAATCCTGAACCACACCAATGATAAAGCCAACAGCAACAACCTGCATGGCTACGTCGTTTGACACACCGAACAGATTACATGCCAGTGGGATCAGTAACAGAGAGCCACCGGCTACACCGGAAGCACCACAGGCAGAGATCGCAGCGACAACGCTGAGCAGTAAGGCGGTTGCGATGTCAACCTGAATACCCAGAGTATGAACAGCTGCCAGAGTGAGCACGGTAATGGTGATTGCAGCACCGGCCATGTTAATAGTGGCACCTAGCGGGATGGAAACTGAATAAGTATCCTTATGCAGTTTAAGGCGCTTGCAAAGCTCCATATTCACGGGAATGTTGGCTGCAGAGCTGCGGGTAAAAAAGGCGGTTACGCCGCTTTCACGTAAGCAGGTGAAAACCAATGGGTAGGGGTTCTTTTTTGTCTTAACAAAAACAATCAAAGGATTCACAACCAGTGCAATAATGAGCATGGAAGCCAAGAGTACGGCTAACAAATGAGAGTAACCCGCCAAAGCTTCAGTACCGGTTTCTGCAAAGGTATTGGCGACCAAACCAAAAATACCGAGAGGTGCCAGGCGAATCACAAACGCCACTATCTTAGAGACTCCATTAGAAATGTCCTGGACCACCTGTTTGGTGGTGTCACTCGCATGGTGAAGTGCAAAACCAAGTCCCAGCGCCCAAACCAGAATGCCGATGAAGTTACCCGTCATCAGTGCATTGATGGGGTTATCCACCATCTTAAACAGCAACGTATTTAATACTTCGCCAATGCCTTCCGGAGGATTGGCGCTAGAGCTGTTGGTTACCAGAGTCAAAGTAACAGGGAAAAGAAAACTCAGCCCCACGGCGGTGATTGCCGCAGCAAGTGTTCCGAACAGGTACATGTTGATGATGGGGCGCATATTGGTATTAGCGCCTTTTTTCTGGTTTGCAATGGATGCCGTCACTAAGAAAAAAACAAGTACAGGTGCGACTGCTTTCAATGCGCCGACAAATAAGCTACCGAGAATGCCCACAGATTTTGCTGAATCAGGTGAGATGCTAGATAAAGCGACACCTGCGATAATGGCGATGACAATCTGGATAACTAAGCTACCGCTCGCAATCCGGGCGAAAAGGGACTGTTTCTGACTCATGATTTATTTTATACTGGTGTTTGATCTCTTGCTTCTGAATCGCCGTCCCTTGGTTGGGTAAATCTCTTCTACTGAGGGACGTGAGGGAAAATAATCACTGCTTAAGACTGATGATTCTACAAGTAGGTCGGAGTAAGCGCAGCGTCTCCGACTCTGGCATCGAAAGGAATCTCATACACAGGGCAATTGCCTACATATGAGATTGAGGGGGATAGTAATACCTGTTGGAGGGACTGACAATATTTTTGTGAAAGTAAATAAGCAACTGGTTGCGATGATAGTAAATTGCCGTTTGACTAAATCCCTACCTCCTGCCCCTGGGTTTCTGTTTCTGACCCGAAGTATTCCTAGCGGAATGCTGTCCGTCTCTGTGTCCTACTTTTGGCTTCTTCGCCTTTTTAGGTCGACTAGGACGAGTATCCAACTGGGACTCCGGCAATTCGTGAACCATCTCAAATCCCTCAGTCTCCTTGCGTATTAGCTTCTGTTTGAGTAGACGTTCGATGGCTGAGAGTTCCTTAAATTCCTCACTACAGACTAAAGATACCGCCTGCCCACTAGCACCGGCTCGACCCGTACGTCCAATTCGATGTACATAATCTTCCGCTACTTTAGGCAAATCAAAGTTGACCACTTGTGGCAGCTGCTCAATATCTAGTCCCCGAGCTGCAATATCTGTGGCGACCAAAACTCGAACGGCCCCCTTTTTAAAATCGGCCAAGGCTCTTGTCCGCGCACCCTGACTTTTATTGCCATGAATTGCTGTCGCGTGAATTCCCTTCTGATCCAGCTGCTTGGCCAGTCGGTTAGCGCCATGTTTTGTTTTGCTAAAGACCAGTACTTGCTTCCATTGATTATCGAGAATTAATTGGATGAGCAGTGCTGTTTTCTTCTTCTTATCTACCGGACAAATCCAATGCTCTATCGTTTCTACTGTTGTATTGCGAGGACTGACTGAAATCTCAATTGGATTTTTGACCAATCCTTTTGCCAGTTTACGGATATCATCAGAAAAGGTGGCGGAGAACATCAGAGTCTGGCGTTTCGGAGGCAAGGCATTGATGATCTTGCGAATATCGTGGATAAAGCCCATATCCAGCATACGATCGGCTTCGTCCAAGACCAGCACTTCCAGCTGTGAAAACTTAACCGCGTTTTGCCTATACAGATCCATCAAGCGGCCTGGAGTTGCCACTAGAATATCGGCACCTCTGCGCAATCGAATCATCTGGGGATTTATCTTCACTCCACCAAAGACTACTGTAGAACGCAGGGGTAAGTGCTTACCATAGAGGGCTACACTTTCCCCAACCTGAGCAGCGAGCTCGCGAGTCGGTGTCAATATCAGAGCACGTACATGATTCCCCTGGACACGCTGACCTGTTGATAGGCGTTCTAAAATTGGCAGTACGAACCCCGCAGTCTTACCGGTACCGGTCTGGGCTGCCGCCATCACGTCCTTGCCTTCGATCACAGCGGGTATCGCTTGAGCCTGAATGGGTGAAGGTGTTTCGTAACCTTGGTCGGCTACGGCTTTAAGGATAGGGGCGGATAGGCCCAGGGAGGCAAAGCTCATAGACATGCAGGGGGGTAAAAGTATTAAAAAAATAAACTAAGAGATCACATGAGGCTCAGAATAGCAGACCCCATTCAAAAAGGATTTTTAAAATATTTGATAATAACTATTATTAATTATTTCAATAATTTACGGTAAAAGTATAAACTTCACCGCGAACAGTGCTGTCAGAACCCAGACGCCGGTAGAGATCTCTTTAGCTTTACCTGTACCTGCTTTCAGTGCCGTGTAAGTAATGAAACCCATGGCGATATCGTTGGCGATGGAAAAGGTCAAAGGCATCAGAGGCAGTAAGAACATCCTGAGAGACGGTTAGTGGTGGGAGTAGTCACACAGTATATGTAGTTAAGGACCTGGAGGAGAGTCTTTATTTTAACTAGGATGGCTGAAATTTAGATAACTAAGATCTTGATTTTCCTTTTGTTTTAGTACAAGATCCAGTTTATTTCGAAATGAAGATCTGTATTTTTGTGATTCAAAGTTTATTGTAAATAAATACACCAAGTATATTTATTTACAAACTTTATTCTACAAAAGAGATATTACTCCTACTTTTTTTTAGACGATGATGTGGTTTAATTTTTTTCCTTTATTGGTGCTCTTCGTGGGACTGTTCTTTCCCTTGCAGGGTTATGCCTTCAATCCCAGTCACCTGCAGCAGTTAAAGAACACAAAGAGTTGCCCTCGGTGTGATTTGGAGCGGGCAGACTTAAGTGCTCTCGATTTATCGGGAGCCAACCTGAATGGTGCCAATCTCAAATATGCCATTTTAACGGGTACTAATTTGAAAGCAGCTCGTTTGAGAGCGGCAAACCTTAAGGGCGCGAAATTCAAACAAACGATTTTGGAAGGAGCTCAGCTGCAAAAGGCAATTTTGCGAGAAGTGCGACTCCAAGGGCATAATTTGAGCCGTGCTAACCTCAGTAGAGCTGACTTGCGAAGAGCAGACCTGAGTAATAGTAATCTACGCCGAACAATCATGGAGGCGACTAATCTGGAGCATAGTAAATTAACTTGGGCCCGTCTGGAAGGAGCCAACCTGAGATCAGCCAATCTGAAATCTGCTGATTTATCTTGGGCTATTTTGGAAATGGCCGACCTAAGAGGGGCTCATCTCCAAAAGGCCCTGCTGGTAGAAACCATCTTTCTGGGAGCCAATCTGGTCCGGGCCAACCTGACGGGAGCGGAAATGATCGCTCCCAACCTGATCAACGCTGTTTTGACCCACAGCATCTGGACAGACGGCAAAACCTGCGACAATGGATCCCTCGGCAAGTGCCTGCGCATCAAATGAGTTAGCTATCAGTACTCAGCGTGAATTTCCATGCACAGTAATACTCTCCATTAAAGGTATCAGGCGGACAGGAAATGACCTCAGTCTGAAAGCGTGCGTCAATGGCTTTAGCAAACTCCGTATACTCTACGATACCAACACTCTTGCAGGGAAATAACTCCATATTCTTACGGGTCCGGGCAGACTGAACCCGACAGTCACACATTCTAAAGATGACGCTGGTATCGGTTTTCTCGATGATTTCCTGGTCATTCAAGCGAGCATATAAACGATGCCCCAATCCTTTAACCAGACCATCAATCCCCCCTTGTTCCGGAATATTATGACGAGCTTTGATTCGTTTCGCTTCAATAGGAGAAAAATAACGCCAAGCCTCCGTATCAGCCTCAATCGCAGCTTCCATACCGTATTTTCGTTCCACAGCCTGAAACCATAATCCATCGTGAGCCAACCAGTTTTTTGCAAAATCATCAATAATACCGATTAACTCTTCCCTATCCAGGTTTTCTACGTCTTTGAATCCTTCAACACCTTCAATACCTTTAAACGTTCCCATCAGTTTCTATCTCCATCATAAGCTTGGTTGTATTTTTTTCTCTCCACTAGAGTGCCTAGGGCTACAGGAAATATGTTGCTTGGACAACTATTAAAAATACAAATGTCCTCCGTCCAATCATTCTTTTTTTTTGCAGGGATTTTATGACGCCACAAATTTCAAGAAAAAAGCCTCAGGAAGAATCATCATTTTTATCTATTTGATTTACCGATGTTTTATGCATAGAACACCGGTTATCCCTTGTCAGGCAATCACAATTAATCTACCCTTTTAGCCTTTCATGACCTTACCAATTGATGGCTTAAAAATCGATTTACAGTAGAGGACCTCTTACCGAGAAAGTTATGCCCAGAAACGCGGAATATTTAATTGCAACCTATGCAATCACCGGCACGGTTATTTTCGTCTATACCCTCAGAATGCTGATAAAACTAAAGCAGGTTAAAAACAAACTGCGTAATCTCCAGGAAGAGGATTAAATGAACAAAAAAAGTTTAAAATTTATTATTGGTGGCCTATTGATCGTTGGGATTATTACTGCTGTCTTTGCTTCGGTCAGTTCCGAAAATCTGACCTATTACCATACTCCCGAAGAGATCTTAGCCAACCCGCAAGCTTTCCAGAAAGAAAAAATTCGGGTGATGGGATTGGTCGAAAAAGGATCCTTGACCTTCGACCCCAAACAAACACTGAGTACTTTCCGCATTACAGAAGACGGTAAACTCTTCTTAAATGTGAGCTACCAAGGCTCTCGTCCAGATATGTTTAAGGAAGGACAAGGTGTGGTGGTAGAAGGAATCATGAGTTCTACTCAACTCTTTACGGCTGATAGCCTACTCGTGAAGCATAGTGAAGAGTACAAAGCAGAAGAACACGAGACTCAGCAAAAGGATTACTATAATTCGATGCAGAATTAACCTACCATAATTCAACCCCCAGGAAAGTCAGAGTTCTACTCCAGACTTTCCCACTCTAATTTTCTTCAAAATAAGTGAAACACAATGATAGTTGATATTGGTTATTACGCTCTTTTGGCAGCCATAACGATGACCCTTTATGGGATTCTGGCTGGAACGGCCGGTATTCTCAAGAATAACGGCAATTTGATTCAGTCCAGCCGGTACGCCGTGCTCAGCACCTTTTCTCTGGTCGCTGTTTCTTACTTTGTTTTGACCTACGCTTTTATAACCGATGACTTTTCTGTAGATTTTGTGGCGGGTCATTCCAGTACGGATCTCCCCCTATTTTACAAGATCACGGGTGTCTGGGGCGGTATGGAAGGCTCTCTTCTACTATGGGAGTTCATACTGTCCTTATATATTGCTATTATTGCGTTTCGCTATCATAAGTCCAATAAGGCAATTCTACCCTACGCCCTGATCGTACTGAATTTGATTTCCTTTTTTATCCTGTTCATGCTGATTGGCTGGAGTAATCCCTTAGCACGTCTGATCCCCACACCTCTTGAGGGGCAAGGACTCAATCCGCTCCTGCAGAACTTGGGCATGGTGATTCATCCACCTTTGCTTTACTTGGGCTTTGTTGGTGTAGCCGTACCCTATGCTTTTGCCATGGGATCACTACTGCGAGGAAAAATCGATAACGAATGGGCCTTGGTCACTCGACGTTGGACCCTGGTTGCCTGGTTGTTCCTGACAGCTGGGATGGGGATGGGTGGTCAGTGGGCCTACGTAGAATTGGGCTGGGGTGGATACTGGGCTTGGGACCCTGTAGAAAATTCTTCACTCATGCCCTGGTTGACAGCAACGGCTTTCTTACACTCCGTCATCGTGCAAGAAAAACGAGATAGTCTGAAAATTTGGAATATGCTCTTGGTGACCGCTACCTTTGTCCTCACCATTTTGGGGACTTTCATTACTCGTTCTGGAGTTTTGAATTCGGTGCATGCCTTTGCCAAGTCTCCGATTGGACCAGCCTTCCTGATTTTTATCGCACTGATATTGACCTTCTCATTAGGCCTGCTTTTCATACGGCAGGATATGTTGGCCTCCAAGAAGCAAGAAGCCGGGTTGATTTCCAGGGAAAACTCTTTCTTATTGAACAATGTGTTGTTTGTAGGCATGGCTTTCACCGTGCTTTACGGAACACTTTTTCCTTTACTGGCAGAAGGCTTGGCTGACAAGAAGCTCTCGATCCAAGCACCTTTCTTCAATTCGATCATGGCTCCTCTTGCCATTTTGACTATCTTCCTGATGGGCACCACCCAGTTTTTGGGTTGGAAAAGAACTAGCCGTAAGATGTTGGCTAAAAACATGCTGATTCCGAGTACAACGGGAATCCTCTTCATGATTGCGGGCGCCATGACCTTAGACGTGCCTTGGCAGTTCATTTTTCTGGCTGGCATGGGTTATTTTGCCGGGTACCAAGTTTTGATGGAACTGATCCGAGCGGTTCGAGGTGGGAAAAAGAGTAAAGGTCAGGCAACACAAAATGAAGAACAAAAGCAAAAACGGATCAAATCTTTATTGCGCAACCGTCGCAAGCAAGGTTCAGCGATCATCCATTTGGGTGTATTGGTTTTCCTGGTTGGTATCTTGGGAAATTACTTCGGTCATGAAAGTAGCTTTACTTTTTATCCCGGTGATGAAAAAACAGTGGGTGACTACACGGTTCAGTTTGAAAAGCTTGAGGAATCCAAGGCAAGGAACGCAGATCTGGTTACGGTGAAGCTGAATATTTTTAAGGAGGGGCAACACATCACCACCTTAAATCCCGCTAAAGCCTTCTATCCGACCAGTACGCAGCCCATGACAGAGGTCTCGATTTATCGCACCCTCAAAGAGGATCTCTATACCAGCGTGGCCACTATCAATAACGATGGTTCTGCGACCATCAATGTTTATATCAATCCGATGGTGAATTTCATCTGGGTCAGTTCCTTCTTTTTCATAGTTGGAACCCTGCTCTGCCTCTCTTACAAATCACCGCAACTTAAGTCCGGTGCCAAGGCTTTGAAGCAGGAAGCATAACCTTTAATCGAAAAGTTATGATGAATCGAAAAGTATATTTTTTAGGTGGATCGATCGCTATTTTAGGGCTCCTGGGCTTGTTGCTCTATGGTGTGTTCTATGCCAGCAATCCCAAATCTATTCCCTCAGCCCTGATTGACAAAAAGGCTTCGGCCTTTACCGTGACTACCTTTGACGGTAAAACAATCAGTTTGGAAGAATTCAAGGGCAAGCCCGTAATACTCAATTTCTGGGCTTCCTGGTGTGTCGCCTGCCGTAAGGAAGCGCATATCATTGAAGCGGCTCATCAAAAATACACTCCACAAGGAGCAGTGTTTATAGGGATCGCCATCAATGATACCAGAGAAGATTCCTTAAAATTTATCCGGCGTTACGGTAAGAGTTATAAACTGGCTCCTGATGACAAGGTAGGAAATATTTCGCTGAATTACGGGATTACTGCTGTACCTGAAACCTTTTTTATCGATAAAGAAGGGATTATTCGCTATAAAACCTTAGGGGCGGTAACTGCGGACTCTATGGAAGAATTTTTAGAAAACCAGTTGAGGAGCTGAAAATGAAAAAACTGATTTTCCTAGGCTTGCTACTCTTTTTGAGCACGGCCTTTTCCGGCTTACAAGCTGACGAACTGGATGATCAAGTCAGGCAAATCGCTCATAAATTACGTTGTCCGACTTGTCAGGGCCTTTCCGTGAAGGAATCCGAGGCTGGTTTGGCGGACAATATGAAGGCCAAAATTCGCTCCCTATTAGAAGAAGGGAAAACGGAAGAAGAGATTCTGCAGTTTTTTGTGGATCGCTATGGTGAATGGATTCTACGCTCCCCTCAGATGAAGGGGTTCAATCTGCTTCTCTGGTTGGCACCAGGTACGCTGATTTTTCTGACCTGCCTAATACTATTCTTCAAGATGCGGCAGAAATCTATCACCACCTTGAAGCCAGAGGCCATCAATCCCTTGAATGAAGAGGAGCTGGCACAAATCGAAAAGGAATTACAAAACTTGAATAGGAACTGATATGCCCCATATTATTTTAATCATTTGTGTCCTTTTTTCCCTTGCCTTAGCCATGGCTGTTTTTGTGAATCCCTTGTTGTTACAGGCACCGCAAGCGTATTTTCCTCGTGAAGAAGTAGTGGAAGAGTTCAGCGAGTCCGTTGCCCTCTTAGAAACGATTTCCGAATTGGACGTGGATCTGAAAATGGGTAAGCTCTCGCAAGAAGACTATGAGCGCCTTTCTCTGAAATATAAGCGACGTTTCTTAGATTTGAAGAAGCAAGAGGCTTAATCATCCTCCAGTCTTTTCTGCAATCGGCTCATCGCTTGTTGCCAACGTGTCATCGTTAGCTGCTGTGCTCTGGGCTGTTTGAGGGCTTTTAAAACTTTGATTAATAGGAGGAAGGTTTCTTTGTTGGTTTCATCTATCTTGAAAGCTTCTTCCAAATAAGATTTAGCCTCTCCTATTTTTCCCGCCGTGATACAAGCCAAGCCTTTTTCATATAATTTCCTTCTACGCTGCTTTTGGCGGCCTTCCATCTGAGATTGCGACAGCCCTTGAGATTCCCGGAAATAGGCTTCGGCTTGTTCTTTCCGTTTTAGTTTTTTGTAGATCTCTGCCGCTAATCGCAGTGTTTTTGGATGGCGCTGGAGTTTCAAGGCATATTCGAAAAATTTTATTGCTTCTACATACTTGGCATCACCTTTAAAAAGCTCTGCTTTTTCCACATAAAGATTATGGGCTTCTTTAAGCTGCACCCTTCCTTGTTTTGATTTCTCGGCAAAGCGCTTAATCTGCACGAAAGCATCCACCGCTTCCTCATGTTGATTCAATTCCATATAGCACTGCCCAATGCGGCTCCAGGATTTGACACTATCCTTCTCCTGAGTTACTTCGAGGTAAAGTTTCAAGGCTTTATCCCATAAGCTCGTGGAAAAATAGGAGCTGGCTTTAGCAGTGATTTTTGAAATACAGTAAATGCCTTCGGAGCGCTCCAATAATTCGGCGGTTTTCAGCAAGTATTGAATGGATTTGACAGGATTATTTTGATTACGGTATAGCAACCCCAAATTTACATTCAAGTAGCGGTTGTTTGGTTTTTTCTGTAATTCCATTTCTAAAATCTGAATACTAGCCTCTACCTCCTTTCCTTGATTCTTAGCCAAAGCGAGCAGTAGGTCCAGATTATCCAATTTACTTTGACCTAGTTTGAGCTGGTTCAGAATACTCAACGCTGCCCTGGGCTCACCATATTTCAGCGTGAGCAGGCCCAGGTTGAAGGTGACGTACCCCCATAAAGCTTTGTTGTTTTTGTCTGTCAGATTAGCTTCATAGACCTTAGCCATTTGTTCTAAGAAAGAACGGATTTCCTGGAAGTTTGCTTTCCCAAAATTTTTCTTCAGTGCGGCAATCTTAATTTCTAATTGAGTTGCCCTCTCTTGATCGTTCGCTAAAAGCAATTGCTGTTGCTTTTTCAATAGCAGTTGGATTTGCCCCAAATGTCTGGTGCGACAGCGAATACCTATCTTTTTTTTGAGAATGTCCCAAGGTTCGGGTTTGTTAAAATAGGTTGGCAGCAGGGCCTCGGAAAGTTCCTTGAATTGCAACACTGACTGTTGAATATCGAGATCGTATTTATCGACTTGACTGCAACAAGCCGCCAAGTTGAGTTGGCCCAGTTCATAAGATGGGTTCAATTGCAGTGCGTTTTGATAATATTCAGTGGCTTTACTGCTATTGGATAATTTGCGGTAGGCATTACCAATTTTAGTAGTCAATTGGAAGTCTTGAGGATCTTTTTCCAAGAGGAATTTGCCTAGAGCCAGCACGCCTTCATGGTCATCTGATTGATAACAGAGATCAAATTTTTGTGTAACGGCCTGTCTTACAAATTGAACATCTATCCTAGAGGCCTCTTCTATCTTTTGAGTAGCTTGTTTGTAGAGCTTTCCCTGGATCAGTAAAAAACCTTTCTCTAATAATATTTGAATAGTTTCTTGCTGACTATTATTCATACTGTTCAATTAATCCTTTGAGACTAAATAGAAATTGACTGGCTTGATAGATGGTATGCTCGTCATCGCACCTCTTCCCTGTAATAGCTTGCATGTATTCTTTGGCCGTGAGCAGCATGGTTCGATAACGCGACCGCTCATGAGCAACAAGTTTGGAATCAATGACAATCCAGGCTAAAGTCAAAAAAGGACCTACTTCAAAATCTCGCTGAAGCTTCGCGTGTTCTAAATACTCTTTAATGCCAGCCAGACTGAAGTTGTAAAGTTCACTGGAATACTCCCGTGCCGAGCGGATATCGTTTTTCCCCAAAGCCATGGAATATTTCATTTTTGTCATAGAAGCAAGGATCATTCTCTTTTTTAGAATTAGATCACGATGGATATCCGGAATCATATTCAACGTATTTTCCACATAGTTTTCCATAATGGGGACATGGGAAAGTACGAATAGAGTCATTTGATTGATATAAAGAATATAATTAGCCTTTTTTCTCTGACCGATTTTTCTATTTTCATCGTTTTCCAAGAATGCTTTGCAGGAAGCTTTCAGTTCTTGTTCCGTCGTTATACTGAGGAAATAAAAGGTCCCTTTAAGCATTCGCTGCAGTTTAAGCTGTAAGTCCATCTGCTCTCGGATGATTGATAGACGCCGTAACTGTTGCTGATATCTTTTTAACTCCGGGTCGGGTCTCACCGAGAGTAGTCGTTTAAAGCGCTCCTGTAAGGAAACTAAATAGGTGATATAAATCTTAAGAAACCATGTGATATTAAAAACACTGTCACCACCATTGTGCAAGGCAGTAGCCATCTCAATCACAACATCTTTGAGGGTGAATAATTTCTCTTCATCCTGCCCACTCTCCTGACAGTCAGTATAAGTTAAAATGGCATTCAGCGCATGTAGTTCGGCATGAGAAGGAAACTCTTGCAACAATTTTTGAAGCTTATCTCTGGAACGGCAAATTCCTTGACGCGCCGCAAATTTGACCACATCCAGTCTCAATGGTGACAGTTCAAGCTTAGACATCGCTTTCTGCTGTCGCTTCTTCAGCTTTTTGTAAAGAATGGATTTCCCCAGGAATTGGGGAGAAAAAGGAAGCAGGCTCTGTAGTTGCTTTCCCTCATTTGAAGGCTTTTTAGAGTTCTTTGATCTTTTTTTAGTTCCTTTCTGACTGATACCAAGACCACGATGAACTGTTTTTTCCGCTGCTTTTTGATTGATCAGAGTTGTCCCACCGAAGCTTTCATCCGCCATACTATTCTCACAGTTTAAAAGTAGTTCTCGAACCACTCGGATATCTTATTATAATCCGGGTTTTTCGGGTATTGACTCCACCTTAAGATAGCCCTAAAAGTTATTTATCTACCTCTTCTTACTCATCTTCAACCTTTCCGTACAGGTTAAGTCTCAATTGTCGACTGATCACCTCTTTTCAGGGAACTATGATACGAACCTTGAGTAAATTCAAGGTTGAATAATTTGACATGGTTCTAAATAAATAAATTTTGTATAAAAAGTCAAAATAAACAGTTGAATAGCTTGATTTTGTTTTCAAGTTTTCTGCCCATAGTTTCACTCCCTTTTCTTGCTGTGCAGGCATACCTCATGAGTGGTGATATCAGGTAATTTTTTTAACTCTAAAACTGGGATTTTGAGATGTGGAAAATTACCTTGGAAACAGCAGCGATGGAAGCTCTCCGCTCTGCAGGGGAGGTTGTACCCGTAGATTTTGGAGCCAGTGAAGGGAAAACTGCCTCAAAATGTTATCTTTTACGGGGAGTCCTCAGGTTGGTTGGGCATTGAAAGAAAACTGTGGACCTAAAAAAGTAGTCTTGGAATTGGGGGGGAACGGCAGAGCACAGTATCGGCAGTTCGTAGGACATCATTTATTTGTTAGTGAATGGTAAAAAAGTCAACATTCCTTCATACTTGGTGAAAGAAGGGGACGTGATTACAATCCGTAAAAAAGCGGTCTCTCAGAAATTAGCCCAACGTTATCAATAGGAAAATAGCTGGAGAGAAGCGCCCCGGCATAGAACAGATGATCAACAAGGTCTGCTCTTTATAATCAACATCATATTTTATGGGGTAGCTTATGACTTATCAATCAGCCAGAACTCTAGTGCTGCAAGACCATGACTACGGATTTTATGCTACTGATGAATATACTCCCGGCCCGGAAAATGCTTATTACTTGCAGAGTGCGGAGGGTTGCTTATACGTCACAAAATCCTCCTGCAAGGTCACCATCGGCGATACTCCCGAAGACACAAAGATTAGCCTCTTGGAAGAAGAGCTGGATGAAGGGAAATATTGGAGGCTTTTAGAGAAGATGGAGTGGCACTTGATGGATTGATTCCCCTCAAAGGACAATCGAAAAACTTACGGTTTAGAGTGGTTGAAAATGATCGGCAAAAGCAAGGCAAAGGTTTACTATAGTGGAGCAGAACCAAAACCATGCTGATAAATTTTTCAAAATACCCGTTCCAACCTCTGGAGGTGAGTTGTGGATAAAAGAATCTATCTATTCAATGAAGGCTGCAAGAATGACCGACAACTACTAGGCGGTAAAGGTGCTAACCTTTGTGAAATGACGGCTCTGGGCCTGCCCGTGCCCTTTGGATTTGTGATTAGCACCTCCACTTGCCGGGAGTTTTTCCAGTTGGGAGAGCAATTACCCGAGGGACTGCTTGACGAGTATAAAGCAGCGGTCACAGAGGTTGAGAAGATCATGGGTTCTCGTTTTGGAGACCCCCAAAACCCTCTCTTATTTTCTGTACGATCAGGAGCAGCAATCTCTATGCCGGGTATGATGGATAGCATTTTGAACCTGGGCATGAATGATGAGATAGCTAAAGGCTTGGCCCGCAAAACAGGTAATTCTCGATTCGCTTATGATACCTATCGTCGCTTCCTGCAGATGTTTGGTACCGTTGTCTTAGGCGTTGAAAACGTACTCTACAAAAACACCCTCCAACAATACAAACTGGCGAAAGGTTATCAATCTGATACAGAATTACAAGCAGAGGATTGGAAGGTATTGGTACGTAATTTTCTACAAATTGCCTCAGTGCCGGAAGACCCCTGGGTACAATTGGAAATGGCTATTCAAGCTGTTTTTCAATCCTGGAATACGGATCGTGCTTTAGTTTATCGGGAGATGAATCAGATTCCTAAGAACTTAGGAACAGCAGTAACCGTTCAATCCATGGTTTATGGTAATTTTAGTGAAGACTCCGGCTCAGGTGTCGCTTTTACCAGGAATCCGGCTACAGGTGAGAGGGTGTTTTATGGTGAATTTTTACAAAATGCTGCAGGTGAAGATGTAGTTTCTGGAATCCGTACTCCTCAGCCGATCGAACAGTTAGCAGAAAGCATGCCTGAGGCTTATCGCCAGCTCTATGAAATCCAAGATAATTTAGAACAACATTATCAGGACATGCAGGACTTGGAATTTACAATCCAGGAGGGAAAGCTCTACATGTTACAGACCCGTGAGGGCAAACGGACGGGTAGAGCCGCTGTGAAAATTGCCGTGGAGATGGTAGAAGAAGGCTTGATTGATGAACAGGAAGCCTTATTACGTATCTCTCCTGAGCAGATTGAAGCCTTCCTCCACCCCATGATTGATCCAGAGGCAACAAAAAAAGTCATTGCCACTGGGTTACCCGCTAGTCCGGGAGGGGTAACGGGGAGAGTGGTATTCTCCGCAGACGATGCGGTAAAAGTGGCTGCCACCGAGGAATCAGTAATTTTGGTACGCCAGGAAACTACCCCGGAGGATATTCACGGTATGAAAGTCGCTTCCGGTATCTTGACCGCGATGGGGGGCATGACTTCTCATGCTGCCGTGGTGGCTAGAGGTATGGGAGTCTGTGCCATTACTGGTTGTGGGGACCTTTCCATTGATTATGAACGGCAACAGTTCATCACGACTAAGGGAGAGGTGGTTGAGGCAATGGATGTGATTAGCCTGGATGGATCCAAGGGAGAGGTTTTATTAGGCAATGTCCGCAAAGTACAAGCCGCCTCCAGCCCTGAATTTCAAACGTTACTCGGTTGGGCGGATCGATATCGTCAGTTAGCTGTTTGGGCTAATGCGGAGACCTTAGAAGACGCACAAAAAGCAAAGGATTTGGGTGCAGAAGGCATTGGCCTTTGTCGCACGGAACATATGTTTTTTGATCCCGAACGCATCGTAATCATGCGCCTGATGATTTTAGCAGAAACTTTTGAGGAACGTGAAGAACACCTGAGGCAGCTCTTTAATTTTCAGCAAAAGGATATGAAGGGACTTTTCCGTATCATGGATGGAGCACCAGTCACTATTCGTCTGCTGGATCCTCCCTTGCACGAGTTCTTACCTCACCAGGAAGAAGAGGTACGGGCCCTGGCATTGCATCTGGGAACTTCTTTTGAAAAAATGGATTCCCGCATCAAACAATTGGATGAAAGCAATCCTATGTTGGGCTTTCGAGGTTGCCGCCTTTCTATTGTATATCCTGAGATCACCAAGATGCAGGTACAGGCGATTATTTCAGCTGCGTTGGAAGTTTGTGCGGAGGGCATCAAAACCATCCCGGAAATCATGATTCCCCTGGTTACGGATGTCCGGGAAATTGAGGCTATTGTCCCAACTATTAAAGCCGTAATCGATGAGATATTTCTAGAAAAAGGAACCTCCTTAAGCTACCGGATTGGTACGATGATGGAAACTCCCAGAGCCTGCCTGTTAGCAGAACAAATCGCGCCACAGGTAGAGTTTATGAGTTTTGGAACCAATGATCTCACACAAATGACCTATGGTTTTTCCAGGGATGATATCGGTAAGTTTCTTCCGGTGTATTTGAAGCAGCAAATATTAGAGCAAGATCCTTTTATTCAACTCGATATTTCAGGAGTAGGTCGTTTGATGAAAAATTCTATTGAAGAGAGCCGTCTGAAAAATCCAGCACTCATCTATGGTATCTGTGGAGAGCATGGTGGCGATCCCTCATCTATTCAATTTTGTCATGATATTGGCCTGAATTATATCTCCTGCAGCCCTTATCGAGTACCTGTCGCCCGGCTTGCTGCTGCGCAGGCTCATTTAAGGTTGCTAAGAAAAAAGTAAGCCATTCTTTGAAGCAGATGAAGCCCTTATCTTAGGGCTATAATATATTCGGAATGCTAATAACAAAACGTGTTCCTTGATTGGGCGTGGATTTGATTTCGATCTGCCCGTTCAAGCTGTCTACGCTAGCCCGTACGGAGTCCAAGCCGACCCCCCTGCCGGAGACTTCCGTAACCTCCTCTTTAGTGGAGAAACCCGGGGAGAAAATTAGCTCCAAAAGTTCTTTTCGAGTCGCTTTTTCTGCAAAATTTTGATTGATAACTCCCCGAGCAAGGGCAATGGACTTGATTCTCTCAGGGTCAATGCCCTGACCATCATCTGTCGTCACCAGTTGCAGGCAGTGATCTTGCTGTTTCGCTTCCAGTATTAACGTTCCTACTTCCTGTTTACCGAACTCCAGACGGTGCTCCGGTAGTTCCAGGCCGTGATCCACACTATTACGAATCAGGTGAATCATCGTAGCAAACAAGGATTCCAAACGATTATAGGCAACAGGCAAGTCACCTCCCTTGATTTCAATCTGAATCTTCTTGCCCTGTTGCTTGGCGAGGTCTTTTGCAGTTTCAGCATATTTCCGAAAGACCTGACCGATAGGTTCTTTAACGATACGTGCGAAAACTTTGTGAATTTGTTTCATTAGTTCTTTCGAAACCTGATTGACGAGCAGGGCTTCCAACTCCTCAACCTCTGACTCTTTGATTTTGAAACTCCGTTCCTGCTGAAGTAGCTCTTCCGCTGCGATGATCCCCTCCAACTGCTCCAGGCTAAAATCTAAGATTTGCCGGGCTTCTTGAGTGGCCTTCACTAAATCTTCGATAAATGATTTGGAAATAGTCCTTTCCCCCGAGCGAATACGAGAGAGGATTTCTTCCGTAACATGAGCGTGCCTGGACATATCCAGCAAGCCATAGCTGGCGGCACCTCCTTTAATGGTATGGAAATGACGAAATAATTCTTGCAGATCAATATTTTCCATAGGTGCTGCTAGAATCGTCAGGACTGAGGCGAGTATTCTCTCTAATTCTTTATAAAGTTGGATGAATCCTTTTTTATCTTGAGCAACTTTCAGAATCATTGAAAAACGTTGCTCATCCGCTTTAATTTTTTCTTCTAACAATCTTTCTTGGCTGACATCAGTCAGGATCATCATCAAGCTTTTTTCTCTTCCGGCAACCTCTTCAATCAAGCGATAATCAATTTCCAGGATATGCTCTCCTCGTCGGACTTCTTGGGGCAGAATATCGTGCAGTACGTCTAAAGTTGTCACTCCTTCAAAAATTAAGTCCAACATTTCCCGAACGGATCGTTCTTCAGCTGTGATCTCTTGCAAGAGCCCTAGTCTTTTTTGTTTTTTTAGCTGTTCAGCCGTTACGCCAGGGTAAGCAAATAACAGTTCCAGGGGATTTAATCCTGCAATCGGACCTTCAAAAAAGAGATCACATTGTTTAGAATACTCAGCAAAAATACGGTACTCATGATTGAAACTAAAAAAACCTTGTCCCAAATTATCCATGAGGGTTTGGATGGCCCGGGTTCGTTCCGTGACCTTTTGCTCCAGAGTGCGATTTTGTTCCTCTATGACTTGAACCATACGAATGTTTTTGGTGGTAATCACAGTCATATGAGCTAAGGCTTGAACGAACTTTTCATCACTTTCTTCAAATCGAGTCGTGTCAACCTGACCGGAAAAATTCATCACACCAAAGATTTCATTCCGGTCCAGTAAGGGAACACAAAGAATTGCCTTGGCTTGCTCCCCTTCTCGGGCAATGTATTCTTTACTTTCCAGAGTATTGGGAATGTAAATGATTCTTTTTTCTGCGGCTGATTTGCCGGCGACTCCCTCACCCAGTTCAAATTTTCTGAATGCAGAGGGCTGGATACTTTCGTCCTCAGGATAATAGGCGTGAATTCTCAAAAAGGCTTCATCCAAGAGATAGACCGAGCCTTTTTCCACATTAATTTTTTTGTGAATTGTCTGTAAGACATGCTTAAGTGCCAAGACTTGATCGAAGGAACCAGCTAAGACGTCACCTGTTTGTTTGAGCAACTGCAGATCTGAGATTTTATTGCGGATAGAATCTCTCATTTCTGAGAAACTTTGAGCCAAGTCCCCTAATTCATCTTCTCGGGATGTATCCAATTCTGTTTCCAAATGTCCTAAAGCTAAGTAATGGGCCTCTTGTTTTAAGGCTTCGATAGGACGAATAATCACTTTCTGTGAAAAGAGATAAGCCATGAGTACTGCAATCACAAAAATGGCAATACCTACTCCAATAGAAACATGTTGAATTCTTGCCACCACTTCTTTGGCATCCTGTAAGGAAAAATCAATAATCAGGTTGCCTACATGCCCTCCAGACAAGTTATATAACTTTCTAACCCGGAGTACCGAATCTTGCAGGATGATTTCTTGAAAACCCTGTAGAGAGTTCTGATCCCAGTTCAGTTGGTTGACTTGATCTTCTGTTTTTATTCTTAAAGCAGGGACTAAGGAAGAGCCAACTATTTTACCATCCACCCAAAATGAAATTTCCGCTTTAGTTAAACTTTTGATTTTTTTTGCAAAAGAATCATTTAGAAAAGTACCGGCTAACAGCACTCCTGAGGGCTCGTCAGGTATGCCAATTGGGGCTGCTGCTAATAATGTAAGTTGATGGTGACGCATGATGAGGGATGTATTCACCTGTCCTTCTTCAAGGACCCTGATGATCAAATCTGTTTCCGGGGTAATGGTGGTCGCGTCAAAATTGTCGTTGACACTTGCTAGTATTTCTCCTTCRTCATCCAAAATATCCAAGATGCTCAACTTCAACTGCTGCTGATAACTTTGAGCGCTATTCAAAATGGTCGCCCCATCACCATTTTCTACAACCGTACTGAGAATTGGAAGCTCTCCAACTAGTTGGGACTGGTTGGCCAGATTAGACCTTTGAGCAGCCATTAAAGTGTCAATTACTTGCTCCGCCCGTAGGAAAGAATCTCCCAAGTTCTCTTGTTGGGTATGCTCAATCTCCCATTGTGTGACGATCAAGCTGCTTCCCAGGGTAAAGACTAAAATGGAAGCTAAGAGCAGGCTTAATTTAGCTTTGATTGTTTTGAACATATTTCAGCTTCCATGGTATTACACGTGAATTGTAAACTCATTCACCTAATTAAAATCATAACTGATATCTTACCATTTCAACTAGAGAAAGAGACCTAGTCGCAATTTAACGCTCGGAATAATACACGAGAACTTACGACTATCGAGAATATTATGGCCCCATTTTTATGGAAAAGTCCTGAAGCACAAACAATTATTTTGGAGGTGAGAGGTTAGAGTTCCTTATTGGTTGATAAAAGGTAGAAAAAATAAAATCACGATCGTGGATATTCATATGGCAATTTGCGCATTGCTGTTGGATGGCCTTCTTTTGTTTACTTCCTTCAACCAAAATTTCACCTCTGGAGTCAAATTGGAGGTACTGCCAATTGCCACCTTGTTCATCATAGCCTGATTGACGTTTAATCATGAGAGTAATGGAGACAGGTTCTTTTGGGATTCCTTTCTTTAAGAGGTAATTTTCTTTCAGGATAATCGTACCAACCTGGTATTTCTGGTAAGGGAAGGAGCAGTCTAATATTTCTTCCGTGTCTTCATCATCGTCTAATGCAAAAAGTTCCTCATCATCGGAACTTAACTCTTCATCAAGATCTTGCATATCATCTTCACCGACAGTTTCCTCCTCCTCTTCTTCTTCACACTCTTCATCCAGCCCTTGAGAAACCTTCAAGTAGCCGATGTAGTTGTTCACGAATACCTTATATTCCTGATTGATATAAATCACGATGCCTAAGTTCCAATGCAACCCCGAATACTGCAGCCCCGTCAAACGAACCCATTGTGTACGGTAGTCTTTTAGCAATTTTTTGTACTTGTCTGGAATTTTAAAGGGGCTGGGAGCAGCTGGGGTCCAGTTACCCAAGGTGACTTCCTGACTCAAAAGGGAAGGTGAAAAAAGGAAGACAAAGGCGATGACAAACAAATAGGGCTTTTTCATCAAATACTCCGTGAAACCCCTGACTTTAGTCATGGGGAGGAAAGGAGCCAATTATGGAAACGATCCTGTACTTCCATTATTGGAGGGTGAGTTTAAGGATTCCCCGCTTTTTCTTTTTCTTGGTAATAAATACTTTTTTTGCCTTTCCGGGACTCAATTGCAACTCCAATGCATCATATCCGGGTATCCATATTTTAACCCGCCTCAAATGTTCAGGGATATTGATGATCTTAAAACTCTTTTTTTTCTTTTTGCGTTTGAACTTGATCACCCGATTGTAAGGGCTGGAAATGGAAGCGACCCAACTCCTCATTCTGGGATGAATTTTACAACTAAGCCTCAAGACTGTGCCCTCGTCCCAAGTAATCTCCTGCTCAAAAGTAGAACCGGGAGGAGCGAGGCCAATATCAAACTGAACTTTTGCTTCCCGGTCATCCACATAAATATTGTGGTTGATCGTATCCGAGTTTTTGAAGAGGACCTTTTCCCCTTTGCTACCCAAAACAATACTTTGCATAAAACGCGTATTCTTTTGATCTACCATGGCTTGAAGTTTTGCGCTTTGATCTTCAGGAAAATAGATCAGGGCACTACGGGGAGTCCGTTTTTTAAAGAGAAATGTCCCTATTAGTTCCCTGGCTTGCAATGAGGTAAAAGAAACTATGCAACTAGAAGCATAGAACAATGCGAAGATTATGGCTGATCCTATTTTCACTGAAAACCTCATACTAAGGATTTTATTATTCCATGCTTTTGAGACCACTAAAAAAACACTCAAGTAGCAATTAAGGAATTTGAGGCCTTTGGATTGTTACAGGGTTATTGATACTGCCAAGAAAAGCCAAAAGATCAAATACTTCTTCTTCTGTAAGCTTTAATGGTTGCATGAGTGGGTCAAGGTTTCTCGCCATATTGCCACCCGTATTATAATATCGAATGACAGCTTCCAAACTCTGGAGTGAGCCATCATGCATATAGGGGCCGGTCAAAATGACATTTCTCAAGCCTGGAGTTTTAAAAGCCCCATAGTTGATGCTGCCTGCTTGAATTTTAGAACGTCCCTGATCTCCATTATTGATACCAATATTATGGAAACCATTATCCGTAAAATTCGAACCTCCATGACACAAAACACATCTTGCTTTGCCTTCAAATAATCTCATACCCTGAATAGCGGACTGATCCATTGCAGCCAAATTTCCTTGCAGGTAGCGATCAAAAGGAGAGTTAGTGGAGATTATATTGCGTTCAAATGCGGCAATAGCCAGAGCCAGTGTTTGCGCAGTCAAACCTGCATCGGGGAAAAGCGCAGCAAAGCGTCGCTGATAATAAGGAACAGATCGGAGGCGGGGTAACAGCTCGTCCAGA
>NVSR01000031.1 GCA_002401295.1 SAR324 cluster bacterium | reverse complement strand
TCACCTTTAAAAAATAGAACAATTTTAGATGTTGGCTGTGGTAATGGCTATCACTGCTGGCGCATGGCTGGGGCAGGCGCTAGTTTTGTACTAGGAATAGACCCTTCCATTTTAGCCGTAATGCAATACCAAACCCTGCACCACTTTATTGGCCCAAAAGAGGTTTACGTCACTCCTCACCGCCTTGAAGAACTTCCAGGAGAGTTAAACTATTTCGATACCGTATTTTCTATGGGTATTCTCTACCACCGTCGCTCGCCCATCGACCATATATACGAACTGAAAGAGTGCTTAAAACCCGGTGGAGAACTGGTATTAGAAACGCTGGTAGTAAACGGTGACATCAATACCATATTGGTACCCGAAGGCCGTTATGCACAAATGCGTAATGTGTGGTTTATTCCCAGCTGTTTAATGATGGAAAACTGGCTAAGTCGTTGTGGCTTTTTAGACGTAAAGTGTATTGAAAGTAATCACACAAGCCTAGATGAGCAGCGCTCTACAGACTGGATGCCCTTTTCATCCTTGCCTCAGTTTCTCGACCCCAAAAATTCAAGCCGAACAATTGAGGGCTTGCCAGCACCCATGCGCGCCACATTTAAAATAGCCTTGCTGTGCCATTGCTTTTCATCACGAAAGAGTCGGGAAACTTGATCCTGACACTCCAAATATTTACGATAGTCCGCCAGGACAAAAAAATGATCTCCTTCGTAAAGCAGGCTGTTAACCAGCGGTACAAAGAGGTGAGGTTGATTAGGAGAAAAATAACCATCACGAATTTGATCCAGTACCAGTCGTAACTCTTCATCCTGATGATAATAGGTTAAAGGATCATAACCGGAAGCCCTCAGCTCACTGAGTTCACCTTGTTGATGTCCGAAAATAAAGATATTCTCCTCTCCGACCTCATCTTTCATCTCAATGTTTGCCCCATCCAGCGTCCCGATGGTCAAAGCTCCGTTGAGGGCAAATTTCATATTGCCCGTGCCCGAGGCTTCCATGCCCGCAGTTGAGATTTGTTCAGATAGATCTGATCCCGGAAAAATTTTTTCAGCTAAAGAAACACCATAGTTGGGCAGGAAGACTACTTTTAAGCGCTCACCTACACGTTGATTGCGATTGATCATATTGGCCAATGCATTGATCAAATGTATAATTTCTTTAGCTCTTACATATCCGGGAGCGGCCTTTCCCGCAAAAATCACGGTTCGTGGAACGAAGTCATCCAACTTCCCCTGCTTGATTCGATTGTAAAGAGTAATCACATGCAGAACATTCAAAAGCTGCCGTTTATACTCGTGAAATCGCTTCACATGAACATCAAAAATAGAATCCAGGTTAACCTGCACCCCGCACTGCTTTTGGATGATCCGAGCCAACTCCTTTTTATTCTGCCCCTTGACTCTAATCCAGCGTTGGAGAAAATCCGGGTTTTGAGAGAAAGCTTCCAGCTTCTTCAATTCAAATAAATTCTTCGCCCAGCCATCACCAATCACTTCTGTAATCAGGCCAGAGAGGCGTGGATTCGCATTTTTCAACCAACGTCGAGGTGTAATTCCATTGGTTTTATTATTGAACTTATTCGGCCAAAGCTCATAGAAATCCTTAAAGATTCCCTCTTGTAAAAGCTTGGAGTGGAGTTTCGCCACACCATTAACAGAAAAACAACCCACAATCGCTAAATGAGCCATGCGGATCTGCTTGTGATCATGCCCTTCAATGATGGACATCCTCTCGCGGCGAGCAAAATCACCCGGAAAGGTGGCCGCGAGGTCATCCAGGAAACGTTGATTGATTTCATAGATAATCTGCAGGTGTCGAGGTAAGATTTCCTCAAACAACTCCACAGGCCAACGTTCCAGGGCTTCCGGCAAGACGGTGTGGTTGGTATAGGCGAAGGTTGCGCTGCTGATTTTCCAGGCTTCATCCCATCCTAAACCGCGTTCATCCATCAGAATTCGCATGAGTTCAGGAATCGCGATGGAGGGGTGAGTATCATTCAATTGGATGACAGCTTTCTCAGGCAAGTCTCGAATATCATCGTGGCAACGCTCCAATCGTCTGAGGATATCCTGCAGGGAAGCGGAAACCATGAAATACTGCTGCATCAACCTTAACTCTTTTCCCTTATAATTATTATCATTGGGGTAGAGTATTTTGGAGATACTTTCAGAGAGGTGCTTGTCAATCACCGCGCCAATATAATCACCCGCATTGAAAGTCTCCAATTGGAAGTTTCTACTGGATTTGGCAGCCCATAGTTTTAATGTATTGACCGTATCCGTTTGATAACCGGGGATAGGCACATCGTAAGCCATCGCCATCACCGTATCCGTATCCACCCAGCGACAGACCAGCTTGCCATCACAATCTTCATAATTATTCACCCTTCCCTTGAAGTGAACCTTATACAGATTTTCAGTACGGGCTATTTCCCAGGGATTGCCGAAACGCAACCAGTTATCCGGAGCTTCTTGTTGCTGTAAATCTTTGATTTTTTGTTTGAACATTCCGTATTCATAACGAATCCCGTACCCATAAGCAGGCAAGTCCAAGGTGGCCATTGAATCCAGGAAGCAAGCAGCTAATCTCCCCAAACCACCATTCCCTAAACCGGCATCCCACTCTTGTTCCTGTAATTCCTCTAAGGAGAGGCCTAACTGCTCCAGTGCCTGACGAACGATTAGGGAGATGTCGAGATTGATGATAGCATTGCTTAAGGTCCTGCCCATCAAAAATTCAAGTGACAGATAATAGACCCGCTTGGGATTGAGCTTATAGTATTTATTTTGAGTTTTTAGCCACTTGGAAATAATTTCATCACGTACGGCATAAGCTAGAGCCCAATATTTAGCTCGCTGGCTGGCGTGTTTCAAGTCATGCACTACCGTTAAAGCCATGCGTTGTTCAAAATCCTTTTTGAAATTTCCAACTTTTATTGCGAGCTCTTGTTCAGTGCTTAAACTTTGATTTTCCATAATTTGAACCATGGTGAGGTACTTTTCAAACGACCAGGAGACGTAGAAAAAAACTCACTACAGCTTAAAGAAGGGGTTGCGGGAATGCAAGTAACTTGGAGGGAGAATTTTGAAAAAACAAAGGGAGGGGGTCGACTTTTGAGCAACTTTACAGCCACTCAAGCAGCCGATGTTTTATCAAGTCAAACTATCGCTTATTGTACTGTCGGTGCTTGATCGCCTTCTTGGAAGTTGGGGCTTTTCGCTCTACCTTCTTCCGCTCCACGATACGCCCTTTAGTCAGGTCATAAGGAGACAGCTCAATAGTTACTTCATCTCCTTTCAGGACACGAATGTAATATTTCTTCATTTTTCCTGAAAGGTGTCCGGTGACAGTGTGATCATTCTCAATCAGTTTAACCTGAAAGATTCCCTTAGAGGAATCCATTACAATTCCCTGAAGTAAGATTTTATCTTCACTTTCGCTCAATTTTTTCCTTAAATATTAAGATTCGTTAATATGGTTAGTTGGTTACATCAACCTGATGAGGACTAACCCTTCAAAAGACATAATTCATCCTGACACAAATGTCTTTAATTTTGTAAAAAAAAGTAGATTTTGTCTCAAAATAGAATTACGGACTTTCCGAGGCATCTTTTAAAATGGAATGTCGTCTTCAAGCAGATCATCCACAGGACTGACATTTCCAAAGATAGGTTTCGGTGTCAAGGGGGAGGATTCCGGGGCTGGTTGAAAATCCCCCTGGGCTGGCGTCTGTGCAGGGCTAGGGCTCCAGTTGGACTCACTAGAATCCTGAGGGTTTCCACCGGTATTTTTATCCCAACTCAGTTTCTGGACCGTTTGGCCCACGATGCTGGTACTATATTGCTTGACGCCATCTTTATCCCATTCCTGGTAATCAATCCTTCCTTCAATGTAAACCAAGTCCCCTTTATGCACGTATTGGGCGACAAACTTAGCTTGACTTGACCAAAGGGTGATGCGGTGCCAGCTGGTTTTTTCCTGACGATTGCCACTTTTATCCTTCCAACGCTCGTTGGTCGCCAGAGATAGGGTTACCAACATACCGCCGGAGGCAATAACTTTCTGTTCCGGTTCCTGACCGACTCGCCCAATGAGCTGTACTTTATTCAACATGGAGAAAAACCTTTTCGACTTACTTTACGGCGATCCCGGATTTGGATCACCCTTGTATCAGAAATCCTGTGCTTGGTTGTAAAACCCCAAAATCTCTTGGTCAATGAGGAATGATTTAAATTTGTTTTGCCGATGAAAAAGGTTATAATAAAGCTCTTGAGCTTACAGGGATTTGGAAGACAAGGCTGGTTGCTGTCTGAGCAAAAGCGATATTTGAAGGGACGGGAATGCAGTAGAATTGCTTTCCATTTCTATGGACAGATTTGATGGATCTAATCAGTGATCGCTAATGAGGCCCTAAATGTCTTACCACACTCATCCTTGGAAAAAATACTACCCTCCCGGCATTCCAGATAATTTGAGGATTCCTGATATCAGTCTTATTGATGGATTCAATCGCATTGCAGAACTTTATCCCAATCAGCCGGCTCTCCATTTTTTAGGTAGTACTCTCAGCTATCGGCAATTGCTCCAACTTTCTCATCAATTTGCTCACGCTTTAATTCGAGAAGGAGTTCAACAAGGAGATCTAATCGGTATTAATCTGCCGAATCTCCCTCAGTTTTTGATTGCTCTGTTAGGTGCCTTCAAGGCCGGTTGTCGAGTTTCTCCCATCTCGCCATTGGCTTCCGTCAGTGAGATGAAGGAACAAATCCTGAATTGTCGGGCTAAAATTCTAGTGACCTATGACACCAACTATAAGGAGAAGGTTTTTCAACTGGCTCCCAAGCTTCCTTCAATCAAAAAAGTTATCGTTACTCGCCCCCTAGATTCTCTTCCATCGATCAAACAACTCCTGGCCCGGCTTTTCAGGAAACTCCCCTTTCCGGAAATAAGCCCTTTGCCGAAAGGAAAGATGGTTTTGTTCTTTCCTTTTATGGAGGGATGTTCTTCGGAGGATCCACTAGTCCACATTGATCCGCGGAATACGGCAGTACTTCAATATACGGGGGGGACTACGGGGGTACCCAAGGGTGTCGTGCTTTCTCATCACAACCTGGTTGCGAATATCCATCAATCACTCCCCATGTTGGCACCTGAAGAGGGTAAAGAGGTGGGGCTCTCTGTTTTTCCCTTTTTTCACTCTGCCGGGTTGATCTGTGCTTTAACGGCTCTCTTAACCGGAGGCTGCCAAGTTCTGATCCCCAACCCCCGTGATTTGGATCATGTGATTCGAGAAATTAAGAAATATCAACCCACACTACTTTTTGCGATCCCCCTGTTTTATGAAAAAATGCTGGATAAGGAAAGCTTCCGAGCATTAGATTTTTCCAGGTTAAAATTTGCTCTTTCTGGAGGTACGGCTTTTCCTAGCTTGAGCATCAAACGCTTACAAGAATTGATCGGAAATCGGGTTTTGGAGGGTTACGGCATGACGGAAGCCGGACCGGCTATTACCTGCTCCCCTCCGGATTTTCCCATTCCCGGTAGTGCCGGTATTCCCTTGCCTCTGACAGATATCCGGATCGTCGACCTCCAGCAAGGCAAGAGCGAAGTTCCGGTCGGTGAAGCGGGAGAATTGATAGTACGGGGACCACAAGTGATGCGTAAATATTGGAACCATCCACAGGAAACCCAGAAAGTACTCCGTATTTACGAGGGGAAAACCTGGCTCTTCACAGGAGACATCGCCAAGATGACCAGTGAAGGCTACATCATTATCTGTGACCGTTTAAAAGATATGATTAATGTGAATGGCTTCAAGGTATTTCCTCGTGATGTAGAAAATCAATTGCTCAGTCATCCCGCCATACAGCACTGTGCGATTATCGGTGTTTCCGACCCTCAACAACCAGGGAGTGAGAAAGTGAAGTTGGTTGTGGAGTTGGCAAAAGACTACAGCGACAGAGACCCTTCACTATTGAAAGAAATGTTACTGCAATATTGCCAGGAACAAATGGCTCCCTATAAGAAACCGGGATTCATCGAATTTGTGGAGGCTTTGCCCCTGACTCCTTTAGGCAAAGTGGATAAGCGATTGATCCACTTTTTCTATGGAGAAGACCTCAAGGAAGGAGCCTGTTGAACAGGGGTAACGGATGAAATATTTCAAGCAACTCTCTTTCCTTTTGACCTTTCAATTGCCCCTGCAGACATTGATTGGTTATGTCATCGGCTTTAACTATTTTTCCCCTTTGATCTGCTTCTTATTGGTCCCCCTTTTGGACCTGATGCTGGGTAAGGATCAAAATAATTCCACCATGGCAGAGCAAGCTCTTTTTTTTAAGGCCTTGACCTTACTTTGGGTTCCTTTGCAGTTGGCCATTCTGATCTTTGGCGGTTATGTGGTCAGTCATGAGTCTCTCTCTCCGGGGCAACTGATTGCTTTTGTTTTTTCCATCGCTCTTTTAACAGGAGCAGGCGTCACCATTGCTCATGAGTTGGGCCACCGCCGAGGATGGCTCGAACCTCTATTAGCAAAACTCCTACTATCTTCCGTCTGTTACACCCACTTTCTCATTGAGCACAACCAAGGACACCACCAACATGTAGGGACTCCCCAAGACGCAGCATCTGCACGTTTTCAAGAGTCCTTTTATGCCTTTTATCTACGTTCGGTTACCGGGACCTATCGGAATGCTTGGCGAATCGAACAAAGCAGGCTGATCAGAAGAGGTTTTCCCTTTTGGAGTTTTCACAATCAAATGCTTAACTTTCATTGTTTTTCTCTACTTTGGATGTTGAGTTTCCAAGTGTCTTTTGGTTGGACGGGCTTACTCTACTTCTGCATCCAAAGTTTCATTGCCTTTAGTTTTCTGGAAGCAACGAACTATGTTGAACACTACGGCTTGCAGCGAAAAGAAATTACCCCAGGTAAATATGAAAAAGTTTCCATCCAGCACTCCTGGAACGCGAATCATTTTTTAACGAACCGCTATCTGCTGCATTTGGAAAGGCACTCCGATCACCACCTACACCCCAATCGACGTTATCAAGCATTACAACATCATGAAGATAGCCCCCAATTACCCAATGGATATGCGGGCATGGTGCCTTTGGCATTAATTCCTCCCCTGTGGTTTAAGGTAATGAACCCCCGAGTCCTCAAATGGCAACAAAGAGGAGATTTATGAACCCTGCTACTGCACAGATAATCGCCACTGCTGTTGCTTTTCCACAATACCACTACCCACAATCGGAGTTGAGTGGACAGTTGCGGCAAGTATGGAAAAAAAGAGGCTTACACACCGATGTTTTCGACCGCATTACCGAGAACCTGTTAGTTGAAAGCCGATACCTGAGCCGCCCCAAGGAGTTTTACCTCAACGTCCCCGGCTTTGCCGCGAGAAATCAAATCTGGAAAGAAGAAGCATTGCCCTTGGGTAAAAGCTGTATTCAAGACCTCTTGAGACAGAGTGAGTTGCAAGCAGGAGACGTGCAACAAATCGTCACATCCACCGTTACGGGAATTGCCGTCCCTTCTTTGGATGCATTGCTGATGAATCAGTTACCCTTTTCTTCTCAGCTGAAGCGAGTTCCAATGTTCGGCTTGGGTTGTTTAGCGGGAACTGCCGGTGTGGCTCGGGTAGCAGATTATCTCAAGGGACACCCACAAGATGCGGCCATCTTGTTATCAGTGGAGCTTTGTTCTCTGACCTTTCAACTTCACGACCTCTCTATAGCCAATGTTATTGCCAGCCAGTTATTTGGAGATGGTGCCGCGGCTGTATTGATGGTGGGCCAAGCCCATCCCCTTGCAGATAGTAAATATCCGCGAATTATTGATAGCAGGTCTATCTTTTTCCCCCATACGGAAGAAGTGATGGGCTGGAAAATCTCTGATCGAGGGTTTGAAATCGTTTTGAATTCCGGTGTTCCTGAATTTGCGGAGAAACATATTAAGCCTGCCATGGATCAATTCCTGGGGCAACAGGACTTAAACATCTCTGACATCACTCATTGGATCGCCCACCCCGGTGGGCCTAAAGTATTGCAAGCCATGGAGCAAGGGCTGGGATTGGATTCCCATGACTTGAAAATCAGTTGGGAAAGTTTGAAAAAGGTAGGAAATTTATCCTCCAGCTCTGTCTTAATGATCCTCAATGAATTTATGGCACACAACCAACCTCAGGCCGGAAGTTATGGACTGATGATTTCCTTCGGTCCGGGGTTTTGTGCTGAACTAGTTCTACTAAAATGGTGATACTATGGTTGCTTATAGCCTGCTAGTCGGAGTCGTTGCCTTACAAAGACTTTTTGAATTGTATATCAGTCGGAAAAATGAACAAGAAATTCTAGCTGCTGGTGGCAAGGAAGTTTATCCTGCTCATTTTTTCTGGATGAAATTACTGCACGTTAGCTGGCTACTGGCAATTCTTCTGGAGGTGTGGACTTTAAAGCCAAGGATTATCTCTTGGGTTGTCATTATCGCATGGATTCTGTTTATCTGCGGCCAATGTTTACGCTGCCTGGCGATGTCTACATTGAGGCAGTCCTGGTGTGTTAAAATCATGGTTTGCCCACAAAACAAGTTGGTTCACAAAGGAATTTACCACTACATCCGTCACCCCAATTACTTGGGAGTTATCTTGGAGGTAGCGGCATTGCCCTTAATTTATTGTGCCTTCTATACTTCTATGACCTTCAGTTTTTTGAATCTCATTATATTAATCATCCGTATTAAAGCTGAAGAAGCAGCCCTACAGGAGAATAATCAATATAATTCTATTTTTTCCCATCAACCTCGCTTTTTCCCTGCTCTCTTTGCCAAGAAACACCGTGAACAAACTTGATTCAGATTACGACGTCCTCATTGTTGGTGGTGGTCCCGCAGGTTTGGCCGCAGGCATTGTTCTGGCTGAGGCAGGTATTTCAACGCTGCTTTGTGAAAGAAAAAAACTCCCCGTGGATAAATTCTGCGGGGAAGGGTTGATGCCAACGGGAGTCACCTACTTGCAACAATTAGGAGTCCAAAAGTTTTTACCCACCCATAGTTTTTTTTCATTCAAAGGAATTCGCTATCACTCCCCCAGGGGAGTAATAGCAGAGGTTGAATTTGCGGAGGGTCCCGGTTTGGGGATACGCCGCACCGCTCTTTCCCAGGCCCTACTGCAAAGGGCTCAGGAATTAGATTTTTTGGACATTGCTCAAGAGACGAAAATCCAGACGATTGAATATGGAAAAGAAGGGGTAATCCTACGAACGAAAGACCGGAGTTTTAAGACAAGGTTATTGATTGGCGCTGACGGGCACAACTCATTGGTTCGGCATTGGGCCGGATTGAAAGGTTCTCCCGCACCTAGCAAGCGCTGGGGGGCTGGCCTCCATCTTGCGATGCCTCCCTGGAGTTCTTTTGTGGAAGTCCATTGGGGGCAGGGAATCGAAGCCTATGTTACGCCAACCAGTGAAGAACAAGTTGGCATCGTTTTTCTTTGGGATCGAAATTCCAACCTCCCGATAGCCAAAGGCAATCAACGCTTATCCTCTTTATTCCAGTTTTTTCCCTATCTACAACAACGGCTGGATGGAGAATTAACTCAACTTTCCTACCGAATGTTGGGCCCTTTATGCAGACAAGTCACCTCCGTTACAGCTGACGGTATATTATTGATTGGAGATGCCGCAGGTTTTCTGGATGCTTTGACAGGTGAGGGGGTGAGCGTTGCGTTGGCTGAAGCTCTGAGCCTTAAAGAAAGCTTGATTCCATCTTTACGCCAGCAATCTCGTGGCATCATTACTAAAGAATCACTCCAAGCATACGAAACCTCCTACCACCAAATCACTCAAGACTATTTTCGCTTTGCGAAACGAGCCTTAATCCTGAGTCAACACCCTTGGTTGGTGGAAGGGGTCATACGACTTTTTCGGAGAGATCCTTTACTTTTTCAGGAGATGATCTCTTCCGGCATGGGCAGGCATCACTCCTTGGGGGAACATATAGGCCAAGTTGCTAGGCTCCTGAAAACTTTTTTGCCGCAGCCTGAGAATTGAGGAGCTTAGAAAAAATTTTAATCCTCTCGTAAGTTGGGCGAAGGACCACGTAAATTGGACTAAGGAGCGGAGCGACGAGTGCCAAAAACTGCTTTTCACGGAGTACTTTGATGATATCCTGGCTCGCAAAGATGATCTTAAAGCTTTTCGGATGGAAAACTATAGGGGTTCCACCGGATATCAATAAATATGTAATTATTGGGGCTCCTCATACCACAGCTTGGGATTTTCCCATCATGCTATTTGGATCTTTGGCCGTAAATATTCGAGTTCATTGGTTAGGTAAGGCCAGCCTTTTTAGAGGCCCTTGGGGATTCTTTTTTAAGCAGCTAGGTGGGATTCCCATCAATCGAAGCGTTCATACCAACACAGTGCAACAGATCATTAATATTTTTGAAGAAAAGGAACACTTGATCCTGACCCTAAGCCCGGAGGGGACCCGACAGGCCACGGACTACTGGAAAAGTGGATTTTACTACATCGCATTGGGGGCGAATGTACCCATCTACATGGGTTTTACAGACTATCAGCGCAAGCTAACAGGAGTAGCTGGATATCTGATACCCACAGGCAATATCGAAGAAGACATGCGAAAAATTCGAGCTTTTTACCAAAGGATTCCAGGAAAATACCCAGACCAAACGGGCCCTATCCGCCTCAAAGAGGAGAATTCAAACTACGAGCACTGAGGAGATCTTTAGCCAGGTTAATTTCCATAAAAATCTCTGTGGCCAAACGAAAACGACGAGGATTTTTTACAAAGCGATCAGGATGCCACTGTTTCGCCAGAGTCTTATACTGCTTTCCAATTTCCAATTTCGATAGATTGAACATGGACAGTTCCAAAATAGCACAGGCCTCTTCCTCATCATTCACAGTCAGAGTGGGGTTGTCCTTGGCTTTCAAGTGTTGATTCAAGTCATCCACCTTTTGATTCAATTTGAGAATAGTGGCTTGCAGTTTTTTCTCCTGGCTGATGAATTGTTCCTGCTTTTTGACAATGATTTTTTCATGTTCCCGCTGACTGGAGTCCAGATCTCTCTTCAACGTTCTGCCCTGCTCTTCTTCAGCCCGTAATGCCCGTTTGAGTCTCCTATTCTTTTGATAGACATTGACCGCCTCATCCAGCACAGATTGCTCCAACCATCGCATTTTTTTATGGAGTCCTTTGATTTTATCGTGAAACTGGGCCTCATCCGTTTCCAACTTATTATTGTGGTTCAGACTCGCATCCAATTCTTCATTCAACCTCTGTGTTTCTTCTTCCGCTTGTCGGTGCTTCTCACGCAATTCTTCATTCAACCTTTGCACCTCTTTTTCCGCCAGCCGCAACTTTTCAGTCAATTCCTCTGTATCCCGGAGTAATTTTTCATCTACCGATGGCTCTAGTACTTCTTGTGAGGCAGGCTTTGGCATTTGCAGCGAGAGCTGATCCAAACTTTGAATGAACTGACTGATCGTAGAATCCTTTCCAGCCAGATATTCCCGAATAGGGTGATCTTCTTGAAGGCTTTGATCGAGTAAAGAGACCAGAGGATTCTCGACCGCTTTATTGCAGTAAGTCTCTTCCATCATACGAACTAGTTCCAAGAGTAGAACATATCGTTTGCTATGCTCATCTTTTCGAATTTCTTCACTGATATGATGGAGGGATAATAGATGTTCGAATAACGTTTCAACTTGAGTGAATTCCTTGAACAGCTCCTGGAAATAGGCATAGCTTTTCATGGTAAATTTCCAGAAAAAGCCAGAAATAATTTCCGCAAAATCCTTTCGGTCTTCCAAAGAGTCAAAAGCTACGATTTGAGAAAGGTTTTGCAATTCTTCTATTTTCGAAACAAGGCTGTTCATTGCGTACTCTGGGAAAGATATACAGTTGAATTGTCCTAAAAGGGTACCTGCTTCAAGCAAAAACTATCCCTAAAATGCAGCATCGCAGGATTAAATAGGATATTTTTTCTAAAGCCCTTCCAAAAAATCCTGGAATTTTACATTATTATAATTCGACATCCCTGTTTCCTTCAAGACAATAGCTCCTTGAGGAGAGATAACATAGGTAGTTGGAATGATCGAACTTTGGAATACAGGCGGTAAGCCACTCTGCAAGAAGTAGATAGGAAATTTATAATTGCGATCCTGCAGGAAAGCGAGTGCTTTTTCCTGATCATGATCCACTGAAAGCATCACAAAAATAACTTTATCTTTGTCTACCTTCTGATAGAGTTCGTGAATATTGGGCATTTCTGCCCGGCAAGGAGGGCACCAGGTCGCCCAGAAATTAAAGAAAATCGTTTTGCCTTGAAACTGTTTGAAAGGAACCCGTTCTTGCTTCCCGTTAATCAGGGTGAAGTTATAATTAGCTTGAGCTGTCTCTTGAATCTCTTCAATTTCAGGTTGTATCAAGTTCGTCCAGAGCAGGGCTTGTTGTAACCGCCCTATGACCTCTGTGTGTAATCCTGTGAGATATAAAATAGAGAAGAGTCCAAGGATGACTCCCCATTCAATCAAAATACTTTTAAGTTTCTGTCCGATTGTCTTCACCAAACCAAACTCCTTTCAAGTGGCTTATTATACATCGAGAACCACATCACCTTTGGCATGGGCGATACAGGTCAGGATGATCCCTTCTTCTTTTTCATTTTTAAACAGCGCAAAAGGATTTTTCATCTCCACCTCACCAGATAGCATTTTGGTTTTGCAAGTGCCACAGAGTCCTTTTTTACAAAGGCTCTGCATTTTCACCCCTTTGAGCGCAGCAATTTCCAAGATACTTTTTCCTTCAATGTTTTCTGCTTCAACTCCTGTTTTTTTAAAATAGATCATTACTTTCCTTCTTCCGTCTATCAGTAAAGGGCTTGGAAAAAATATTCACTGCTTAAAACTGTTTTTCCCCACAAACGCTATGCTCTTTGAATCCCTATGGTATGGCTCACTTGCGTCGAGTCAATAAAAATAATGTGGATCTCAATCGCAACTTTATTCTTCCACCGGTAGCTTACCAAGGAATATCTGAAGATTACCTGTACTTACAACAGCTCTTGAGCCCACAAAAAGCATACAGTCCCATTCTTTTTTATCTAAGATCCAACACACTTTCTACCCCTTCTCTCAAAAATGGCAAGAATGGGTTCTATGGCAAGGCCAAATGGGACTATTGCTTATTCTAACTTGATGTACTAACTAGAGAGTTGAATGTGGGTATATGAAAATCCAAAAAGTAGAATCAACAAACAAGCAACTTGGATCAACCTATGACTGAAAAAACAGAAGATGTTCGTTGGGAACAACGCTTCAAAAACTATCAAAAAGCATTGTCCCAATTGCGCAAGTTTATTGAGAAGGGGGATCTCTCTGACTTGGAGGAGCAAGGGTTGATCAAGGCTTTTGAATATACTTACGAACTGGCTTGGAATACCTTAAAAGACTTCCTTGAGTATCAGGGACAAACTGAGCTTTACGGTTCTAGAGACACCATTCGCAGCGCCTTTAAGTTGGCATTGATTCAAGATGGTGAAAGCTGGATGGACATGCTCAAAAGCAGGAATAAAACATCGCACACCTATAATGAGGAAACTGCAAAAGAAATTAGTGAAGCAGTCACTAAAGTCTATTATCTACTCTTTACCCAACTGGAAGAAAAGTTTAAGGATTTACGATCAAATCTAGATGGAACTACCTTTAGTCGAGAGTAAGATGCAATATGGTTTGAAAGAAGAAACGCTGCTGAAGATAAAAAATATCTTTAGCAAGTTTGAAAAAGTAGAGGAAGTGCTTCTCTACGGTTCTCGTGCCAAGGGGAACTATAAGCCCGGCTCTGATATTGATTTAACGCTAAAAGGCGCAACTTTAACCCTCAAAGACCTGAATAAAATTTCCCTTGAACTTGACGATCTACTTTTACCCTACACCTTTGATATTTCTATTTTTCACCATATTGATAACCCTGATCTCATTACCCATATCAAAAGAGTTGGTAAAACATTCTACTCCACAGCTTTCAAGTCAGAGGAATAGTGAGTTCAAAACTAGAGCCTTGGTTCAAATGGCTGATTACATCTAATTGGCCTCCCAGTTCGTCAATGGCTGCCTGAACCGCATCCAAGCCTACTCCACGACCTGAGGTTGCAGTGACTTTTTCCTTCGTGGAAAAACCAGGAGTGAAGATTAGTTTCATTAGTTTTTCCTTAGTGTAAGTCTCGACTTCCGCTTCAGAAATAAGTCCTTTGCTTAAAGCAATTTGCTTGATTTTTTCGGCATCAATCCCACCGCCATCATCACGAATAATCAGTTTGAGCCTGTCCGCTTCCTGGATGGCTTGAATCTCCAATTTCCCTACTTCCTGTTTACCCAACAAGGCCCGAGTTTCCGGTGTTTCGATGCCATGATCCACGGAGTTGCGTACTAAATGTATCAAAGTACTGAATAGGGATTCTAAAGGTTCATGGTCTACCTCAATTTCCAGGCCTTTGAGTTGAACTTCAACTTGTTTTTCCAGTTTCTGCGCTAAATCCTGAGCAGTGGACTCATATTTTTTCAGTAAAGTGCCAAGGGGCTGCTTGCGTAAATTGTAAACTGCTTTTTCCAAGTTTGAAAGTTGGAGCGTACCTTTAGCGGTATCCAGCACCCTTTCTAATTCTTTGATTTTATTTTCTGGAATTCGATAGGTTTTGATGGACTCACCTTGCAACTCTTCTTTAGAAAGTAACCCTCCCAAAGTATCCAGGGACTGCTGGAGTTGCTGTTGTAAACCTTGTGTTTTCCCGGTGATCTGCCTGATCAATGCAGGGGTGAAAGGTTTTTGATTTTTACGAATATATTCGAGTTCAAACTCAATCGCATGGGCCGATTCTGCAACATCCTTCAAGGCAAAACTGGCAGCTCCTCCCTTCAGGGTATGATAATAGCGGAACAACTCATTGACATTGATTTCCTTTGGTTCTTTTTTTAAGAGTGTGAAAATCCTGGTGAATAGTTGCCCTACTTCCTTGAGTAATTGCAAGAAGCCTTCACGATCACCCGCTACTTTCAGGATCAGTTCATTGGTACTTTCATCTTCTGCTAATTGGGCCTCTAACTGACGTCGTAAAGTGACATCCGTGAGGATGATCATCACTTTTTCTTGTGCGCTCTGACTGGAAATCCAGCGATATTCAACGGCCAACGTTCTTTGATTTAAAGAAATTTCTTTGGGTAATAGTTCCCCAACTAAATTCAGGTCACCGACCCCGTTGAACAGTAGGTCCAGGACTTCTTTTACGGCTGACTCCTGCTCCGCGAAAAGAAGTTGAAGCACATCGGACTGTTCAATCGATTCTCCAAAGAAGAGAGTACAGGCTTTGGAGTATTCTTTGTGGATCCTATAATCCTGACCAAAACTCAGAAATCCCTGACCAATATTATCCAACAAATCTTGAATAGCGGTGGTTCGTTCTAAGACTTTATATTCCAAGTTTTGATTTTGTTCCTGCACTGTTTGATTCAGTGTTTTCAGATCCTTGATTTGCTGGCGAATGGAATCTCGCATGGTAGCAAAACTTTTTGCTATTTTTCCTACTTCATCCTGACGGCTGGTCTCGATTTCCTGATCCAGATTCCCTTGAGCAATCGCATCAGCATTCTGCTGTAACAAGCGCATGGGGCGAGTCAATTTATTGGAAGCAATGTAAGCGAAGAATATCGCCAAGATGAGGATTGCTATTCCAATCACCAAAAGCAAGTTATGAATGTTTTGTTGAACTCGATTTGCATCTTGTAGAGACAATTGAATCACGAGATAACCTAGGACTTTACCTTGAAAATCCTTCACGCTGGTAATACGAAAAAGGTCAGACTCCGTGTAATGAAAAAGTGATCGCCCGCCCCCTGTTTGTCCGATTTGAGGTTGAATTTCCCTGAGTAACCCTAGCTGTTCCGTTGAGTTTAACGACGATCCCACAACCTGCTGTCCTACAATGAAGGAAATATCTGTCTTCGTGAGACTCTTGATGTAAGCGGCAAAAGCGTTATCCCACAGAGTTCCCATCGTCAAAATTCCCATTGGGGCATCAGGAGAACCAATAGGAGAAAAATGCGATAAAGTAAGTTGATTATTACGAACCATCATGGAGGTGGTACTACGACCTTGCTGCGCAGCTTGGAACAGATTTTCCCACATGTCTTTTTCCCGGCCAGAAAAACCAGGGTTTACCTGAGCTAAGACAGTTCCATAGGGATCAGCAATATCAACAACGGCCAGATTGAAATCTTCTTGATAGCCTTGGGCCATGCCTTGAGCTGATGAAAAATCATTGTCTTCCAGTACCATCGTGAGCAAAGGTTGAGCCGAGGCTATCTGGGAATAATTCTTCAGATTAAATTTCTGTGATTCCACCAAAGCAGTAATCACCTGTTCCGCACGAACAATCGAATCTGCCGCCGCATCCTTTTGAGCATCATCAATAATAAAATTGGTAGCCACCAAATTGACAATGGTAGTGAAAGCGAGAATGACAAATATGAAAATAATCAATTTGCTTTTAATCGAGCGAAACATGATGGTTC
Source organism: SAR324 cluster bacterium (assembly GCA_002401295.1). Classification (GTDB taxonomy): domain Bacteria; phylum SAR324; class SAR324; order XYD2-FULL-50-16; family XYD2-FULL-50-16. The sequence continues at coordinate 7,401 of NVSR01000031.1, read as the reverse complement.
CTTGGCGAAGATCGGTGATTACAGGAAAAAAAAGATTCCTTTTAAAGCAATTCTTTTCAACATGGGGTTTTCCTAAACTAGAGTAAGGTTAACAGACTGGGAAATGAAGCCCCAATCTCTGAGAACGATGCTACTGACTTTCCAAAGTGGAAACAATCCTCCAAAATATGGAATCATCGTCAACATTTCGAGAACAGTTTATTGGCTTTAAAAAGAGCCCCTGAAAGGCACTAGATAAAATTAATATTATTAAAATTAATGAGATAGGTGTTTTTAGAGCCTTCTAAAAAACTGGAAAACTTAAGTAACACCTTGACGGTAGCCACAACTTTAAGATAGGGAAGGACAGGAATTCCTAAGGGTATGAACTCATGCAGGGGGGATTGCCCCTTACAATATCGCTTTGGGACTTTTCAAGAAAGTTGACAGGTTAGTTCCTTGTAATTCAAAGCTATTTTCATAAAAAATATTGAGAACTAAGTTTATTACTACAATGGGAACAGCCTTTTATTATAAAATTTCCTGTAATCTGCATCAGGGCTTGTCTCATCTCAAGAGGTTCCGAAATCAACTGGTAGAGAAACTCTGTTGCCGCTTCCTCTTTCAAGGACAAAAATTCCATCGATTTTTTCTTGAGCACTACCAGGAAGTAGGTCTGCTCAAGCAAGATTATATTGACCAAGGAAAAGGGAAAAAAACTGTCTTTTTTGTGTTTCGAGGGCTTCATTTTGTCGACTGGTTTATCCCCATCCATCAGGCACTGGAACAAACCTATCCAGGACAATATCAAGTTTTTTATGTGGATTTCGCCTCCACCATCAAACGAATTGGTACAGGGGTTGAATACATTAGCTTCAGGCAACAGGTTGCTAAGAGATTGCTGAATAGTGGATTGTCCTCTATTCCCCACTTTGCCTTTGATGATATTGAACAATTTGAGAATTTTCCTCAACCGGATATGATTTTGACGAGTGAGGGCATTCGCCATGAACGGTTTGAAACCCGACACAGAGTGTTCCTGCCTCATGGCTGCGTGACCAAAGCGGGGAATTTTCCCGGGAATATTCGGTGCAATCACTTTTTTCAACCGGCGAAGGCACCCTATACCTATCCCGATTTGGAGGGAGGTTATGAGGGAGTTACCATCCATGCAGTTGGTTACCCTAAGTTTCACAGCCAGATTACTGAGAAAAAAAAGATTTTTGACAATGATAAGCCAGTGATTTTATATGCACCCTCACTGGAAAAGGAATTACTACTGTCGAACCTTAAAGAAGGAATTATTGATCAATTCAAAGCATTAACTCAGTACAATTTTGTTCTGAAGTTGCATCCATCTTTAGGTTCCAATCGTTCATATATAGGTAGGCTGTTTGAGGCCGCCAGCAAAGGAGTGGATAACATCCGTCTTGACCATCTTTCCAATATTCAGGAATTGGCCGGATCCACCAGCTTATTAATTACTGATTTTGGTTCTGTGGGCCCGGAATACAAGCTTAAGTTCGGTAAGCCAGTGATTTTCCTCCAGATTCCCAGTGTCTATGCCGGTGGAGGTGACACCAAATTTAGGGATCATTTTGGTGATGAAATCATTAAAGTACCTCAAATCAAAACGATGCTACCGGCAATTTTAGCAAGGCCCTTATTGACAGCAGGGGAACATCAACAATTAAAGGAGAAAGTTCTTTATGCACAGGATCGGGCGGATCAAGCCGCAGCAATAAAAATTCATGAAATACTATCTGAAAGTTCAATCAACCAGAATCTAACTAATCCAAGTTGAATTCCATCTAAATTATTGAGAGTTATGGGAAAAATCAAAATTGCTATTGCCGGAATTGGTAACTGTGCTAGCTCCCTCATCCAAGGGATCGAATATTACAAGAATAAGAGTGAAGCTGATGCCATCGGTTTGATGCATTGGGAAATTGGTGGGTTTAAGCCTTACGAGATCGAAGTAGTCGCTGCTTTTGATATTGATGAACGAAAAGTCGGTCAAGACGTTTCAGAGGCTATCTTCGCATTGCCCAACTGTACAACTGTCTTCCAGAAAGAGATCCCCCTGTCCGGCGTCAAAGTTCAGATGGGAATGGTGATGGATGGTTTTTCCGAGCATATGAAGGATTTTGATCCCAAGCAGGCTTTTGTTGTCAGTAAAGCAGAAGAGCTGAGCCAGGATGCTATCACTAACTTACTGAAAACATCAGGTGCTGAGATTTTCCTCAACTACCTGCCCGTTGGTTCAGAAGATGCGGCTAAAATGTACGCTCAATGTGCTTTAGAAGCCGGACTGGGATTCATCAATAATATCCCCGTATTCATCGCCAGTAATCCTGACTTGGCCCAAGGCTTTAAGGAACGTAATTTACCGATCATCGGTGATGATATCAAAGCTCAAATTGGCGCGACGATCACTCATCGCACACTGACCGATCTGTTCATGAAACGTGGTGTCAAATTAGAGCGAACTTATCAGTTGAACACAGGTGGTAATACTGACTTCCTGAACATGCTGAATAAAGACCGTTTGGCCTCGAAAAAAGAGTCAAAAACAGAAGCCGTACAAGCTGTGATGGATACTAAGTTGGATCCTGATAACATCCACGTAGGTCCTAGTGACTATGTCAGCTGGCAAAACGACAACAAAGTTGCTTTCATTCGCATGGAAGGAAAGCTCTTTGGTGACGTGCCTATGCACCTGGAAATGAGACTTTCTGTTGAAGATTCTCCCAACTCCGCCGGTGTCGTGATGGATGCTATTCGCTGCTGCAAGCTGGCTCTGACTCGTGGTAAAGGTGGAATCCTTCATTCCCCATCTTCTTATTTCATGAAGCACCCACCAGTACAAGTGACTGATGACGAGGCATTCCAAAATACCGAAGATTTCATCTCCGGCAAAAGAGAAGACTAATCGATTTGAAGTTCAGGTTAACTCATGAAATGTCTGATTATCGCAGCAGGAAACGGTTCCCGACTCAAAAGTCTGGGCAATAGCAAACCCTTAACTCCCCTTTTGGGGCGTCCCTTGATTGAGCATGTGATTCGCACAGCCAAAGAGGGTGGGGTGGATGAATTTTTTGTGGTCATCGGTTACCGGGGAGACGAAGTGAAATCTTTCTTAGAAAAGCTAAGTAAAGAGGTCAATCTTCCCATCACAACCATTCAGAATGACGATTGGCAGAAGGAAAATGGTTTATCCGTACTGCTAGGCAAAGACTATATCCAAGAACGATTTTTGCTGACGATGTCCGATCATCTCTACAATCCCGAGATTATCAAGACACTGAGCCGATATCCTTATCAGGAAGGTGAGGTGCTCCTGGCAGTTGACAAGAGTGAAAATAATCCATTGATTGATATGGATGATGTCACCCGTGTCCAGCTGGAAGGAGATAAGATTCGAAATATTGGGAAGCACATGGAAGATTATAACGCTTTTGATACGGGCGTTTTCCTCTGTTCTCCTCAATTGTTTGATGCTCTGGAACAGGCTTCCCGCGAAAGTGGAGATAACAGCCTTTCCGGCGGCATGCGGATTTTATCCGATCAGAACAAAGCCATCGGGGTTGATGTGACAGGCAATTATTGGATTGATGTGGATTCTCCCACAATGTTCAAACTCGCCGAAGAAAACCTGGCCGACGAATTGTGTTGTAATTAATACATCAAGTCGTGAAGGCAGGCTTTTATGCCTGCCCTCCTCACTTTACACACCTAAATATCTCCCCAAATTTTAAATCCCAATCATTTTTCTTCCCTGCTGCATTCAATTTCTGCGGTTCGATATTCGATATTTCTTTTCCTTGAATGGCCGCCACGTAGGACGGCGCTACCATATTCGTACCTTCAGATTTTGAATCGGCCTACATTCTGATTTAATTGTAAGGCTATGGAGCTCAACTCATGAACCGTTCCTTGAATCATTTCTGCTGAACCGGATAATTCATTGGCCGAAGAAGCATTGTTCTCACTGATATTAGAAACAGCCATCACATTTTGTACAATCTGTTCTACCTGAACATCCTGTTGCTTTATCTGCTCTGTAATCTCATTTATCCGCAGGGAAATATTACCAACTTGTTGAATAATGTGAGCCAGATGTTTCTCCATATCCTGAATCACCAGCATTCCCGTCTGGACATTCTCACTACTAGACTCAATCAATTCACGTATTTCTATAATCGCCTGATTGCTGCGTTGGGCAAGCGTTCCAACTTCATTCGCTACAACAGCAAAACCTTTCCCCAGCTCACCCGCTTTGGCTGCTTCAATCGATGCGTTCAAAGAGAGCAAATTACTCTGATTGGATATTTCCGTTATCACCCTGACAATCCCCTCAATCTTGCGACTGCTCTCTTCAATTTCAATCATGGATTGGTTGGTTTTCAGAATGATGGCTCCACCTTGCTCTGCTTCCTGTTCCGATTGAAAGACAAGATGTTGAATTTCAAGAACTTGTTGGGAATTAACCTTGTTCGCTGCGGCTATTTCCTTCATATGTTCATTAATTTCTTGTAGAGAACCGGACTCTTCATCCAACTCACGAGCAATACTGCCGGTGGCTATGCTCATCTCTGTAGTACCACTCAGAAGCTCATCCGTTGAACTCTTCAAATGTTCGGCCCCTTGATCAATGTCTTCAATAATTGACTGCAGATTTTCAGCTAAAACATTGAATTGTTTGCCTAAATTTCCAATTTCATCTTCAGAGGTCACCGTAATTCTTCGTGTTAAGTCTCCCGAAGCAATTTCTCTAGTCACCAGTTGTAACAGACGGATAGGCTGGAAAAATCTATTTCGTAGAAAAAGACCGAATAATGCCATAGCCAAAAGGATCAATGCCCCGGAGATCACCACACTGATGAGAATATTTCTTTGATTCTTACTAGCTGACTGCGTATAAAGTTGAACAAGATCTTCACTCAGCTGTAAAATTTCATCAGAATAGCCTAAGATTTCTCTGCTCAATTTATTATATTGAGTCGTTCCGGCTTTACTCTTGAGTAGTACTTGGGCTGTCTTTTGAAGGGTTTCATAACTACGCTCAACCTCCGCGAGTTTCTTACCAAATTCTTCAGGATTCAACGCCTCTACTGTTAAAAACCGAGTCCCTTTCTTATCCAGAGGGACTTTTCCTCCATCTCTAAAAGCTATTAAAGTTTGATAAAACATGTTTTTAGAGACTTCAAATTTTTCAGGCTTCGCATTCACGATTTCTCTTCCCGTCAGCACATCCGTGGAAAAAAGTACCGTATATTTACGTATGCCTAAGAGATCACCCTGCTTAAAAACCTGGCCTTTCATACCGGAATGACAATCAGCACAAGCCTGTACACTAGCTATATCGGCAGTATAGAAACGGAAAAACAATTTCCCCTCTCTCTCTAAGAAAGCACTATAAACCTCTCCCTGCTCATTTTTAAAGAATTCACCAGCCAGTTTATCCATCTCTTCTTGTAATCCTTTTTCCGGATTGATCGGATCTTCAGCTAGAATTTCTGCCTGCAAGTCACTGTCTTTGCCAAACTCTTCATTCACCAAACGCATAAAAGTTGCCGGGAAGGGAATGGCCGTATGTGTTTCTCCACTTGGATTCATGGAGAAGACTAAATCTGTTTGTTGTACCGCTGGAACTATATTTTTTGTATATTCCTGTCTAACTTTGCTTACATAGTCATTGAGAGATTGTACTTGTTGCTCAATAAAATTAATCCGGCTTTTAGAGGATACATACCCAATAATATTTTTTGCCATGGCTTGTGACAACATACGTTGCCTGCCCAGCACATTGATCACATCAGTATCATTGGCAGCCTTTCTTAATGAGGAAACCACAATCAGAACGGATATCAAGCTAACCAAACCGATTCCAATCAGCAGGATATAAGTTTTTGCAATCAGTGATTGAATTTTAAACACCTTATTTCTCTTGAATGATTTTATAAAAATTAAGTCGTGTAGATCTTTCCCCTCTCCTTCTATCATCCTTTCTAAAGGCCATAGCTTTTTCAAACAGTCCAGAAAGACGCCTGCTCAGTCATAAGCGGCTTTTCAAGCTCAGTCTTTGATAGTAGAAAGTAGTGATTTTTTTTTGAGGGGGGAGGGATGATGGTTACGCTTGTCTCGCTAGAACACTAAATTGCTTTTTAAGAAATTGTTATTCCACAACAGTTGTGTTTTACCAATAGCTACAACCTCACTCACCACTACCGGATCAGCTCTGAGAAAGCTATGGTAATGTACTAATCTAGTGAATGGTGAGGGCTATTTAAAGCTTTCCCTTAGAGAGTTTTTGTAACTTTGACGGGGATAGTACCAGATACACCCCTACTATAGATAACAGGATCCCTATGAGAGCAATCTGATTGAGGGTTTCATCAAAAAGAAAAAAGGCTTCCACCGCAGTGACCGGGGGCACCAGATAAAATAGACTGGCCACTTTAGTGGCATCACCTTCTTTGATCATAAATAATAGCAACAAAATAGCTGCAATCGACAAACCAAATACTAACCAGCCCAAAGCCAGCATGAATTCGGTAGACCAGATAATCACCCGGGTTTCCAAAGAAAACGCCAGCACCCCCATCACTACGGCTGTGACTGAATATTGAACAAAGGCTCCTGATAGCAGAGGTGTATGAGAACAATATTTTTTCTGGTACAGGGTCCCAAATGAAATTCCGAACAAGGCTAGTATGGCATAGAATACGGATTCACTATTGATGCCTTGAGTTAGATTCGCCGTATTCGCCAGACGGCTGCCCAATAAGACGCAAGTGATGCCACCAAAACCAGCTCCCAATCCCAGCAACTGACGACGACTGAGCGACATCCCCATAAATATACGACCAAATAGCGCGGTAACGATCGGTTGCAAGCCTACTAAAATGGCACTAATACCGGCTGGCATACCTGCCTTAATCGCCGCAAAGACTCCACCCAGATAAGCCGCATGCACTAAAATCCCTGATACGGCTAAATGCCGGTACGAAGCTAGATCCTGAGGCCAACTAGATCGAGTCAGCAAGATGATCGTGCCCAATACAGTGAGGGTCAACAGCATTCGTATCCCTAAAAAAGTAAAAGGTTCCACATAGGGCAAACCGAATTTCGCACCGATAAAGCCGGTACTCCACAGTAGTACAAATAATCCCGGTACCAACATCAAGGCAATTTTCTTTATTCTTGTCATAACAGCGACCTCTTATTTTAAGAACTTACATTATTTTGAATCTCGACAACGGTAACACCGCCCTACGTGGCGGCCAGTCAGCACACACCGAAAAAACAACCTATCTATCTCAAACAATTCGATAACGGTAGCGCCGCCCTACGTGGCGGCCAGTTAAAGAAGGTGAATGCCCAATGATAGGTTTGCATTCAGGCTATTCACCTTTCAAA
>NVSR01000030.1 GCA_002401295.1 SAR324 cluster bacterium | reverse complement strand
CAGTCACGTCTTCAGCATAAAGCTTGAGTTGTTCCCGCACTATTTTTTCATCGGCAACCACGGAGACCATCATCCCATTCTGGGGGAGAGCTTGCATGAGCCGAGCACGTTCAGCAATTAACCTGAGCCCATCCTCCAAACTAAAAACACCAGCAATGCAAGCCGCGGCATACTCACCTACACTGTGGCCTATCAAGGCATCAGGTTCTATTCCCCAGGATTGCCATAAACGCGCCAGGCTATACTCCAGTGCAAATAAGGCTGGTTGGGTATATGCAGTTTGGTTCAGCAAAGCCTCTGAAGCAGAACTTTCTTTTTCTGCTGAAAAAATGAAAGACAGCAGCCCCCCTTTGAACCAAGGACGCAATAGCTGATCACAAGTATCAAGATTCTGTCGGAAGCTAGGCTGAGTCTCATAGAGCATACGCCCCATATTCAGATATTGAGAACCTTGTCCGGTGAAAAGAAAGGCAATTTTAGAAACTGAGGGATCAGCTTCCTCTTCAGACCCACTTTGTTCTTGCCAGGAAAATTTTGCAGAACGTAATTTTTCCCTTGCTGTAACCAAGTCGGCAGCAACAAGAGCAAATTTGTAACTGAATTGTGCCCTTCCCCTATTCGCCGTGAAGCAAATATCACTCCACTGATCTTGCGCAGAGCCTAGATGGGACTCATAAAGTCCCAGTAATTCGTGTAAAGCGGGTCTAGTCTTGGCACTCAAAGTTAGCAAGTGCGAGGAACGATCACTCTGCTCTATGCTTTTTCGAGCTGGTGCTTCCTCTAAAATCAGGTGTGCATTGGTTCCACCCATACCAAAAGAGCTGATACCAGCCCTTCGTGGTAGGTTCCCGCAATTCCATTCTTTTAACTCCGTATTGACATAAAAGGGGCTATTGGGGAAATCAATATTGGGGTTTGGCTGCTCAAAATGTAAACTGGGGGGTAAGACTTTGTGATGCAAAGCCAGCACTACCTTAATCAAGCCCACAACTCCGGCGGCTGTTTCCAGATGCCCCACATTTGTTTTGACTGTTCCAATGGCACAATACTGTTTTTTATCCGTACTTTCCCTGTAAGCTTGGGTGAGGGCTTCAATCTCAATGGGGTCACCAAGCAGAGTCCCCGTACCATGGGCCTCTAAATAAGTAATGCTCTCAGGGTCGACGCCTGCCACACTCAGGGCTTCGCTGACCACCTGTGCTTGGCCCTCGACTCCAGGTGCCGAGTAACCCATTTTCTGAGAACCATCATTATTGATGGCTGAACCTTTGATCACTCCTAAAACATGATCACCATCTGCCAGGGCTTCAGATAAGCGCTTCAACACAACTACGCCCACGCCATTACCGAAAATCGTTCCCCGGGCAGCTGCATCAAAGCTCCTACACCTTCCTTCCGGTGAAAAAATGGCTCCATTTTCGTATTGATAACCCGTTTCTTGAGGCAGACGCATGGCAGTTCCTCCTGCCAAAATCACATCACATTCATAGTTCAGTAGGCTCTGACATCCTAAGTGGACCGCTACCAAACTAGTGGAACAGGCAGTTTGCACGGTGACAGAGGGGCCTTTCAAGTTGAGCTTGTATGCAGCTTGGGTCGCTAGATGATCTTTATCATTACCAAAGAGCACACTTAATTGTTCTAAAGGGCTACCGGAACGACTCATGTTCAACAAGTTTCTCAGGTGATAATAACTGATATTAGCTCCGGCAAAAATACCAATGGAGCCTTCATAGCTATTCACATCAATGCCAGCATACTCTAGTGCTTCCCAGGTACACTCCAGAAAAAAACGATGCTGGGGATCTGTGATTTTTGCCTGATAAGAGGTAAAACCAAAAAAATCCGCATCAAAATACTCAATATCTTCCAGGATATAACCGACATTCACATGGTTTGAATCCAGTGAGTTTTTAACGAAGGTTGAGCGGGAGTCAACGCCCTCACAAATATTCTTCCAGAATTGATCTGTATTTTTTGCGCCGGGGAAACGACCGGATAGGCCAATGATCGCAATTTCCTCTACTGCTTCCAAGTTTTCAGGCATTATTTTCCAACTCCTTTTCTTTGCCTCTGAGAACGTACGGCCCTACGAGCCTTTCCTCTTTCCAAACCTACTTTTTGCGCTGCTCCGCCTGTTACCGGCCCCGGCTGTAAGTAAGCAGCCAGTGCCCTAATATTTGGGTATCTGAAAACATCCGTGGTGGAGAGCGGTTGATTGAATTGTTCCTCTACTTTTTGGCAGAGTTGGATCATATGCAACGAGCCGGCGCCTAGCTCAAAAAAGTTACTGACAAGGCTAACCTTCTTTGATCCGAATATTTCTTGAAATAAGGCGAGTACTTTCTGTTCAGTATCTCCATCCACCGACTCAGTCTGAGCTGGTGGAGAGTCAATATCTGCAGACGTTGCGTCAAATAGGGGGCCAGRATTCGGTTTAAATCCCTCATCCAGATATTTTTGTCTTGTTGCAGCACGAGCCARTTTTCCACTCGTTGTTTTCTGAATCCAACCTCGTCGCACAAACCGAATATCAGCCAATATCAAATCAAATTCCTGGGAAACCCCCTGCCCTATTTCCCGGATCAAAAGCTCTCGCCCTTCTCCTTTGGGGATTTGTTTCATTTCACAGACAATAACGGGTAACTCCGTACCCAATTCCTGATCCTCCAGACCAAAAGCAACAACCCGTCCTCCATTCTCTCCCAAGCTCTTCTTGGTTTGCGCCTCCAGATGATCAGGATAAATATTTTGACCGCCAACAATAATCAAGTCTTTTTTTCGATCACAAATGTACAATTGCTGATCTACCATATAGCCCATATCACCGGAGTGAAGCCAACCATCTTGGAGTGCCTCTGCCGTTAATTCGGGATGTCGGTAATAGCCATCAAACAAGCTCGGGCAGCGGATCAAGACTTCCCCCACTTGCCGCTCTGCCAGTTGCCGACCGCTTTCATCGATGATCTTGATTTCCGTATCTGATTTGGCATAACCACAGCTAGTGATGCCTCTAGCTCCGGTACTACCGGGTGTTGCAGGAACAGCTTTTCCTGTAGACTGCAGATCGGATAAGGAGACCCAATCCACATCAGGCAATTGATCCAGTGGGCTATGGGTGGCGACTAAAACAACTTCAGCCATGCCATAAACGATGCTCAGCGCCCGGAAAGAAAACCCATAAGGGGTCAGATGCTCAGCAAATTCAATCATCTGCGCCAAGTGAACAGGTTCTGACGCATTGATCAGCAGGCGCCAACTACTCAAATCCAGCCCGGACAATTCTTTTTCAGGGGTATTGCGTACCGCATGCTTGAAAGCAAAATTCGGCATCCAGGAAACTGTTCCTTTATATTGATCAATGGCCTCAAAATGGACTCGAGGACAACGTACCCAATGAAAGGGAGAAATAAGGACAGAAAGAGCCCCAGTCAAGAGTGGCATAAATAACTGAGCGATTAAGCCCATATCATGATAAAGCGGCAACCATCCTACAGAAACATCATCCTCCCTGAAAGAAAGATCCTCCGCCAAGGAGTAAACATGATCCAGAACTGCCTGATGAGACAGTACAGTTCCTTTTGATAAACCGGTAGTACCACTACTGAACTGAATATAAGCCGTATCAGAGTTTGTTCTAACCTCAAAATCAGGTTCTGAAGATACTTTTTCAAACTGTTTAATAGCTTGATTTATATCAATCAAGCGACATTTTGTAGCGACCAATAGTTCACTTAAAGGTGCTTTGAATTTCTCTGAGGTAACGACAGCTTTAGCTTGTACATCAAGCACTAGCTCCTGCACCCGCCCTTCATAGGCCCCGTGACTTGAATAGGGAGTGAAATAGGGAAAAATAGAAGGAATAGCTCCCAAATAAAGTGCCCCTAAAAAAGCAGCGACCAGATCATAGGAATGATCGAATACAAGAATAATTAAATCACCAGACTGAATCCCCGAAGATCGTAAGGCATGGGCATATCTGCAGGCATTGGCATCCAGCTGTTCATAGCTAATCCTTTCCTTTGGCCGATCCGCATAAAGAAAAACAAACGCCTCTTTATCTGGAGTTTTATTCACCTGATCTTTAATGGCCTCAACCAATCCCTGAGGGCGAGGTTTTTTCATAATGGCATCCTGTAATCAGTCAATTTATTTTGTAGTTTTCTAGGGATTTTACAGAGTCATATTGATGGCAAAGTACCTAGAATTTTCATGAACGTTGCCTGGGTATTTGGCATCATATCTTAAGAGCAGGAGAGAGGACCGAGGGCAATCGATCTTTGGTCCACCGTTTTTTATCCTGAAAAACTCTGGAAAATAAAGATGGTTTAATGAGAAAGGTAAACTTTTTAGCCTTCAAAAATCGAAGTGATATTCAAAGGTTTCAATGTCTTCTTTGAAGTGTTCGGCCACCATTTTTTTCGTTTTGTCATTATAGTAAGACCTGTAATCCCGATGCTTGGTATTGTTCAAGTGGGGTAAGGCTGCTTCTATGCCCAGTGTTCGACATACCTGCTGAAAATCAGCCCCTAAAGTTTCAAATTTCCCCACAAAATCAACCAACATATTTCCTTCGCTATCAGTAATTACTTCTTTTTGCAGCTTAGTAGTCCCCCGAGGGAAGGGCTTTTTCGTTTCAATCACCCATTCCAAATATTCATCAAAGCCTTTCATCGACTGGACCAGCTGATGCCTGATATGTGTTTTTTCCTTTAAGATGAAATAGTACATCGATATCTGCCAATCCCATGGATTCCTAACAAAGGCAAACTTATAGAATTTGTTAAAAATTTCATCAGGCAGTTCTTTTTGCGCATCCGAGGCTTTAGCGTGTAATAGATAGAACTTCCAGATGTTATACAGTGGATTAGGCTGATTATTTTTTTCTTTAGGCGGGCGGGGGATTTTAAATCTGTCTAATTCAGTTGCATATGGCTCAATAGCATCTCTAATACTCAGACCTGCTACTTTACTAATATGAAAGAAAATAAACTTATGGCTATAAGAAATTAACATCGCCTCAAAGACCCCCACCAAGATTAAAACCAACGGATAACTAAAAAATTTAAGACTTGTCAGCTAAGGTTCTCACACCTCTATTTTCCAAGACATTACTTCAATTTTGTCAAAGCATTACTGATGATTTTAGCCGTAAAATCACCATACAGAATCCCTTTACCGGTTAATTTCAACTCTTCTTCGGATAGAGTGATATACCCTTCTTCAACCAACAGCTGCAGTGTAGGACCTACCAATGACTCCAAACTAAATCCAAATTTTTTCCGGAAGGCTACCAAGTTGAAACTGATCAATTTCAATTCTAACTGAATCGCTCTCACCATTTGGTCCAAGCTGGTGAGGTAGTGGCCGCGAACAAGTGGTAATTTACCCTCATTAATGGCACCCAAATAGTTACTCAGTTCGTTCGTATTTTGGTATAAATAATCCCCCATACGTCCAAAAGAAGAAACACCAAAGGAATAACAATCATCACCACGCCAAATACTGGGCGCTGCAATATGCGGATACTTTCCCTGTTTGGTAAAAGTAAAGAAACTCCAGGGATAATATTCCGCCTGTTCCGTTTCATCCAACGCATATTTCATAAACTCAAGTTCTTGTTCATGAGAAGGCAACTGCAGGGTATCATTACGAATGGACTGATAATATTCCGTATTCGCATAAAGCTCCATCTTATAGATAGTAATACTCTCCACATCGATGGATAAGGCCCGTTTGATGGTATGGGACCATGTTTCCTGGGTTTCTCCCGCCATCCCACTCAGTAAATCGATATTGATAGAGGCGCCGGTGCTTTTAGCAATATCAATCGTTTTTAATACCTTTTTTTCCGTATCTAAACGATTCGACTTTTTAATAATATCATCGTGCAGTGACTGCACTCCCATGCTGATCCGATTGACGCCCATAGCTTTTAAGGCTTCTGCCTTTTTGGCGGTCAGGGTGACAGGCTCAGCTTCAACTGTAAATTCCAGGTCCTGGCTGAAGGTCAAATTCTTGTTGAGTGCATCATAAATTTTATGAAACTGATCACCGTTCAATAGTGTTGGAGTACCACCACCAAAATAAATTGTTGTTACAAGGCGATCTTTCAAAGAGAAGTACTTTGATGCCATCTCGATTTCTTTACACAGTCCATCAATGTACTCATCAATTTTCTTGTTTTTGTCTTTGCCTTTCAAGTTGATTGTTTTGTAGTAGCAATAATCACATCGCTGGATACAAAAGGGAATGTGAACATAAATATTTAACGGGTCTCTCGCTAAAAAATTTTCCCCTGCCTCTTTTCTCCAATGTCGAAACGCTGGATAGTTGGTGATAAACCCTTTTCTAGATGGCTTAAGCGGGGTTTTCTGTAGTTCCGTATTCATGAGTTTTCTCAACAGTCATAAGTTTTTCAAAAAGCATGGCACTTCCAGACTTGCTTCCAAAGAAGGAGCCGTTTTATTAACTCTGTATTTCTAATTTTCCCGTAACAAAATGAGCTAAGGTACTTATATTTTTAAAAGGCTCAATCCCAAGTTCGTCATCAGAAAATCTAAATTTAAAGTGCCCTTCGACTAAAGTAATCAATTCAACAATTGCTACAGAATCAAGACCAATTCCATCTTCAAATAAGGACATATTTTCATCAATATCCTCTGGAGATATATTTAAATCCAACTCCGTAGAGATGAGTTGCTTCAGTTGGTCAGTTATATTGTTTTTCATATGAATACCACTTTAAGTGCTTATTTTAATATATTAATTTGAGTTAACGATCAAACCAGTTTATCAACAGTAAAGGAGTGTTTTTCTGTTAAACATATAAAGAAATAGCGAAACATTCACAACAAAATAAATCAAGTAAAGTAACTATCGGGGAACTTTTCTGTAATCAGCATAATTGGCATTCTCCCGGAAAACACCCGATAAGTACGACTAAGCATCTGATCACTGCTGTTAATTTCGAAGTATTTCTCTAATCCAGCAGCCTCTTCCTTTTGAGATGCAACAGCTTCTTTAAAGGTTTCCAGCCTATGCTCCAACCACAAGCGCCCAATCGTTTGCCGTGAATTAAGCAACTTATATTTATGCTTTTCCTCCAGCCGGTCCAATACTATGATGGATTCCGCGTAAAGCCAATTTTTTTTGCTTAGTTCCCCTTGTAGGAGTACTTTTCTCTTGATTACCTCTGTTCCAATGGAGGCATTTAAAGGCGTGATCTCCTGAGTGAGCTTAAACATTTCTTCAGAGATTTTAGCAAGGCAAATCTTCTCAGAGAGATAAGCTTCTAATACTCTGGTTAAGGTACCATCCGTTGCCAGAATAATCCTCTGTATCGGACTCAGCTGGCTAAAATCAATTACTTTTTTTTGATCCAGTGCTATTTCCGTACTAGCTTCGCAAATAGACCTATCGCATACAGTACTTTCTAAGGGTAGAGTGTCAAACATTTTCTTAATTTGAAAAGTACGATGTCATTTGGAATAGAGGGTTTATTTTATAAATCAAGTAGGGGGAAAAATAGACTGTAATTTTTTAAGGAGTACATCACCAAATAACCAGGCTTTCACAATTTTTCCCTCTATCAAATGTCACTCGAGTGACAGCATCCCTCCCCACTAAATTGTCACTACAATCTTGGTTTCTAATCTAATGATTTTTCACCATGATACTACTATCCCAATCCTTACTCGCAAAATAGTAGTGAGTGGGCAAAAAACAAGGGGCAAGTCTACCGATACGATCCATCCCCACCTAAAGGGGTCAACTTACCGACAGCTAAATTTCATTAGTCAATAATGTAAGCTAGTGTGTTTAAATGTTACTGGTGGGGTAAATCTGTCACCTCTTGAGTACACCCGACTTATAGACTATTTACAATTATTTATTAATTGTAAACCTTTTTCCTGTCAAATGATTTTAATAGTACCCATTTCTTAGGGAGTTAGAAGAAAACATCCCATACGTAGGTCGGACTAAGGAGCGGAGCGACGAGACCGACACCTTAGAAGAAAATATCCCTTAGCGAAAGATGGTATTCAATAAATTCTCACAAAGTTAGGCAGGTTTATTTTTTCACTTGTTTATTTTTCACTTGTTTCTGCCCCCTGATTAGTTTACTGTCACTTCCTATAAAAACCACTAATCATTCCAGGGCATCGCACGACTCATCATACCCACATAGTGCTAATGTTTTCATCAATCAAATCTCGCTATACAGTATAAAAATCACCTATATAATTAATGCACCACAATAATTTACAGAGAAGTATTATCATCAAGCCGGTTGGCTCCTTTTGCAACATTCGCTGTGATTACTGTTTCTACCTCGAGAAACAGCAGCTTTATGAAGGCTCACCTGCTACTCATCGCATGAGTACAGCCACACTTAAAAAAATCATTGTCGAGATGTTCAATTGTTCGGATATACCGACTTTTACCTGGCATGGTGGTGAACCAACTTTGGCGGGCTTAGATTTTTTCAAAAATGTGGCTACAATCCAACGTTTTCATTCAAAGGGAAAACCTTACTTAAATGCCTTTCAAACTAATGGTATTCTCCTGAATGAGGAGTGGGCTGACTTCTTCAAGCGAGAAAAATATCTAGTTGGCATCTCTTTGGATGGACCGGAACATATCCATGACCGCTATCGTAAAGACAGCAAGGGCAACGGGACCTACAAACGTGTTTTTGAGAATGCAAAACTCCTCTTAAGTAAGGGAGTAGAGGTCAATGCCTTAACAACGGTCAATAATTACTCGGCAAGATATCCCAAAAGCATTTATAATTTTTTAAAGAAAACTGGCTTCACTTATATGCAATTTATGCCTGTAGTAGAAAACAATCCACAAAAACCCGAGGAAGCGGCTCCATTTTCAGTCAGTGAGCAGGGATATGGTCGTTTTTTGGATAAACTTTTCAACCTATGGATTAAAGATTTTGATTTTAAACAGCTCAAGCAAAAGACATCTATCCGTTTTTTTGATTCTCTGATTAAAAAATCTTTGGGAATGTCCGCAGATCATTGTATTTTTCAAAAAGAATGCAGTGATTATTTAGTTGTCGAACATAATGGTGATATGTTTTCTTGTGACTATCTTGTTGAAGCAGATACCAGGCTGGGCAACTTGCATGAAATAGATTTAAACACAGTATTTCACTCAACTTCCTATGCGGCTCTTGGTAAACAAAAATCCGACCTGGGCCCCGAATGTCTAGAGTGTAAATGGCTAAAGCAGTGTTACGGTGGCTGTGTAAAGGATCGAGTTCGAGACCCCAAAGACAGGGGGCATAATCATTTTTGTGGGTCTTACAAATATTTTTTTGAACGTTCTGAAGGTCGTTTTAAACACTTTGCTCAACTTTACCGGCAGAATTATCAGAAATAAAATCATCATAACTTGCTCAACAAAACCTTTCTCCATAACGCGATTGATTGAGGTATAGTCTCAAAAAAAAGACTCTGGAAGAAAACTTAACAACGGGGTATAACTATGATTTTAAAGGATTTGCATGGCATATATCTCTTTAAGAGGCACAGTAAGGGATAAGAAAAAAACCGATATTGATGAAAAAGCAGATCTACAGAAAAAACAAATAAAAGCAGGGCTATCCCACCCTATTAGAAATAAAATCCTGCGGATCCTAGAGACAGGAGAGGTATTCACTCAGCACGAAATAGGCAGCAAGTTGTCTATATCAAATGCTTCTATCCATTACCACATTAATAAGTTGTTGCAAGTGCAACTAGTTAGGTTAGAAAGTACACGATCAGGTCCTAACGGTATCATTGAAAAGCTCTTCAAAATTGTGGAGTTAGATTGGCTAGAGATTAAAAATAAAAAGATTGAAGATTTCAATATTGAACTCAGTTATGCCATGGCCTGGATTAACGAACGCCTGAGGGAAGGAACTAATATTCTCAAACAACAACCAGAAAAGGCAACTTTTCTCACCAATAGCTTTGTGGTCTATACCTCACCAGAAGAGTTTTTGGAGTTTAAAGAGGCAGTACAGGCCATCAGCCAAAAGTTTTTTGAGAAGCATAGTAAAAGTAAAAACAAAAATGCCATCCCTGTTTCGGTCTCATTAGCTCTAATCCCCTCCCATGGAGAGGATGCCGATGATTCTCATATTACCTTTGAATAACTCTGCTGCTACTCAAACATCCTGAGATCGGAAAGATCAACTCTCAGGTAGCCTCATTTTTAGAGGAAGAGATTATACTCAGTTGGGTTTTCGATAATATCACGTAGCTTTCAGTATGCTGAATTAACCCCAACTTTACTGTTTTGTCCGTATCCTCCTGTTAATATTTTTCGGTTAAAAAGATGAGAACGACTTTACCTACAGTATCCGGCAAAAAAAAAACTAAACCTGAAATAACTGATAAAAAGGTACAAGGAGTAGCCCCTGAAACAGTAAAGACGGAAAAATCAGAGATCCTAAAGAAGGGGCGAAAAAAGAATAAGCTCTCTAAAAAAGTGACATCAAAACAGAAAACCACAGTCAAAGAGGCTCTTGTTGCTCAAACTACCTCACAACAAGAGCCGCAAATAATAGCTAAAAAAACAGCTGCTACGAAGTTATCAAAGAAAAAACTAAAAGATACTCAAACGGAGAAGACGGAACCTCAAATAACCAAGCCTTCTTTTGTAAGGCCACAATTGAATGAAATAGTTGAAGAAACTAATAAGCTGCAACAGCCTTCTGCAGCAACTCCGTTGGAGATAGAAGTCAAACCGGAGCTTTCCACAGAAAGTAGAAAGCATGATGAATCCCTGGAAAACAGACAGGAAAACCTGCATCAAATTGAAGTTGAAGCCATCATCAGTAACCACACCGCTGCTGCGATGGGTGCTGCGATGGTCCCCTTACCTATTGTGGATATTATTTCTATCTCTACCATCCAATTAATGATGGTGAGAAAAATCTCACATAAATACAACTTTAACCTTTCAGATGATATAGGCAAGTCAATCGTAGCGGCCCTCACAGCAGGTCTGGCCCCTCTATCTATCAGCAGAGTTCTCAGCAGCCTGATAAAAGTGGTTCCCGGTTACGGTAGTATTATTGGTGGACTTTCCGCTACCTTGATGGCTGGAGCCGCAACTTACGCAACAGGCCATGTCTTTAAACATCACTATGAGTGCGGTGGTACGTTCCTAAATTTCAACCCTGATGAGGCACATGCCTATTATGAAAAGAAGTTTAAGGAAGGACAGAAAAAACTTCAATAATTCCTGCTTCCGTCTAGTCCGAATAGGAGGAAATACAAGTAAAGAGCCTCTTGTATGAGTGTGCAGAATCAATAGAGGCGCTGTATGTCCCCAAAACTCTTGGCAAACAAAGTTTTTTAAGCATTTGAGATTTTCTTATGATTTTTATACGCGCATTCGATAATACAGATGAAGGAAAAAGAAATATACTCACAGATGGCCTACTCACTTGTACGTACCAGGAAATCCCAGCTATTTTTAGCACAATCAAAAGAGTATTTAAACAATCCCACATTGCGGAGACAGACTGTTTGGTTTTAGAGTGTGAAAACTCTTTGCCCTGTGTTCTGGTCCTGCTCTATCTGCTCGAAAATGGCTATAGTTTTTTATTGGTAGCAAAAACAAATACACAGTCGAATTCCCTTTCTCAAGTAGTATCTCCCCCCAAATTCTGTCGATATACCGTGACAATTAATATGGAATCAACAGATAGTCTTAACCCCGAATCTTTTTTACAGTTCTCCAAAAATGAGCGATGGGATGGAGAGATAAAAGCCAGTAGATGTAGAAAAAAACTTTATATGAAAACCTCTGGTAGTACTGGCGCTCCCAAGATGGCCGAGCATAGCCATAGTGCACTATTTGGAAATATTTCTAATTGTATCAAACGGTTAGAAATAAACAAAGATGCTAGAATAGCAATCCCTGTCCCTGTTTTTCATATGTTTGGCTTGGGTGCGGCCTTTCTTCCGGGAGTAGCTGTTGGCGCTTCCATCGACTTGCAAAAAGGAGCAAATATCCTTCGTTACCTGCAACGAGAAAGAGTATTTAATCCTAACATCGTTTTCATGACTCCAATATTTGCTGAAACCTTCATCAAAGCACGTAGATCCAGCAGACAGTATCACTTCACCGTGACAGCCGGTGACAGAATTCGTGAAACCAGCTTCTTAAAATATGAAGCCCTTTTTGGAAAAATAGTACAACTCTATGGCAGTACTGAATTGGGAGCGATCACAGCATCCAGCCCTAAAGACCCAAAGCAGCGGAGAGCCCAAACTGCCGGCAAACCTATGGAGGGGGTCCGTATGCACCTGGAAGAAGGTAAAATAAGTAAACTTTGGTGTAATCATCCCTTTGGTTTTGAAGGATATATAGATGAAGCAGGTGAAAGGGTGTCAACAACCCCCCAAGAAAATGACGGTTGGTTTTGCACGAAAGACCTCGGATGCATCCATCCCGATCATCGTGTTGAGGTTTTGGGAAGACAGGACCATGCAGTGAACAGAGATGGCCTCTTAGTCTTTTTCTCGGATGTAGAGAAAGCCATAGAAGCAATTGAAGGCATCGATTCAATTGTTATAATTTCGAATGGAGAGGCAAAAAGAGGCAAAAGGCTGATCGCTTGTTGTATCATCGCTAAAACCTCAGAACTAACAGTAGACGCCATTCGGAATGCTTGTCTCGAATTGCTCCCCAAACGTGCAGTCCCGGACGAGATTTGTATTCTGGATTCCATGCCCCTACTGCCCAATGGCAAAGTGGACAGAGTCAGCTTATCCAAAGAAAATCTGCCTATCTAAAACAACTGGCCGCAGCACACTCAAGATGCGGCAAAAAAAACAGCATTTATTACGTCTCTTGAATAGTTTATAACCTCAGAGTTTTCCCTTCTATCCTCCTCAAAATTCACAAACCGGTGGCCATAGTTAATCAATTACACTAAGCTTCCCACATATATTTGGACAGAAGCAGTGATGGATCAAAACTAAACTTTTAGGAGTCATACAATGGCGGATCAAACTTATGGTCTAGATGAACTAGGTTTTAAGAATATTGGTCAAATTTTCCGTAACTTACCTGTTACGAAGTTGATTGAGCATGAAATCAAGAATGGAGAAGGTGAATTAGGCCCCAAGGGTGCGATCATGGTCGCCACCGGTAAATTTACCGGTCGTTCCCCAAAGGACAAGTATTTTGTAGACGAAGCCAGCACTACCGATAATCTTTGGTGGGGCCCAGTAAATTCAAAAATTACTGAAGACGTTTTCAATACACTACAATCGCGAGTGATGGATTTCTTGGATGGATCCGACCTCTACATGTTTGACGGTTTCTGTGGCGCTGATAAAAAATATCAAATGCCAATCCGAATCGTAACGAAAAAAGCTTGGCATGCTCATTTCGTCAACAACATGTTCATCCGCCCTTCTAAGGATGAATTGGAAGGTTTCACTCCCGAGTTCACTATCCTCAACGCCAGTGACTACCTGGAAGAAAAAGATTACAAAGAGCTGGGACTGAACAGTGAAGTCTTCGTGATTTTTAATCTGGCTAAAAAATTCGCTATCATTGGTGGGACACAATATGGTGGAGAGATGAAGAAAGGCATCTTCTCTGTCATGAACTTCTTCCTGCCTCTACAAGACGTGATGTCTATGCACTGTTCCGCGAATGTGGGTAAAGACGGTGATGTTGCTCTATTCTTCGGTCTCTCCGGTACGGGAAAAACGACTCTTTCCACAGATCCTAATCGCCCCCTGATTGGTGATGACGAACATGGTTGGTCTGCCGATGGTATTTTCAACCTGGAAGGTGGTTGTTACGCTAAGACAATCAACCTGGATGCGGAAAAAGAACCGGAAATCTGGGATGCTATCAAGCATGGCGCCATCCTGGAGAATGTGGTTTACGATGAAGATCGCAATGTAGACTTTGATGATGTTTCTAAGACTGAAAATACTCGTGTTTCCTACCCACTGGATCACATTGAGAATGCAGTTCAGCCTAGCATGGCGGGTCATCCCAAAAATATCATTTTCCTGACTTGTGATGCCTTTGGCGTTCTGCCTCCTGTTTCCCGCTTGACTCCGGAACAAGCCAGTTATCACTTCCTCAGTGGTTACACTGCGAAAGTAGCTGGAACGGAACGTGGTGTAACAGAACCACGAGCAACCTTCTCGACTTGTTTTGGTGCAGCTTTCATGACACTACGTCCGAAAGTATACGGTGAGCTACTGACCAAAAAGATGAAAGAAAAAGGTGTGAAGGCCTTCTTGGTGAATACTGGATGGACAGGTGGTCCTTATGGTGTCGGCAAGCGCATGAACCTGCCGGATACTCGAAAAATGATTACGGCTATCTTGGACGGATCCATCAATGCGTCCGAATGGGAAACAGATCCCGTTTTTGGTATTGAATTTCCAAAAACCTTAACAGGTGTGGATACTGCAGTGCTCAATCCTCGTAATACTTGGGATGATGCTCAAGCCTATGACGAGAAGCGAGAGCAACTGGCTAAGATGTTCATGAAGAACTTCGAGATCTACGCTGGTGATGCTCCGGAACTAAAAAAAGCCGGACCAAAACTGTAAATAATCCCCTGTGGGGCATAACCCCCACAGGTCAAAGCAAAGTACAATGAAGGGTGTTGGATTATGAAGATCAAAAGTTTATTGATGATTACGGGTAATGCCGGAAAAGCAGAAGAATTTCAGGAATTACTCCAGATCAAGGCCTTAGACTTTAGCTTCAAGTCCCTCCCGCTACATGAAATCCAAAGCTTGGATATCGAAGAAATTGGTGACTACAAAACCCGCGAGGCCTTCAAGTTCCAAAAAGAAATTGAGGGTTTCGATGCGGTTTTGACCGATGATACAGCCTTGAGCTGTTCTGGTTTGAATGGCCTGCCCGGTCCTTTGATCAAATGGTTTTTACAATCCATGGACGCGGAAGGAATTTTCAACCTGGTCAAAGAAAAAGAGCACGCTGCACAAGTGACCTGTCTCTTAACCTTGGGATTCCCCAAGACGAAGCAATGCAAGCAGTTCAAGGGAGTGGTTAAAGGACAGCTGGTCCCTCCACGTGGAACTCTCGGTTTTGGCTGGGATTCAATTTTTCTCCCCGAGAACAGCCAGCAAACCTATGCGGAAACCTGCCTGGAAGAGAAAAACCAAACCAGTCATCGAGCTCTAGCCGTAGAGCAACTTCGACATTGGCTCTTGCAGACAGACTAAAGTACAGAATTATTTTCTTCCAGCTCGCTGCAACTGGAGACAGTGCATGACCTTTTCCTCAACCGAAGGTAGAACATATTTATCAATGCGTTCACCTACCTGTGCTAACTGTCGCACTAAAGTTGAGCTCAACATCACCAGTTGTGGGTTAGAGAAGAAACAGATAGTCTCGACGTCATCGTCCACTCCCCGATAACCGGTAGCCAGATCCATTTCTGCATGCAAGTCACTGGTATTACGGATCCCACGGATGATAAAACGAGCTTCTTTTTGCAGTACATAACGCACAAGGGAACCGCCCCAATGTTCCACCACTACATTTGTCAGCTTGTAATGATCGACATAATCCCGCATCATCTCTAACTTGACATCTACAGAGAAGGTTGCAATTTTCTCAGGGTCAACGGCGGCCACCCAATAAACTCGGTCAAACTTACGAGCCGCCCGCATCATAATGTCGGCATGGCCATAAGTCGGAGGATTGGCACTGATGGGGTAAACAACTGCGCTTTCTTTTACCATAGATTTGAAGTGGTTGTAATTGTGATACTATTTCTTCTCGAAGAGCAGACAATCCTTGCTGGAAGCATTGAAAACGGCACGAGAAGGGATTAAAGGGGACTTGAAACCCCATTTCTTACAGCCATGGGGGCGTTGTTGGTCCCAAGTAACATAATAAAAGTTACATTGATGACATCGCGGCTTTTGACTTGTTTCCATAAGGCCTTTAAAATGGCGAGTTATGAGTCAATGCGAAAAAAAGGAATCAGGGAAACAACCTGATCTCTTCAGATATCTAAAGGAAAACATTCCAAACTGTAAAGGTTCAATACTCTTTCAGTCAGAGCTCGTATATATTGTGAAACCATAGGGAGATTATGTCTTTATTCGAAACATTCAAACTTGGAAATCTTCGTGCAAAAAACCGGATTTTAGTCCCCCCCTATCATGACAGCATCGCTCAACGAGATGGACGAGTCTCCCACGCCCTTTATGAACATCTGATGCGTTTGGTACGTCAGGGAGCTGGTATTGTTATTTTTAACTCTTCCTACATCACACAGCAGGGAAAATCTCACCCTTTGCAATTAGGCATTGCTGAGGAGGATCACCTACCAGGGCTCCGGAATTTAGTAAAGCACATCAAAGCAGAAGGAGCTATTGCTGGCATCAGATTATCCCATGCGGGAGCGAAAACATCTGAAAGGATCTGCAAGGAACAGCCCATCGGTCCATCAGCCATCAACTTTGGGAAGGATTTTGATCTGAGTCGCCCTTTTGATGAAGATGATGTGGAAGAACTCTGCCTTTTTTATGCCCATGCGATTGAGCGTGCAGAAGAAGCGGGTTTTGATTTTGTGGAACTCAACGGTGCACAGCAGCAATTATTAGATCAATGCCTGCATCCTCGTTATAATACTCGAGAAGATGAGTACGGTGGCAAATTGGAAAACCGCTTGCGTTTGGCTTGCCGTATCGTCAAAGCCATGAATGAACGAGTGAAAAACCGACTGATGGTTGGCTACTTTTTCTCCATTCATGACAAACTGGAAGATGGCTTCAATGCCAAAAACCTCAAGACGATGATCAAGCTTTTAGAGGAAGCTGGTGTTTCTATCTTCCATCCGATCACCATCCATGTGATGAATAAGTTTTTCGATAGCGAAGAAACCTTACTGGAATGGGTTTCCAAATGCACTGATAAAAGTATCATTGTAGAAGGAAATATCAAATCGACCCAAGTCTTGAAGGAAGTTTTAGCCATCGATAAAGCCACCATGTACGGAATTGATAAGGCACTATTTGCCCGACCCAATTGGTTTCAATTCCTGCAGAAGAAAATTTCCGGTTAACCAAACAAGGTGTGGCTCCTCCGCCACACTGACCCTAGCGGAAGATTCCCTGTTTATTCAGGGCATACCCACAGACTTTCCAATTTAAGATACCTCCAAAAAGCTGACATCCTATATACTCGATACAAATGGACCATCAATACTGCTTATTCTATAAAAATAAAAAACTAAACTTCGGCTGGATTCGAGAAGTACGGAAGAATAAATTAGTCGTTGTGCCGGAAAACGGTAAAGAGTTCAACTGTTCCAGCAAACAGACTGAGTATATCTGGCCGGCGAAGGAATATCAGAGCGAACAAGAAGCCATCCCCTATCTCACAAAAAAAGCAACCTGGGTGCTTGAGGAAGCCTCGAATATCGACATTGAGGTCATCTACGAACTCTGCGAGCCTGAGGAAGCCCACACATTAGAGGACTTAGCGGAAAACTTCCTGGATGATCCGGAAGATGGATGGTTGCGCGTAGCCTTACTCCTGGCACTAAAAAATAACAGCCGTATTTTTCAGCAACGGAAAAATCAATTTGCCGCGCGCTCGGAAGAAGAGATCCAAAAACTGGATACGGAAAGACAAAGAAAGGAAGAATTACAACTTCGTGAGAACCGCGAAGAAAAGTGGGCAGAGCAGTTACTCGATCAAAGCACTCCTGAAATTCAGGAAAGTGAGCAGCAACATTGGACACAGTTCCTGCAACGCCTCAAAAACTTTTTGCTTTATCTGGATGACTCCCAGGAGAAAGCCCATTTTTGCAAAATTTTTCAGTGCAACCTCCGGGATGCCCTGAAAACGGAAAGTACGATTCTCTCTTGTCTTAAACAAGCTAATGTTCCCATCTCCTGGGGTAGAGTGTTGCTGGAACGCGCCTCCATCACTACGGAGTTTGAGCAGGAGGAACTGACGGCCTGTGAACAGATCGATGCACCGGACATCTGGAAAAGCTGCTTCAACCTGGAAACGAGGGACCAACGTCAGCTCACAACCTATAGCGTTGACAACGAAGAAACTAAAGATTTTGATGACGCTTTCAGCTGGGAAGAGCAAGAAGATGGGATCATTTTACGCATCCACATTGCTGATGTAGCTTCCTACATCACACCGGACTTGCTCTTGTTCTCCAAGGCGGAAGAAAGGATTTCCAGTCTTTATACGCTCAAGCAAGTATACCCCATGCTGCCCCACGCCTTATCGGAAATCACCTTTTCCTTAACGGAAAATGATGACCGTCCGGTAATGACCTTCGAAATTCAGATTGATGGTGAAGGAAAAATCACAGGCAGCGATTTTTATCGCTCCGTCATTTGTGTGGATAAAAATCTTTCCTATCAGTTTGCCGACCAAGCGATTGAACAGGGAGAATCCTTCTGGCCTGTGTTATGGGACTTTTGCCAGGGCCTCAAAAAAGAGCGCTTAGAAAACGGCGCTTTGGAGCTGGACCGCATTGAGGTAAAATTGGATATTTCCAAACCCGATTCCATTCAAATCTCCAGAGTCCGTGAGAACACACCCGCTAGCATGATGATTCAAGAGTTGGCGATCTACACTAATTATTTGGCGGCTAAATTTTGTACCGATGCAGACCTGGCTTGCCTTTTCCGCAACCAGCCACCTTATAGTATTGTCTCCACACTCGCAGAGGGTGTGAAACCCAAGTTACAGGATTTGAGAATCCAACCGGCTCACATTAGCTTGGAGGCTGAAGGCCATTCTGCCTTGGGTCTTGAGTGTTATCTGCAAGCGACCTCCCCTATCCGTCGATTTCTAGACCTCATCTGCCAGGGAGTTATTTTCAATCAGTTGGCAAAAGAGGAACCTCTCTATACGGAAGAAGAATTATTACGCTGGGGAAAACGTGGTGAGGAGCTACAACGGCAAATGAACAAAGTAGAAAGAGGCTTGCTAAATTACTGGAAGCTCAAATACTTGGCTCAGCACCTTGGAGAAGAGATGGAAGGGCAGTTCCTGCGTACCTTGCGCAATGGGAAAGCTTTGATCAATTTACTACCCCTGCAGTTAAATATTGAGGCCACACTGGAAGAGCTGGAGAAAGATGAGATCATTCCCCTGCTGATTGAGGCTGTCGAGCCATCCCTCCAAAAAGTTAGTGTGAGCCGAGTGCAGACACTAGAGCCTGAGCAAGAGCAAGAGCAAGAGCCTGAGCAAGAGCCTGAGCAGCAACTAGATTAGTAACCTCCAGCCGTCCCTAAGAATGCATTCAAGAGTTGTCCCAGGACAACTCGCTGTATCCCCTGGATTAAAAAGATGGCAAGAATAGGGGTAATATCAATGCCCCCTAAATTTGGCATAAGCCGCGAGATCGGCATTAAAATCGGATCTGTAACCCGCATTAACAAGCGTACCAGAATATGGTGGGGATCGGGTCGGATCCATGATAATAGTGCTCGAATAATTACAGCCCAGATCAGGACAGTTAAAAGCGCGTCAGCCACATCAAAAAGAGCAATGATCAATTCTTGCATTAGATTCACCCATTAATTTATTAAAACTTCGTAGGATGAGCAGGTAAAGGACCCACCCACCTTTTGACCTAAGATGCCAGATCCTGCTGGCTAATTGGCTCTAAATAGGAAGCGTTGAGCTCAATCCCTACAGAACCGGGAATCGAGTCCACACTGATATGCACCATCTCTTTATTCACCCTATCCACTATTCCCTTCAGTCCCTTCAAGGGCCCATGAGTGACCTCTACCCAGGAACCTTGCTGGATCACCATGACAGTAGGAAAAACCTTACCTGAAAATTCCTGTAACGTCAGGATATTATCAATCTGCCACTGGGGTACAGAGATAGGCCCCTCACTGTTTTTTAAGACATCTGTCACCCCGATGGTTTTCAAAATTTCCACATGCCGTTCCACATCTAACGTAGCCTGGACAAACATATATCCCGGGAAAAAAGCCTTAGGCAACATCTTAATACGATCTTTGCGACGGCTCTTTTGTAAATAGGTTAAATGCAAAGATGAAAACCCCTTTTGCCCTAAAGAAGTTATTACTATTTTTTCGAAGCGTGTCTTGACTCGTAAAACATACCATTCCAAATCGTCGGAATACTCCATTTATAAGCTCCCTACCATCAAAGTTATACTCATTTTGAATGATTTTTTTTGCTCTCATTATAGCTTAAAAGTACTCAAAAACAATCTCATTCTACTGTAAGTTAAACGCTCGCTGGTAACACATCCAAGTAGATTCGATTAAAGTCTCCAGATTACTGCAAGATTCCTTCCAGCCAAGACTCAATTCTGCTTGTTGAGAGGAAGCGTAGAGTTCAGCCGGATCTCCCTCTCGTCGTCCAACAATTTGATGAGGAATAGGACGTCCACAAATTTGCTCTGCTTTACGGACTATATCCATGACGGAGTAACCTTTGCCCGAACCTAAATTCACCGTCAAAGATTCATCCTTTTGCTTCAGAAAAGCCTGAGCATCCACATGGGCCTTGGCCAAATCGGAGACATGCACATAATCCCTCAGACAGGTTCCATCGGGTGTAGGGTAGTCTCCTCCGAAAATTTCTAATTTTTCCCGAATCCCCGCAGCCACTTCCATCACAATCGGGATCAAGTTTGCGGGATTTTGCTCCAAGCCTACTACCCTGCCTTGTGGATCATAACCAGCAGCATTGAAATAGCGAAGACAGACAAAGCGAATTCCCTTTAACTGTTCCTGCCACTTCAGAAAACGCTCAATTTCCAATTTTGTGAATCCATAATAGTTCCGAGGATTCAAAGGATGTTTTTCATCGATAGGCAAGTATTGCGGATCTCCATAAACCGCAGCAGTCGAGGAAAAAATAAAACGCCTGGTGCTTGACCTTCCCACAGCTTCTAAGAGATTTAGCGTACCAATCAAGTTTGCTCGTGAGTATTTATCTGGCAGTAGCATGGACTCCCCGGCAGCTTTGGCAGCAGCCAAGTGCACTACAGTGTCAAAACCTTCTCGAAATACCTCTTGCAAACCTGTACGATCATGGAGATCTCCATGAAAAAAAGTTGCATCCGGAAAAAGGTTTTCTTGTCTGCCCGTACTCAAGTTATCAAGTACACTGACATCAAAGCCTGCGTCCAAAAATGATAGTACCACATGGGATCCTATATATCCGGCTCCCCCCACAATTAGAATTTTTTCTGTCATAACACTTGTAACCTCAGTAATATAATAATCCCCCCCCACACACACTGGGGCCATTCATTTTGGGGTTGGTGATAACTTCAGCCAAGAGAAAACAATATGCTCAGCCCGCCCTGCGGATAGCTCCCCACTCATTTTAACAGCTCAAGGATTTAGCAGTCCTGGTGAATTTTGGACAGGCTTATTCAAGCATAAAATCCTCATACTTTTCCTGATTCAAGCCTACTAATCAGATGACAAAGCCTTTACCAAAAAGTACACTCTCTAATAGAAATTCCACTAATCAAAGGTTTGAATTAAATAATTTTTATAATCTTTTTTGATACTCCTTATGATAGCATTAACTCGTGAAATTCTTGAACGACTAAAGATAGGAGTGCCTTTTTTTAATGATTTCAGTAATGAAGAACTATTAGCTTTTCTGAAGCTCATGAAGTCGGAGAGTTTCCTCGATGGACAAGTCATCTGCCGGGAATTTGAGACGGGGGATAAGATGTACATCTTGCTCAAAGGTAAAGTCAAAATCAGTAAAAAATCGACTAAGAGCAAAGAAACGATCTTAGCCATGCTAGAGGCTGGGGAGTGCTTTGGGGAAATGGGTCTGATTGATCATCGCAGTCGTTCCGCCACTGCCACTGCAGTAGGGGATTCCTTTCTATTCTCCATGGGAGAAAGCACAGTCACCAAAATATCTCGAAATCCACGCTACTCTCGCCTCAGTTCTAAGCTTTTCCGTAACTTTTCTTTAATGTTGGCTAAACGTCTCCGAGACTCAAATCAACGCTACGCCGAACTACTAGCCAAGTATGAAGCAGTGCAACTGGAAGCTGAGAAATAAGCCCCTGGACTCCATCAGTCACATCCAACGAGTAATTTCCTGCGGAAGTATTGAAAATAAATGAGTTTTAAGCTACTTTCCAACAATGAATCCAATCCACAAAATTTAACCTCTAAGATTGGACCAGAGAAACCATCATGTACGGGAGAATATCATTATCAAAATAGCTCTTCAAATCCTCACAGTTGCTATTTTTGTAGGCGGTGTACTGTATAGCCTTGAGCTGGAAGTAGCTCTGGGTATTATTGCTTTATTATTTCTAGTCACAGCTCAGATTCTTTTCCTCGTTGCTCGTACTAAAGTCACCCGTAATGCACCTCCTATAGACAGCAAGCATATTGCTGATATAATTAATAAAATAAAGAAATCACCTACGATTCAAGAGCCAACACCCGAGCCTTTTGAACCTACAGAAGAGAAAATTAGTTCAGATATTTTTTCAAAATTTCAACAGAATCTAGATCAATCCACTCCAAGGGCACCGATTAAAGCCAAAGCCCCTGAGGAGGAAAATGAGGTTATAGTCTCTCTTTCCAGCAAGAGACCTATAGTGCCTAAAAAAGCAGCCACTCTGGAGCCCGCACTGCCCCGCCGGGAAGCACCCAAACAAGCGGTCCCTGCTTACAATCCCTATTCCAAAGTATCCAAACCAGCTCTCAAGCCAGCACCTGTTGCGAAAGCCCCAATCGATGATATTGATGTGGGATCCATTGATTCCCTCTTTGATGATATTCAAGAGCCCTCACAACCCAAACCCAAAAGACCACCTGTCACTCCTTCCCAGAGGAAACAACTCAAAGAGGTGCAGGAAGCAGGAGCAGCTCCTGAGCTCAACAGCCCGGTTCCTTTGATCTCCAAAGAAATCTTAACGAGTGAGGATTTTGAAGTAAATCCACTCAATGAGAAAAAAGAAACGGAAATGGTCCTGTCACTAGTAAAAAAATCATTGAAGGCAGAGAACTATCAAGAAGGATTGAAGACAATACAACAGTGGTTACAGACTAGTGCCCGAAATAACGCTCCTGCAGAACAAATCAGGGAGGTCTTACAATTGAAAGGAGATTGTGAATTCGCACTGCAGCTTTTTGAAGAGGCCTCGAAGTCCTGGCAAATACTAGCCAAGAAATACTTCAAAGGGGGTGATGCTAGTTCTTTAAAACTATTGGAAGATTGGAATCGAAAGTTTATTGACCTGGGGCAACAGAAGTTCGCCTTACACTTTCTATTTACTAGCTTGAATGAATATCGCCACCGAGATAACTACACCGAGATGGATCAAACCTATCTCCAGATTGAAACAGGTTACGAGCAACTCAAAGACTGGGCACGATTGATTCAGACCATACAGAATCACATGGCCATCAAAAAGATTATCAAAGACTATGCGGGCCAGTTGAGCTTGCTCGATCACCTGGGCAAGTTACTTTATGATCAGGGAGATGCCGATGGTTCCAGGAAGTGTTACGAACAGAGCATTGCTATCAAACAACAGATGTTACGAGGTTAATTCGTTATGAAGTACGAAATCATTAAAAATGATCGTATCTTTTCGGAGTTCTTCAAAGTCGATCGCGTAGAACTCAAGCATGAAAATTTTCGTGATCAAGACTTGAGTCAAGTACGTCGCTATCACCTCAATAGGCCGGAAGCCGTTGCTGTTATTTTAGAAAATGAAACTACAGGCAACATTGTTCTGGTGGAACAATTTCGTTACTCTTCCCTGAAAAAGAGCATACGCAACGGTTGGACTCAGGAAATCATAGCCGGACTGCTGGATGAGGGAGAGGAACCTATCGATTGTGCACGCCGGGAAACTATGGAAGAAACAGGTTACCAAGTCCACAACCTGGAATTCATCACTACCTATTTCGCCAGTGTGGGCATTTCCGATGAGTTAGTTCACCTTTTCTATGGCACCGTTACCAACGAAGATAAAATCGAGGATGGTGGTGGTTTGGAAGATGAATCGGAAGACTTAGCAATCCGGGAACTCAGCTTCTCCCAGATCATGGAAGATATTAGAGTAGGAAATATTCGAGATGCCAAAACGATCATTGGCCTCCAATGGTTGGCCCTCAAAAAACTCAGTCCCCCTTCTTGAGCCTCTAGGAAAGATCAGAGTTCCTGACATCTCGATCCACAGAAGATATTTTTTGAAAAGGCTCCAAAAAAGTCAGGAAGTCTTTTGACAATTTCATATTCATTTATTAATATACATGAATATTTCAATTTAACAAAAACTCTTACAATGAAAGGATTTCAAATGCTGGAAATTACAGATAAAGCAAAAGAGCAAATTCTGAAGCTATTCCAAAAGCATGAAGGAAGAAGCTTACGGATTTTCTCAGAAGGTTTTGGTTGAGGCGGTCCCAGATATGGATTGTCTCTGGATGAGACAAAAGAAGGGGATGAAGAACGATCCGTCAATGGGATCAAAGTACTCATGGGTCCTCAAGAACAGCAGAATATGCCTGCCTCTCGAATCGATTATCGCAAATCTTTTTGGGGTACAGGGCTGACTATTGAAGCTATTGATGGGCAAAGCTGTTAAGGAAACGGTAGCGCCGCCCTAGGATGATAAAAATACATGAATTAATGCAAGATGATTGGTTCCATTTT
>NVSR01000002.1 GCA_002401295.1 SAR324 cluster bacterium | reverse complement strand
TCCTCACCAATCGCTTCTTTAGTATCTGAGGCGAAGCAATGTTTTGTGCGCTTTTTTAAAGAGTGGACTGGGATACTCTCCTGTAACTCCGGATCATGCTCTTGGAATATCTTATGGATGGAATTACCACCAGTCCTCTGGATATGAATAAAAATAACTTTGTACTTATGTGAGATGAACATGATCTCCCTCTTGTAATCAGGATATTTTCCTCAAAATTCTTTCAATAGAGCAGAGGAAAGTAGTTATTCTGTTCTGGAAGTGTATCCTAGTTTAATAGCCTGCTTCGCGGCAAATTAGTTGGCAATAATCGGTTAAACGCTGGAGGTCCAGCCCATCGAATGATTGCTTCCAACTGTCAATTTTACCCATTCTAAAAGTGCGTGATGATGGGTTATAAACCTCTTGCATTGCATTTTTCCGGTTCAGAGGGATGTCGAGGTGTTTGGTGATTTTTTGTATCACAATTTCTTGTTTTTGATCATTACCACCCCCTCTGCTGCCGATTAAATCTTCGAACCGTACAAACAGGCAGTTTGGATCATTTTGCCAAGCAAGCATGGCACGGTAGGTTTCCGTAAAACCTTTAATCTCTACACCCGCTTTGGCTGCGAACCCTCCATCTAAAAGAAAACTCAGTCGCTGTTCTAAGGTCATTGCCCTGAAATCCTCTTCCAGAAAGTGTGGCTCCGGCATACCCTTGGTGTCCAAAATAAAGGAGAGCAGGGAGGTTACTACAGCACGAGGATCTCGGATGATAAATATCTGCTTGTAGTTTAAACTTTTCAAAATGGGTGGCAAAACTGGAGTCCAAGGGATATGCCCTAAAATATACCGATAATCTGGTAAAAGTTTTAACCATTGCTCGACCTTGGCACTCTCCACATAAAACTGTGTTAAACTGCCTATCCCTATTTGATCGGTGCTCCCTTCAGGAAACCTGGAGGCTTCATCCCGTTGGGAACTTAGAGCTGGTGGTTGACTCCTCAAATCAATACCCAGTGCTGTTTTGACCTCCCTATAATTAAAGAAACGAGGGCTACCCCGCACATAACCGAGGTGGGAAAAATATTCCTTATATCCCAAAATATCAACGACTCTAGCCAAAAGATGGGTCCCGCTCTTGGGAAGGGAATTGATCAGCACTCTTCTGGGTGGAGTTTTTTTAATTGACATCTTTTTTTCAGTATAAAGGGTTAATGTGCATCTTTGAGAGGTCTTTAGTTACCAATCGGCGGAAGCTCATTGGGATCAATATGTACGTCTAAAACAGTTGGGCCTGTTTTGCAAAGTTTTTTAAAATCAATCTGCTCAAAAAATTCCGGATCACGGATGGTATAGCCCTTCGCTCCTACAGCTTCAGCCATTTTGGCGAAATTCACGGGAGGAATCGCGAATTCCAGGGGCTCCTTGCCTGTTTGGCGATGCCTGTCTCTGATCATCCCGTAAGAACAATCATTCAAGATGATAAAAATCACAGGTAATTGTTCCGCTACAGCGACGGTGATTTCTTGGCCATACATTAAAAAACTGCCATCTCCCGTAATACAAACAACGGGAGTTCCAGGGCTGCCCATGGCAATGCCGACGGCCCCTCCGGGTGCCCATCCCGTTGATGGCTGTCCGGTAGATAACAGTCTGTAATTTTTAGCTTGTTTGGGGAAAAAATAATGAGTCATCCAGGCCAGGCAATTGCCTGTGTCTACGGCAAACCGGGTTTCTGCCGGAAACCCTCGCATCATCTCATAGATAAGGCGCTGAGGTTTGATTGGTACTTGGTTGCTGTGGTAGCCCTCTGGAGCTTGCAGCTGGACTTGAGGAGGGCTGTACCTTAAATGCTGTACTTGTGATCGTTGCTTCTGGGGGATCTTGGCATCAAAACCCATGTTTTTTAGGCGAGTGACGAGCTCTTGAAAAATTATCTTAATCGTCCCACGCACATGTAATCGGGCAAAGGGAGACCGAGGAAAATAAGTATTGGTGTGATCAATGTGCACCATCTTATTGTTGAGTAATGTGGATTGCCAGCCTGCAGTGGCCCACTGGCCAAGACTGGTACCAATGGCTAAAATCAAATCAACCGATTCCTCCGCTAATGCCTGGCGCGCGCTCTTATGTCCAAAAGCACCAAAAACACCAAAAACCAAGGGGTGGTCCGCTCTAACTCTGGATTTCCCTCTTAACGAGGTGACGATGGGGGCACTCAGCAGTTCAGCAAAGGCTAAGATTTCTTCAGTCGCATCAGCACATTCATTGCCCACAAATAGAGCAACTTGACGTCCTTCACGGGTAACAATTAAAATTTCCTGCCAAAGTTTATCCAGGGCGACAGAGTCCAAGAAAGACGCTGCTGTGGCAGGTGCGGCTAATTCCGGCAAATTGGGGAAATTGAGTTCTCCAGTATGTGGCGAGCGTAGAATATCAACGGGGATACTCAAATGCGCTGGGCCGCATAGGGGTTGAAGCGCTGTAATAATGGCTGCAGCCAGCTTTTTTTCTAATTGTTGAGGGTGAGTTACAAGGGCGTTATAACAGGTGCAATGTTCCATCATGCCCATGATGTCAACAATATCCGGAAAGGGGCCTTGATAAGGCGAACACTCTTGCAGAGCCCCCAGGCTAGAGGCTGGCAATAATGTCTGTCCGGTAAGCACCAGGAGTGGGAGGTGGTCTGCGTAAGCCGCTGCCACACCGGTAATGATATTTGTTACACCAGGGCCGGTCGTAGCACAGCATACACCGATCTTTCCGGTTTCACGTGCATAACTGGCTGCCATGAATGCGGCCCCACTCTCATGGCGAGTGAGAACAGCCCTGGGACCTCCCCTTCGTTCGGATCTGGCAAGAGAATCATAGAGTGAGGATATATGGCCTCCAGGTATGCCAAAGACATACTCGACGCCCAGTAGCTCCAGGTAGGCTACGATCAAATCACTTTGATTTTCGATTTTTTGCTGTTCAGTCATGATTTTATCTTAGATTCAAAGAATGTCTCACTTGTTTGATCGTGACCTCCAAAGTGGCTACAAGCTCATCGCACTCTTCTTTGGTAATGATAAAAGGGGGAGAAATTAAAATATGATCACCATCAACTTGTGTACCCGTTCCAAACCTACCTCGAATGATTAATCCATTGTTAAGGGCAGTTCCGATGATTTGCTCCGTTAGTTTCATCCTGCGTGGGTAAGGTTGATGGCTTTCTCTATCGGCAACAAATTCGATTCCGACTAATAAGCCTTTGCCTCGAACATCACCGATCAAGGGCTCACGTTCTGCCAACTTTTGGAGTTCTTTTTTTAAATAGTCGCCCATCACAGCGCAACGCTTAATGAGATCATGCTTGGCGATGTATTCTTGCACGGCAATGGCGGCGGCGCAGCTTACGGGATGACCGGAATAGGTTACGAATGTGGGGATGCCCTGCCTTTTTCCATTGACGAATGTATCGTGCAATTGTTCACGCACAATGACCGCCCCAATGGGGGCATAACCACTACTGAGAGCCTTAGTAGCCGTAATAATATCAGGGGTTACATCCCAGTGTTCGATACCGAAATTTTTACCTGTTCTCCCAAAACCCGTGATGACTTCCTCTGATATTAAGAGAATGTCATATTCATCACAGATTTCTCTAATTTTTTCATAATATCCAGCTGGGGGGACGATGCCACTCCCCGCTCCGCCAATGATTGGCTCCGCGATGAATGCTGCTATCGTATCCGGACCTTCTTGTTCGATAGTCCTCGCCAGTTCGGTAGCGCAAGCAAGCTTACAAGTGGGGTGACTCAAGCTATAGGGACATTGGTAGCAGTGAGGAGCCTGGATATGGGGGAAATCCAAATGAGATAAAGGCCCCGTCCTGCGGACAAATAAATTTCCCGATATGGATAAGGTGGCAATGGTACGACCATGATAACTGTGCCAGCGTCCAATAATTTTATGTTTGGTCTTATTGCCACGCTCCATATGGTAGTATTGAGCCATTTGCAGCGCCATCTCATTAGCGGTAGAACCTCCAGTGACGAAACAAACATGATTCATGCCCTCTGGTGCCATCTCCGCAACAATGGTAGCCAGTCGTTCTTGAGGCTCATTATTGAACTGTGCTTTATGAACAAAACTAACCTTGCGTGCTTGTTCAGCCATGGCATCCGCTACTTCGGATACGCCGTGTCCAATCGTAATCGTATGTGTGCCACCAATCCCATCCAGATAGCGTTTGCCCTCGGTGTCGAATAAAAAAATACCTTTTCCGTAAGCGGCCATTCGGTATGATTGGTTCCAACCTGTTACCTGAAATAGGTGAGACTCTTCCTGTGTCATAAAAACAACCTCATTGCTCGATGGATTTTATGGGGATGTGACAGATTAGATGGATTCTTGAAGTCTTTTTTTAGTTAGTTCGATATTCGAAAATTCTAAATTCCATCTGGGGTGGTAATCTGGCACAAAAACGATAAAAAAAGAGTTTGACCATTCTATAAAAATAGAATAATTAGATACTTAAGCTACAATAATCAGTTAATCGTTAACATTGCCTCTGTCAACTTTTTTATAATATAGCCTGACTCTTTCCTTTGTTATACGTCCCTTAGCTTCTTTTAGAATGTTTCCTAATGAAAGAGTCAGTTAGTGTTCTCTTGAAAATATTTATTAATGTCAATTTAAAAGGCCCACTGTTCTCAAATTTAAATTCCAAACCCAAACCCAAACGTAGATGTGAAGTTCTTTGAATTTTTTAGAAAAGAAAGTGAAGCTTCGGAAGGTAAGATCATCATTATGATTTTACTAGCGGGCGCCTCGAATGGACTCCTGATTTCATTAATCAATGCCGGGGCGGAAATGGCCGCTAATTTAAAGGTGGAAGCACGTATCTTTTTTCTATACATGCTGGCCTTTGCGCTATACATCATCACACAAAGGTATGCACTATCGGAATCTATTGTGGCATTGGAGGGGGCGGTTCGGAAGGTCAGGTTGAGGATTGCGGGCAAAATTCACCGTACTGAATTGCAATTTATTGAAAAAGCAGGGCAGGGAGAAATTTACAACAAACTGACTCAGGATAGTAACGTTGTTTCCCAATCCATTATTTTTGCGATTTTTTCAGCCCAATCGAGTATCGTCCTCCTGTTTACCTTATTCTATATAGCCTGGATCTCCTTTAAAATTTTTCTTGTCTGTGTTGCAACTATAAGTACTATCATTCTATTACGGATAAGCATTAATAAAAAACTCACCGAATCAATCAAGAAAGCATTCAAAAAGGAAACCCAGTTTTTTGATGTTTTGAATCACCTTTTGCGGGGATTTAAAGAGGTTAAAATTAATCGCAAAAAAAATGAGGACCTCTATAAAGAGATTGAGACTATCTCCATAGAAACGGAGGAGCTGAAGATTGCTGCTGGGATTCAATCGATTAATTTGGTAATGATCACCAGATTGGGGGTGTACTTTTTATTGCCCGTGATTGTTTTTATAATGCCTCTATTTTATTTTGTTGATCAGGATAGTATTTATGAGATCACATCAGCAACTCTATTTATTATTGGTCCGATTAATGTGATCATGGTTGCCATGCCCATGTTAACCCGAGCAGATGTAGCTATCAAAAGTCTCTATGATCTGGAACATACCTTGGATAAGGTTATCTCAGGGCATGACGATACGGAAGGTGAAATACTGGCTTTGCCCGAAGCGTTTCAAAAAATCACTCTTTCCGACTTGAGCTTTCATTATACAGATAAAGAGAATAATTCTTTGTTTAGCATAGGGCCGGTTAATTTGACGATCAATCGTGGGGAAATCCTGTACATCATTGGTGGTAATGGCAGCGGTAAATCCACATTATTGAAATTGCTAACGGGGTTGTATTATCCCGACGAAGGCTCTATTTCCTTTGACGATAGAAAAATTCATAAAAACAATTATCAAAGCTATCGGGAACTCTTTTCCATTATTTTTACGGACTTCCATCTTTTCGATAAGTTATATGGATTGCGGGATATTGATCCGGAACAGGTTGATTCTCTCTTGCGTTTAATGAAATTAGATGAAAAAACTAAATATTTGGAAAAACGCTTTACTAATATGGAGTTGTCGACAGGGCAAAAAAAGAGGCTAGCCTTCATCTCCGCTATGTTGGAAAACAAGCCTATTTGCATCTTTGATGAGCTGGCAGCAGATCAGGACCCGTATTTTAGAAAACAATTTTATGAAGTTATTTTGCAGGATTTGAAAAAGCAAGGAAAGACGATTATTGCAGTCACGCATGATGACCATTATTTCCATACTGCAGATCGTGTTTTAAAGGTTGAATATGGTCAGCTTTCAGAATATCAATCCTAAAGGTGCCATGTCTAATTCTGTAAGTATTATTCGGGGGAAGTTAAGCTAATGAAATCCTTTGTTCAAAAAGTAAAAGAGAAATTGTCGGATAATTTGTTGTTAATAGTGGTGTTTTTTCTTATATCGCTTTTAACGGCTCTCTTTCTTTGGAATATTGTGGTGATCTCTATTGATGCGGGAGAAGCTGGAGTTCTATTCCGACGATTTTCCGGGGGAACGGTTGTTGATCATGTTTATCAGGAAGGGTATGAAATTATAAACCCATTTAATGAAATGACCGTTTATAATGTCCGTGTTCAAACAACAAATCATGAAGTGGATGTCTTAACAAAACGGGGGCTGACTATTCATCTGGCCGTGTCAATCCGTTACCATCCCGAATATGACCTCCTGGGGGTACTCCATAAAGAGGTTGGACCTGATTATGTCGATATCATCGTGATACCGGAAGTAGAAGCAGCACTGCGAAAGATTATTGGCCAGTACGAAGCAGAAGAATTCTATTCCGCAAAAAAAGCGATTACTGAAGGGGTGATCAATGAAGCGACGGAGCAGATTGGTCAGCGCTATGTGAGTTTGGATGACCTGGTTATTAGAAAAATTGTGCTAACTGAAGCGATTCAAGTGGCGATCGAGCAAAAGTTGAAACAGAAACACTTGTTTCAGGAATATGAATTTAAACTGCAACGAGAGCAACAAGAAGCAAAACGAAGGCATATTGAGGCTAAAGGTATCAAGGTGCATAATGATATTATAAATCAGTCACTTACTGATAAAATCATCACGTGGGCTGGGATTTTAGCTACCTTGGAACTTGCTAAGTCCGACAACAGCAAGGTTATCGTCATTGGCGGGGGGAATGGTGTAGGTTTGCCTCTAATGTTGCCGATTAATACAGATGATGGACCTGGTTATAAAGATAACAAAGAGATACAGGTATCAACTAAAGAAGGTCGAGGTGATAAAAAGCTTCAAAATGAAGCACCTCAAGTGAACAAGACTGAAAACTCAGTTTTAGCATTTAGTAAGTTTTTAACCAGCACAAATTAAGAGTGTGGAAACAAAAAAATAGACATGCAAAGGCTCTTTCTTTTTATAGCAATCCTTATTTTTTCTGCTTGCAATCAGTATGAAGAGTCTCGTCAGGCCCGCATTGAACGCGCGCGTGAGGGGACCGGCGATATTGTGGTTGGTATTGTGGGACAAAAAGGCGATTTTCTCAAGGGTGTGGATTTTGCTATTGAGGAAGTCAATAGTAGCGGCGGCCTCCTTGGTGGTAGGAAGCTGATTAAGATATTTTATGATGATGAGCGAAAGCCCAAAAAAGCACAGCTGTATGCTAATAAGTTCGCAAAAAATCCCAACGTCATAGCAGTCATTGGACACATGACTTCATCCACGGCAATACCGGCCTCCATCACTTATGAGAATCATGGAATTTTATACATTACTCCAGGGGCGACAAACCCCAATTTAACCAACCATAATTTTAAGTATGTATTCAGGAGTATTCCCTCTGACAAAATCATTGGTATTGCCATTAGTGACTTTTTAGCGAAGCAGAAGGTAAAAAAGGCTGTAATTTTATATAAGCGATCACTATATGGTAAAAGATTAGCAGATATTATTTATGAAAGTTCCGATAAAAAAGGGATAAAAATAGTGGCCTTGAAGTCATACTTCGCTAATGAGCGTAACTTCACTCCTATCTTGGATACAATTAGTAGTCTGGAATATGATATGGTGATTATCGCTGGAGGGATGCCAGATGCCGGATATATCATCAAACAGGCCAGGCTAATGGGGATTAAGGCACCCTTTATTGGAGGGGATGGCCTGGACAATCCATTCTTATGGAAAGTAGCGGGGAAAGCGGCTCAAGGGACGTTTGTGACCGCTGTATATAATCCTCATCGAAAGAGTGCAAAGCTGAATAAATTTAAAAAGGTCTTTGCCATCAAATATAAACACTTGCCGGACACTTGGGCTGCACAAGGTTATGATGCTGTGAATCTATTGGTTGAGGCTATTCGGCTGCGGCAAGTGACAGAGCCACTAAAACTTGCTAATTATTTACGCTATTTACGTAATTGGGAAGGGGTTACCGGAATCTATAATTTCAAGAAAAATGGTGATGTTGAAGGACGTGAGGTCGCAATCAAAAAAATGGATAAGGGGACCTTTATTTTTGTCAATAACCGTGCGTCATCAGATTAGGTCTTTGATGTTTTTATTTATGTAAGTGACTAAAAAGTATAGGATACTTGAACTGATAGGGAGCCTACTTATTTTTTTTGTCGATTAATGAAAAAACTTTAATAAATTTAAAACAATGATTTTTATTGCATTACATTTTGTATCAAGCTTTCTGGTGGGGTTGATGGGAAGGAAACGTAGCATGGGCTTCTGGGGCTATTTTTTTGGTTCTTTGCTATTATCTCCTCTCATTGGATTCCTATTGGTTGTTGCAAGTGGCAAAAAAGAGGATGAGGACGCTCCTAAAATTGTGAAGGAAGAATAATGCACAATAACTTGTATTGGGCTTGCTTGCTCCACCTTTCAGTAGTCTAAATTCAGGCCTCATAATCCCCATACCTGATATGAGAATAGGTGGAGATCGAGGTAATGTTTTATATTTAGGGGATATCTCCCCTGCAGGTTAGGTTAAAGAACAGGATGGCAGCTGCGATATTATCAGTGTGGAACTACTATAATCTACTGATGAAATGAGCTGTCTTAAGGGCCAGTTCCCTTGCCCTGGTGCCGTATAGTTTTCACACTATGAATATCCCACCATAAATCCGTAAAATCTACAGAATATATTGCTCCTTATATTTGTGTTTATTGAACTCTTTGAATAAACAAGAAAAACTCCTTAGTCTTATATTATTTTTGATAGGCTGAAACTGTTTGTGAGGACATGAATGCTATTGAAGATAAAAAAGACAAATTGAGTGAGAATGGATGATAGGTATCTGTAGCAATCCTTTAGAGAAGGAAAAAACCAATTTGTTAGATGAGATAGAAATAAAAAAAACTTGAGTTTTATAACTTTTCTATGAGAAAAAAATATCAGACATTTTAATTATTTCAGTGGATTGTCAATCTAATTAGGTGGAGTGAAGATGTTGGAAAAAGGTGAAAGTGATGTGAATAGTGCAGAACAAGAAGAAACTCAGGAGAGTAAAGGGTTGGCTGAAGAAGAACTTCAAGCAGCTGTGGATAAACTCATTCGGAATACTGTCTATGGTTCAATGGGTGTTGGGTTGATTCCCCTTCCCCTTGTTGATTTAGCCGCATTAACCGCAGTGCAGTTGATAATGTTGAAAAAACTTGCCACAAAGTATGATATTGAATTCTCAAAAGATATTGGAAAATCAGTCATTGGTTCTTTATTAGCAAGTGTTATCCCTACATCAATGGCTGGTGGGTTATCTAGCCTTATCAAGGCTATACCCGTAATTGGACAGTCAATAGGTGTCTTGACTATGCCGATTATTGCGGGAGCCTCTACTTACGCTTTGGGCCAGGTATTTGTTCAGCACTTTGCTTCAGGTGGGACCTTCTTGGATTTGGACCCTGAAAAAGTGCAACAGTACTATAAGAAAAAATTTGAAGAGGGGCAGAATTTCGTAAAAGGTCTCTAGGGGGTAGAAAATCCAGTTTTAGGGTTTAGCTCACAGGGCCAATCCTCTAGGCCATCACATACAAACTTAATAAGTTAGCTTGTAACTTAAGCTTTTTTGCCGACAAAAGACATGAGGCCCGTTGATATAAAAATCTCTCCATAGGTTTGGGTTTTAGGCCTCAATAAAATTATATTTCTGGGCTGAAGCAATCCAAAGTGAAAATATTTCGTAAGGAGAAATTTATGACAAAAGTAATCGTAATTAATAGCAGCCCCAAGATGAAACACGGCACTGGCGCACTTTTGTTAGCGCCTTTTATTGAGGGAATGGAAGAGGAGAAAGCGGAAGTAGAATTGGTGCACTTGCAAAAACTAGATCTTAAAACTTGCATTGGCTGCATGAATTGTTGGTTTCGGACCCCCGGCATCTGTTCTTCTCTCAAAGATGAAATGAGCGAATTGTTGGATAAAATGATCCAAGCGGACTATTGGATTTTATCCACACCGATCTATGCTGGGGGTGTCTCTACGAATTTAAAAATATTGATGGAGCGAACCTTGCCCATTGTGGAACCCATGCTTGATGACGATATAGAGCACTGTGTTCATCTGCAGCGTACCGGATATGGGAAGTCTAAAGTGGTGCTGTTTGCTACTGCCGGCCTGCTGATGGAAGAATTTCACCCGGCAGTCTGTCACCTGGAAAGTTACTGCCGGTTGTCTGGTAAAGAGTTTGTGAATGCCGTCTTGAGGCCACAAGCTGGAATGTTTAAACGGCAAGTATTAAATGATCCGGTAAAGGTAGAGGACATTTTGAGCGCCTCCAAACAAGCGGGGCGTCAGTTGATCAAAGAGGGCAAGATTAGCGAAGAAACACTAGCCACTATTAGCAGGGAGTTTATGTCCCTTGAAGAGTTTCGTAAAATCTATAATAGAAATACCCGGAACATGATTGAGCGAGGGTCAATACGCAATGTACGATAGTTCTAAACCCGGCTTTCAAAGGGAAAATTTGAGGCATTGGGGTGGAAAAAGACCGCAATATGATATTGGACACTCCCTCCATAAGCGGCTTTGTAGGATAGTGATTTGTATAAGTTTCAGCTTTCTCCTTATGTTTGGAGGAGCTTGTGAACGCGGGGGGCAGGATCCTGAAACTTCGGCAAGGACAAGTTCAGAAAGCAGTGCCTTACCTGATCAACGACCGGGGGCTTTACAAGAAGAGGTTAAAGTTAGTGAAGAGGAAATACCGCAGGAGACGGGGGAGATTAGCAAGAAGGCTCAAGACAATTTGAGGAAGCTACTGGGTAAATGGAGTCGCACTGATGGGAATTATACTCTGGAGGTGCGTGGAGTACAAAGTAACAAAAAACTTGAAGTGGAGTATTATAACCCTCAACCGATAAACATTGCTAAAACTAAGCTTTTAAGAAAGGGAGATGATATCGGGATTTTCGTGAAGTTGGATGATAAAAATTATTCAGGATCCATGTATAACCTGGTTTATAATCCCGAGCTGGATAAGTTAGGCGGAACCTACTACCACGCAGTATCAAAGCAATACTTTCAAGTTGTATTTAATAGGAAATAAAAAAAGCCCGGTTACCATAGATGAAGGTAACCGGGCTTTTTATACTCTGGAGTCGGCTTGCTTTATGGAGTAGCCGGTCGGCATTGAGTTACCTCAACAACTTGACTGTCCTCTTTATAATCATCCAAATGGGCTTTCATCGTCGAGTAAATATTCGTGTTACTTGATATGTCGGTCTTCTCAAAAAAGTCAGAAGATACGTCGTACACGGCTTGGTTACTCCAGCAAGACATGAAGGCTGGTAGGAACTGTGCCGGGTCCATGCCAGCTTGTGCTGCTGTGGTGAAGCCTAAGCTATCAGGAGTCTCCTGAAAGTGCGTAGAGAGTTTATATTGTGTCGTTCGGATGCCAACACCACCGTCTAGCTCCCAACCAAGGTATGTATGGGTGTCATCAACTGTGCCTTTTGTGAGAATAGATGCCATGGACTTCCCATCTAATGGCTTGTTAATTTCACCATTATGTTCCCTTGGATAGGTGATATTCGCCATATCCAGCATGGTAGCGCCAATATCCATAATCGAACTCAAACGATCGATTTGTTTACCCTTATAGGTTGAATTCATCTTAGGGTAATGGATAATGGCCGGTACGCGGATACCACCATCATAAAAATCACCTTTAAAATTATTGAAAGGTGCATTGGCTACAGTTCCCCAACCTGGCCCCAGTCCGATGAAGGAGTTGGGTCCACCTAAACTGTCATACTCGTGAACAAAGTTTGCTCTGATATGAGCGCCTCGTTCCGGGTTATTACCCGCAGGCAGCTTGTAAGCTCCTCCGTTATCAGAGACAATGAAAATAACCGTATTTTCATATTCTCCAATCACTTTTAAATGGTCGACCAGTTTTTTGACGTTCTGATCGACGCGGTCGATCATTGCCGCATAAATGGCCATGTATTTTATTTGAATTTTTTGTTGTGCATCTGTTAAATCAGACCAAGGCCCGGCATTCACCTGCCCCCACATGCTATCATTGCTATCACCGGTTGCGTCATTACCAGAAACTGTATAATTAGCCAAATCAGAGGTTGCATCGAAGCTTTCTGAAGGATTGATAATACCTAGAGTCTTCAGCTTTTTGAAGCGATTTAATCGAACTACGTCCCAGCCGGAGTTGTAAGTTTCCGCATCCAAATACTTTTGGATATCCTCTTCCGGGGCTTGCAGTGGGCTATGGGGCGCAATGTGAGTGATATTCAGATAGAAAGGCTTTGTTGTATCACGGTTATTCAGCATCTCAATTGCCACTTC
The DNA here is from genome assembly GCA_002401295.1 of SAR324 cluster bacterium. GTDB lineage: Bacteria > SAR324 > SAR324 > XYD2-FULL-50-16 > XYD2-FULL-50-16. The sequence continues at coordinate 96,966 of NVSR01000002.1, read as the reverse complement.
CGTGTAATAGTCAGATGAGTAGAACTGCTTGGGGAAGGCTAACATTTCCTTGCCGTTCTCATTATACCAGCTCATTCGTTTCTTCTTCTCATACTTCGATGGCTGATGGCTGGTGATAATCGTTCCATCTTCACGAGACCAGTGGGTGTCTCCCCCCATTAGCATGACAGCTCTGGTTTCGTGGAAACCTCGTCGCGATGGGGAATGTTTGGTCTTGTGCCCTAAGTCCCACTTGCCCGTAAACATATTGTAGTAACCGTTGTCGGCAAGTACTTCTGGAATGGCTAAAGCACCGCTAGAGAGGATACCTTCATAGCCTACTTTTCTAAACTGTTCACGCCGAAAAGGAATCCAGCCTTCCATATTCCCAACGCCGGATTTATGGTTTTCCTTACCGGTAAACAGCATACCCCTTGCCGGAGTGGAAGTGGCATGAGCATAAAAATTCGTGAACATGACCCCTTCATCGGCTAGTGCCTGGATATTAGGGGTCTGAATCTCACTACCATAGGGCTGAAGATCAGAGTACCCCATATCATCCAATACAATAGTGATGAAGTTAGGGGGGACTGTCTGTGAACCATCTGAATCACTTTCAGGCTTACATGCTGACACTGCTACTAATGCGCAAAGCGTAGCACCCATCATAAGTCGTCTCGACTTGATGAATTTATCTGTTCTATTCATAAACGGCCTTTTTATACCTTGTGCATAGGGGTGTTCAGAAAAATAGAATAGTTTAAATACTTTACTCGATTGATAATCCCTCGCGTTTTACGCGACAAAAGTAATCAACTGACAAATAATTTAATAAAGATATAATATCAAATACCTACTCTTGTTAAGAGTAGGTAACTTTGTTCCTGCGGAGAGTTGGTCTTTTACTTCTCCGAAAATATTATATCAATTCCAATGAAAATCACATTGAAATGCATCTTAAACGATGACCTTAAAAAGGTGCCGATCTTTACAGAAAAATCAGTATTACTAAAATAATTTAGGGATAGCTAATAGTGACTGAGCAAAAAAGATCCTGTCTTGTTACTGTCAATATAGAACTTCAACGATTRCAATAAGAAARATGGAATATTTCAACAGCAATTACAATAGCTCTGGTTCTTTCTTTTTCAGCTGAAATGACGCAGAAGCATAGTTTTTATCCAGATACCAAATATTTTGAATAATTATAGATTGTTCCTGGGTGGAAAAGGCGAATCTGTGTCATCTCGACGGAAGGGRRAAATCTTTTTTACAGCAAGCACAGTAGTTTAAGATTTTTTGCCTTCGGTTGAAAAAATACAGGAACATCGTTTTCGCYCAGRCACTCTATAGTATTCAAAAAAAGATAGACTAAAGCGTCCCGAATTACGGAATTCATAACTAACTAGGTGGAGGAAAAAACACTRTTTCAATTCAAATGCTGTTTGATGTATATTCTAGCCAATGAAATCTTGGATAGTTGTCGACAACAATATAAAAATACAGATTATAATGCATTGACAGAAAAAACAAACCTCCACRGGTTCTRAGCAGCGTATCCAATTTAATATTTATAATTACCGAGAATTTCCAACCTATTTGATAGAAAGTCAATCATTTTTTATAAAATAGTGCAAAATAGCAATAGTTTATTCCTCYGAYTTGGRRAAAGTGAGTTGAATYRCAATTATTACAATGCAACCARATTCTAGATYCTCTGTGTRCTTTCTGATGACAGAAAGGRCATAGAGRTGAAAATTTYACCTGAGATCCATTGGYTCTGGGGATCAAAAAAGTCTAGCAGAAAAGTCCAGAATTAAGGGGCTTATGATTGACTTTCCTCGTAATTAGAACGATAACTTGTTGTAGAGAAAAATAGATTATAGCTTTCCATAGATTAGAAAATATAGAGAATTAAAAAAATGGTCTGTACTGCTACAATCCAATTTAAGCCGGTAAAAGGGGACCCTGAGGAAAACCTACGGAAGGTACTTGACCTCTGTGGACAAGCCATCACTGCCGGAGCCAAGCTACTCACGTTACCAGAGATGTGCTTAACTGGGTATATTTGGCCCAATGCTTCCTCCATCAGGAGGTATGCTGAACCTGCATTAGGAGTTAGTTACCTGCAACTGGCTGAATTTTGTCGGAATAATCAGTGCTACCTAGCCTATGGTTTTGCCGAAACTTGTAGCGGCCATCTTTATAATGCGCAGAATCTCATTGGTCCTGGTGGGGGCTTGTTAGCTACCTACCGTAAAACTCACCTTTTTGATGCGGATTGTACTTGGGCAACCCCTGGGAATAGTGGCTTCATCAGCGTGAATACGGAAATTGGAAAATTAGGTCTAGGGATTTGTATGGACCTAAATTTTGATGATTTTGTCCTGTATCACCAGTGGGAAAACACGACTTATCTCTTGTTGGCCGTTAATTGGCTGGATGAAGGTTTTCATGTGCATCCCTATTGGTTACATCGACTCTATCCTTTTTCAGGAACGACGCTGATTGCCAATACCCATGGTTGGGAAGAAAGGATTGCTTTCTCCGGTAATTCCGGTGTTTTTATAGGGAATTCCTGCTTAGTCGCGGCCCCGAAATCCAAGGATCATATCCTTTGTATAGACGTCTGATAGCCTTCCCGTTTTTCCTTGCGGCGGAGGGGGGAAATCTTTGACAACTAACATATAATTTATGTTATTAAAATGAGATAGGATGTACTTTGCTGGGAAATCGCTGTAAAAATGAAAAATAAGTTGCAATAGATAGTATGTATTCCCACGTAGCCGTGAGGTGATAGTCTTTGATCAAAATATCGGTATTCCCGATTTAAAAAAAAACGTTTCTCTCCACTAATAGAAGAATGCGGAAACAACATTATTCAAGTCATCTCCAACAATTGGAAGATGAATCAATACATATAATTAGAGAAGTAGTCGCGGAATCTAAAAAACCGGTGATGCTCTACTCAGTCGGTAAGGACTCTTCTGTCATGGTTCGGCTGGCTCAAAAGGCCTTTTATCCCGGAAAATTTCCTTTTCCATTGCTGCATATAGATACGGGATACAAATTCCCTGAAATGTATAAATTTCGGGATGAGTTTGTAGCAAGTATTGATGCGAAGTTGATTGTTGAAAAAAATGAGGAATGGATCGCGAAAGGAGCCCATCCTCAAGTCTTGGGGGCGGATAAATGTTGTGCTCAGTTGAAGACAAGAGGCCTGTTGGATGCTCTATCCAAGCATGGTTTTGATGCGGCCTTTGGTGGTGCAAGGCGTGATGAGGAAAAATCCCGTGCCAAAGAACGTATTTTTTCGATTCGCGATGAGTTTGGACAGTGGGATCCTAAAAATCAGCGTCCTGAATTGTGGAATCTCTACAATGCCGAAATTGATCAGGGGCAGTCGATCCGAATTTTTCCGATCAGTAATTGGACGGAGTTGGATATTTGGCAGTACATCAAGCATGAAGAAATCCCTATCGTTCCCCTTTATTATTCTCAGCCTCGACAAGTGGTACGGCGTAATGGTATTACCATCCCGTTTGAGTATTACTCAGTTGTTGATCCCGCAGGTCAAAATGCACTAGAAGATAAAGAAGTGGAAACGGTGGATTGCCGTTTTCGTAGCTTAGGTTGTATTCCTTGCACCGGTGCTATTCAATCTACTGCCACTGAGGTTGATCATATTATTGAAGAAGTAATCAATGCAAAGCGGTCTGAAAGGGAAAATAGAATCATTGATCTGACCAGTGATTCCTCAATGGAGCAGAAAAAAAGGGAGGGATATTTTTAACATGGAAGAAAACACTAAATCTTTACTCCGCTTTACCACAACTGGTAGTGTGGATGACGGTAAGTCGACCTTGCTGGGGCGGCTATTATATGAGACAAACTGTATTTTTGAAGACCAATATGCATCCATTTGTGAAACCTCCAAGCGCAATGGGAAAGAAAAGGTGGACTTGGCCTTGCTTCTGGATGGGCTTGCCGCGGAACGAGAACAAGGGATTACTATTGATGTAGCCTATCGCTACTTTGCCACTAAAAAAAGAAAGTTCATCATTGCGGATACACCAGGCCATGAGCAATACACCAGGAATATGGTGACTGGAGCTTCTACTGCACAATTAGCGATTATTTTAATCGATGCGCGTAAAGGAGTCCTGACTCAATCCAGACGGCATGGCTTTTTACTCTCATTGTTACAGGTTCCCCACTTGGTGGTTGCTGTGAATAAGATGGACTTGGTGGATTACTCCCAAGAGGTTTATGATCAGGTCGTGCAAGACTACACTGACTTTTCCCGGAAATTGGATATCCAGGACATTACCTTTATTCCTGTTTCTGCACTGGAAGGTGACAATGTGGTGAAGCGTAGCAGTAAAACACCTTGGTATGAGGGGGAAACTCTCCTGCATTTGCTGGAAAATGTCCATGTGACAGCTGATCGGAATTTAATTGATTTTCGTTTTTCCGTTCAAAATGTGATTCGTCCACATTTAAATTTCCGTGGTTTTGCCGGCAGCATCATTTCTGGAACGATTCGTAAGGGTGATGAAATTGCGGTGCTTCCTTCTGGGAAAACCTCTAGAATCAAAGAGATTATTACTTATGATGGCCCCTTGGAAGAGGCGGGCAATGGTAGTGCCGTCGTCCTGAGTTTAGAGGATGAAATTGACATCAGTAGGGGGGATATGTTTGTCAAGCCTCAGAACCTACCTATGGTTAATAATAATTTTGACGCTATTATTTGTTGGATGGATGAAACTCCAATGAGTTTAACGGGTCACTATATCCTTAAGCAAACAAGCAATAAGGTGAAAGCCTTTGTCTCCAAAATTCATTACAGTATTGATGTAAATACATTGCACCGTAATCAGGATACGAAGACATTTGAATTAAATGACATCGGGCGAATTGAGATCAAAACAGCACAGAAACTATTTTTTGATCCCTATCGTAAGAATCAGGGAACGGGAAGTTTTATCCTCATTGACCCTCTGACGAATCTAACCGTTGCCGCAGGCATGATTCGAGGTAGAGCCCGGTCCCTGGATGACATCAAAGTACCGGAAGTTTCAACGAAATCTACCAATGTGATCTGGCAAAAAGGAGAAATCCCCTTACAGGATTACGCAGAGAGAAGTAGCCATAAACCAGCAGTGCTCTGGTTTACAGGCCTGTCAGGAGCAGGTAAAACCACAGTAGCGCAAACTTTGATTCAGCGGCTATTTAAAGCAGGGCATCAGGTTGTTTTATTAGATGGGGATAATGTACGCCATGGCCTTTGTGGTGATTTGGGCTTTTCTATCGAAGATCGCAGTGAGAATATCCGTCGTGTCAGTGAGGTAGCAAACCTTTTTTATAAAACGGGTCATATCGTGATTTGTACTTTCATCTCACCGTTGATCAAGGATCGCATGTTAGCCAAAAATTTGATTGCTGATGGATTCTATGAAGTGTTTGTCAAATGTGACATTGAAATTTGCAAACGTAGGGATCCCAAAGGTTTATATGTCCGTGCTATAGCTGGAGAAATTAGTGACTTCACAGGAATTTCATCACCCTATGAAGAACCGAAGGATCCTGAGTTTTTATTGGAAACAGACCTGATGTCAGTGGAACAAAGTGTGGAAGTGATTATGAGATCATTAAAAGACAAGGGAGTTCTTCGATGAGCCTTGTGAAGGATCAAACCCCAGGGATTTTTGTATTCAATGGAGATGCTGATGGCCTTTGCGCAACCCACCAGCTTCGCCTTTCAGGCATTCCCTGCAAACAAACCGTAACTGGTGTTAAGAGGGATATCTCTCTACTGAAAAAAATCAAACAGGTTCAATCTGAGTGCATCTATGTATTGGGTGTAGCCGTTGAAAAGAACTTGGCTGAGTTGGAATCCTTGTTATCTCAAGACTGTAATGTGACTTGGTTTGACCATCATCTCAGTCGGGAAATTCCCGTACACCCCGCCTTTTCTCCACAGATTGATACGGATGCGAATACAAACACCTCATTACTGGTGAGTCAGGCATTAAAGCATGAATTTGTGACCTGGGCTATTGTAGGGCTTTTTGGAGATAATCTGCATGATACTGCAAAGCAAGTAGCCAATGCCCATGGTTTGGGGGCATCGGAACAAGCTCAGCTAAAAGAGCTCGGGGAGCTAATAAATTATAATGCTTATGGAGGAACGTTAGATGATTTGCATTTCCACCCGGCAGATTTATTAGAACAGATTTCTCCATTTGAAGACCCCTTTGCTTTTCTCAAAGCAACGACTATTATGCCTGCTTTAAGAGAAGGGCGTGAGGGAGACCTGGCTTTTGCGCGGCAAGCGGAGAGGTTGCACCCTGGTGTAATTCGATTTCCCAATGAACAATGGGCCCGTCGTGTTGTTGGGATTTATGCGAATCGACTAGCTCAGGCAAATCCTAAACAGGCTCATGCGGTAGTGGTAGCTTCAGAGAATGAGGGATATGTCGTTTCCGTACGTTCTGCTCTTAATGGTAAACAAAGTGCTGCGGAATTATGCAGCCAGTTTGCAACCGGAGGTGGACGAGTGAGAGCTGCGGGAATTAACCATTTGCCAGAAGCCGACCTCTTGAAATTTATTAGTGAGTTTCAGCGATTTTACGGTGATGACAGCTGAAAAGAAAGGTTGCTTTGCTTACCCGGAGTTCTATAAGATATTGAACTCTCTAAAAAATAATTAATTAACACTGAAAATTGTTATGCTTCCATTATTGGTCGTAGCCGGTGGTGTGTTATCTTTAAGTGGTATCAAGTTCTTTAAAACCCTTAAGTCCAGACAGGAACCTGAGGAGTCGAAAATACCCCTTGAAGAACCTGAATCTCTTCAGAGTAAGGACGAAGATATTAAGGAGAGTGAAAAAGAATTTGAAATGCTATCAGTGTTATTGGGGACAACCGTAGCTGGGGTTGTCTGGTACCCTGCTTTGCTGCTGCCTTCAATGGCAGGATACACTTATCTAGCAATTCCCATGTGGAAAAGAGCCTTTGAATCATTGAAAAAAGGTAAAGTTGATGGGGAGGTGCTTAACTCCATTGCTATACCTGGAATCATGCTCAGTGGTTATTATCTGATTGGGGCGGCTGATTACTGGCTGTATGCATTGGCGAATAAATTCATTGCTAAGATTAAGGCTGATACGCAAAAAAAATTGACTACTTCCTTTGATGAAATGCCGGCTACTGCCTGGTGGGTGAAAGATGGTACGGAAATTCAAACCCCCGTACAGGATCTAGTTGTGGGTGATATCATTGTTGTAAACAGTGGCGAAATGATCCCTGTCGATGGAATTGTGACGGAAGGCTTGGCTGCAGTGAACCAACATATGTTAACCGGAGAATCACAATTAGCTGAAAAAATCGAAGGGGCGGAGGTCTTTGCTGCCACAACTGTGTTGTCCGGTAAAATTTATATAAAGGTCACCGCTGCAGGTACTGATACGGTCAGAGGCAAAATTAGTGATGCACTCAACAGTACTCTGAATTTTGATTCGAAGACCCTATTACAGGCAGAAAAGCTGAATGATCATATTGCTGGTCCTTTACTAGTAGTAGGTGCTTTGGTGTGGCCTATAGCCGGTGTGAGTGGTTCACTTGCCGTCATTGGTACGGGGATTGGTGAAAATATGCGAATTTCTGGATCGCTGAGTACGTTTAATTTTCTCAAGAAGGCTTCTGAACAGGGGGTTTTAGTGAAAAGTGGACAGGCTTTGGAATTATTATCACAAGTGGATACGGTCGTATTTGATAAAACGGGAACCTTGACTGATGAGCAGCCTTATGTCAGTAAAATTTACCATTTCCATGGTTATACTGAAGACGTGATTTTGAGTTATGCCGCGGCAGCAGAATACAAACATCAACACCCGATTGCCAGGGCGGTTCTACAAGAGGCGATTAATCGCAACGTGAAAGTACCTGAAGTGGATGATGCTCAGTATGAACAAGGCTATGGCATCCGAGTGAATGTGGACGGGCGAACCATTCACATGGGGAGTCAGCACTTTATGACAATGGAGAACATTGCTATTTCGGAAGATATTGAGAGAATCATTGCTGATTGTCATGAATCAGGCTTTTCCATGGTCTTTTTAGCTGTGGATTCTCAACTGGTAGGTATGATCGAGTTGCATGCCACGATCCGCAAAGAAGCTTGGGATGTGATTGAAGGTTTGAAAGCACAAAATATATCGGTTTATATTATTTCTGGTGATCATGAAAAACCGACAAAATATTTAGCTGAAAAATTAGGTATTGAAAACTATTATTCTGAAACCTTGCCAAAGGGAAAAGCAAAAATTATTACTCAGTTAAAAGAGGAAGGGAAAATAGTTTGTTTTATTGGGGATGGTCTCAATGACGCCATTGCTTTGAAAACAGCGCATGTAGGGATCTCTATGCAAGGTGCCTCAAGCTTAGCTACCGATACGGCTCAGGTTGTTCTGATGAATAATAATCTAACGAATCTTTGTGATCTATTTGAACTCTCCAGTAGCTTGGAGCGCAACTATAAAAGAGGATTGTTTTTATCCATTGCTCCGGAAGTAATAATTGTGGGCAGTGTCTTTCTATTCAATATGGGGCTTGTGGGTGCGGTCATGGTCTACTATGCCAGCTTGGGAATCAATATGGTGAATTCTATACTTCCTTTGGATTCATCAAAAAACACAAAGAGTTTAAATAATAATACAAAATTGCTAGAGGAAAAATAGGATGTAGCCGACGGCTAGTATTCAAATGTATTTAAAGTATTGGTTCGCCTCTTCTCTGCTTTTAAGTTTTAGATTTTATAGGCTGATTCCAGAGAGAGCATCCTCAGGCAACCAATAACAACTTCTCCTTTAATTCTCGACAGTCGTAAGTTCTCAAAAAAAATACTGACGTTTAAGTAAGTATATATTTGTATAATGTTGTTGAATGAACTTCAACTGATGTTATTAAAAAAATTCCGCAAATCTAATCGCTACTTAAGGTTTTGTAAAATCAACTTTTCCGTTTTTTATAACGGAATCGGGAAGGATTCCCATTCTTCTTTAGAAGGAATTCTTTTCCTTCAGACTCCCCGCTTTCCCTAAAGCAAAGGCTATGTGATTGTTTAAGAGCCGTTTTCTTAATAGGCCAGATAGCTAGTTCAATTAAATTTCTTTACTTCTGAATACCCAGAAATCCATCCAAAATCAATAAAAAGATACTACTTTTGAGTTAAAAACTCTACTAGGAAAAAGTTAAAACACGAATAATATCAATTAATTGAAGTATTTCTCAACGGATGGGTACTGAGCTATAAAAATAATAAGTTTACAAATACCTCCTAATTAACTTAGAAGTTTATATAATAATCGATTTATCGACTAATCATCTTTGGGATTTTTAAAAGAGTAAAGGGGGAGCTATGGCAGAAGATTTGAACAAGATTGGAGATATTGCTGTCATCGGTATGGCTGGCCGATTTCCTGGTGCTGAAGATATTGATCAATTTTGGAGAAATATACGCAATGGTGTGGAGTCAAGTACCTCTCTTGGTGAAGCGTTAGAGACACCGACTGAAATTAGCGGACAAATCCAAGTAAAAACGGGATACATTCTTAAAGACATCGAATACTTTGATGCCGACTTTTTTGGTTTTACCGCCTCTCAAGCGCAAATTACTGATCCACAACAGCGAATTTTTTTGGAATGTGCCTGGGAAGGGTTAGAATCTGCTGGAATTGATGTTGCTACTTACCCTGGAGAAATTGGGGTTTTTGCGGGTTCCAACATTAGTTACTACCATATATATAATCTGGAAAACCAAATTGAGAGCAGCGGTGCTCCCTCTGAAGAAATACCAGTTCTGATCGGGAATGATAAGGACTACCTAGCCACTCAGACGGGCTATAAATTAAACTTGAAGGGGCCATGCGTAACGGTACAAACCGCCTGTTCCACTAGCTTGGTCGCTGTCCATATGGCCTGCCGGAGTCTTCAAAATCATGAGGCTGATGTGATTATCGCGGGTGGTGTGGCAATTCGCCTCCCTCAAGAGTCTGGGTATATTTATGAGAAGGGTGCGATTTTTTCTCCCGATGGGCACTGCCGAGCCTTTGATGCCAAAGCGAGGGGCACGGTCTTTGGCAATGGTGCAGGGGTCGTCACTTTGAAACGATTATCTGCAGCACTCAGGGATGATGATCAGGTACTGGCTGTCATTAAAGGGTCGGCCATTAACAATGATGGTTCTCAAAAAATGGCCTTTGCCGCACCCAGCGTTGAGGGACAAAGGGCGGTTATCTCCAAGGCACTTGATATCGCTGATATCGATGCTGGCACCATTTCTTATGTTGAAGCACACGGAACGGGTACTATCATTGGCGATCCGATTGAAATTGAGGCGTTAACTCTCGCCTATAGAGCAACGACGGACAAGAATCAGTATTGCGCGATTGGTACCATAAAAAATAATGTCGGCCATCTGGAAAGTGCCGCCGGAGTTGTCGGGCTCATCAAAACCATATTGGCGTTAAAATATAATGTTTTACCGCCAAATATCCATTATGACAGGCCTAATCCCTTGATCAATTTTGCCGATACCCCGTTCTATGTGAATACTGAACTGACCCCCTGGGATACGGACCTTTTACCAAGAAGGGCTGCCGTCAGCTCGTTTGGTTTTGGAGGAACCAACTCTCATGTAATTGTTGAAGAGGCTCCCGCTAGATTTATGGAAGAGATGGAGAAGGGGGGCCACTACCTATTACCACTGAGCGGTAAAACACCAAATGCTCTAAGCCAGCAGGTTGATCGTTATATCGAGTTTTTTCAAAGAACTGATGAAAACCCCTCCCTCAAAAATTTTGGAGATATTTGCTTCACCGCCTCAAAGGGACGGTCTCATTTTGACTATCGAGTAGCGGTTGTTGCGAAGGGGACTGACTCCGCTGTTGAGGAGCTTATCAAGCTAAAAGAAGCTTGGGAAAATGAAGATGCCACTATTGATTCAATCAATGCAAATGGTTGTGAAAAAATTGCTTTTCTCTTTACTGGGCAAGGGGCGCAGTATTTTAACATGGGTAAAGGCTTATATGAAACGGAGCCTCTTTTTCGTGAGTTGATCGACCAATGTGACGTGATATTAAGGCCATGGATTAAGGAGGGACTTGTATCCGTCCTTTTCCAAGAGAATGAGGAGGCTGCGAAGCAGTCCCTAAACAGCATGGCTTATACGCAGCCTATTCTATTTGCGATAGAATATAGTTTGGCTAAACTTTGGATGTCCTGGGGAATCCAGCCATCTGCTGTTTTAGGGCATAGTGTTGGAGAAAGCACAGCGGCCTGCATTGCGGGTGTATTTAGTTTACAGGATGGCCTTAAGTTGGCTGCGGAGCGGGGAAGGCTGATGCAGACGCTGCCTAGAGATGGTGCAATGTTGTCGGTGATGGCTGAGGAAAGCCGAGTCGTTGAGTATGCAAAACCCTATAAAGACGTATGTATAGCTGTTGTAAACGGGCCTCAAAGTATGGTTTTATCAGGGCAGGAAGACTCCATTCTGGAGATCTCTCAAGCCATGGAAAGAGCGGAGATTAAAACGAAGAAATTGGCGATTGCTGTTGCCGCTCATTCCTCTGCGGTAGAACCGATGCTAGGCGACTACGAGGGGGTTGCTCGTGAAATAGAGTATCATTCTCCCCAGCTGGACTTGATCTCGAATATTTCTGGAGACGTGGCTACCGCAGATATCGCAACACCGGAGTATTGGGTCAGACAGCTTAGGCAGGCCGTTCAATTTGATAAAGGGATGAAAACGCTGCTCTCAACTGGGGTAACTGCTTTTGTAGAGGTTGGTCCTAATCCGACTTTGTTGAGTCTGGGCCAACTGTGCGTTGAGGTGGACAATGATTTTGCTTGGCTCCCTTCTCTCAGACAAAATGTGAGTGATAAACGTCAGATTCTTGAAAGTTTAGCGACTCTTTATCAGCGAGGTTTTCCCGTTGATTGGGATTTGATCTATCAAACAGAAAAAAGGGTAAAGACCACTCTGCCTACCTATCCGTTCCAAAGAAAGAGGTACTGGGTAGAGAGGAAAGCCACTACCCAGGCTCTTCCTTCGGTTAAGGGGGGGCTGCATCATCCTTTACTAAGGGGCCAAGTGAAGACCGCTTCAAGTAAAAAGCATGGGGAGGAGATATTCGAATCTCTCCTCAGTCAGAACTCTCCCCAATACTTAGCGGATCATCGAGTTTTTCAACAGGCAATTTTACCTGCTACTGCCTATGTCGAGATGGTCTTAGCAGCGGGCAAGGTCCTCTTTGAACGAGATCAGTTGGAGATCGATTCATTTCAAATCCAAAAAGCATTGATTTTACCGGAGAATGCTAATGAAGGGCTTCCGACTCAGTTGATTTTTGAGAAAGTGGATCAAAGCTACAGCTGGCAACTTTATGGATTGATGAATGATGAATGGGAGCGGTATGCGACCGGCGAGATAGCCATTGGAAGTTCGCCCCTGCCGGAAATAGTTGACTTGTCAGCGGTGCAAAATCGCTGTCAGCAACAGGTGAATGTGGATGATCATATTCGTTGGTTTCAGCAGATGGAAATTGAATATGGCCCTGATTTTCGGGCAATTGAAGAAATTTTCTTAGGGGAGTTAGAAGTGCTTGGGCGCATTTCCTTGCCTCTTAGTTTGATGGCTGATCAGGGATCATACTCTATTCATCCGGTTATCTTGGATGCCGCCCTACAGGTGGGGGCTGCAATCATCGCCCCGGAAGTGAAGGATATATTTCTCCCGGTGTCAATCAAATCAATCAAACTAAATGCCAAATTGGAACCGGGGCCACTATGGGTTCATGGCGTTAGCAAAAAAGTGGATGCACAATTGGCAGGGAGGACTTATTGCCTGGATATCAAATTATTGAATCAGGCGGGTCAGGTATTGGTGGACCTGTCTGACTTTATAATGAGACGAGCGCATCGCCAGGTCGTGTTGAGTGAGTTGAAAGATTCTTTCAAGGATTTTTTCTACCAACCAGAGTGGCGTTTAGTGAACCTGAAAAAACAAATCCTTGAAAATTTCTCCCAATCCCTATTAGTTTATCCGAGGCATTTGAAGGAGGAACTGATCTCTTTTGGTAGAGAGTTAGCCCAAAAAGGCCAAAAGCGACCCCCCATCGAGATAGCTTTAGGTAGTGGAAAGCCTGAAGATGACCAGCAGTTGATTGAAAAGATGATTGGCGCAACAAAAATGATTGAACATGCCATTTATTTGGGTGGGCTTTATCAAATAGAGGAGAGTGGGACAGAAGTATTGCAGCAAAGTCAAGAAGAGGGGGTTCTCTCTCTCTTGCATCTGGTGAAAACATCGACTATCCAAAGATTGCGACTCATTACCTTTAATGCTTGGAAATTGTCGGATTATGATGTGTCGCCAAACCCCTACACATCTACTCTGATTGGTTTTTGCGGAACTTTGGCTAATGAGCTTGAAGGGACTGACATCAGCTGCATGGATGTGAGTACAAATGATATTGAAGATAAGGTGAAACGACAGCACCTCATTACAGCCATTAACAGCGGAATCTCTTCATTAAACGGCAGACCTCTCGCTTTCAGAGATGGCAAACTCTACCGTAATCAACCCTCAGCTGTTGAGCTACCGGAATCATTCAGTACAACCTTTAAAGAGGGAGGTATCTATCTGATTGTCGGTGGTAGTGGGGGGGTTGGTTTTGCTTTGGGGCAGTATCTTGCTGAGAAATATGGGGCAAAAGTCATCTTATCAGGACGTAGTCTATTGAATGAGGATCTTAGGGAAAAAGTGGAATCTCTCAATCAGTTGGGTGGTGAAGGTCTTTATCTTCAAGCTGACCTGAATAATCCGAAGAGTCTCCGAGAGATGATCTCAAATACGATGGAGCGGTTTGGTGTGATCAATGGTGTGATTCACTCCGCGTTGGTATTGAAAGACAGTTTAGTTGCGAATATGGATGAAGAGAGCCTGCGGTCTGTTCTAGCACCTAAAGTTGAGGGAACCATGATGTTGAAACAAGCGTTAACCGGTATACCCCTCGATTTTTTGCTGATATTCTCCTCTGCCGTATCATTCATGGGGAGTCCCGGTCAGGCTAATTACGTTGCGGGCAGTCTCTTCCAAGATATTTTTTCACAATATATGGATGACCAAGTGCCCTATCCCGTAAAAGTGATCAACTGGGGATTTTGGGGAACTGTTGGCATTGCCGCAACTGAAACTTATCAGGACCTGATGGTGAGGCAAGGGATCTTACCGATCTCTACTAAAAAGGGGATAGAAGCGATTGAGCGAGTTTTAAACGCCTCTCAGCGGCAGATTATTGCAATTGAGGCCAACTCTCAAGGGGTAGAACTGATGGATGTATTTACCCTCGAAGAGAGCTTGAAAAAACCGGCTATCAACAGAAAAAATGCTTTGATAAAACAACTAGATGAATTGCCAGYCATAGATCGGCAAYTGATATTGAAAGCGCATATTCGCTCTRCTGTAGGTAAGGTACTGGGYAAARAACCGGAAGATAAGCAGGGCTTTTTGGGGATGGGGATTGATTCCCTYGCCGCGATTAAGTTAGCGAGCAACCTGGGAAAAGACCTGGCGATATCCTTGCCTCCGACTACCTTTATCGAGTTCCCAACGATTGAGAAGATCACCCATCATATCGCGATCACGATCTTTGCCTGGCCGGAGGCAGCATTACCTGAAAAGAAAGCTGAAGAAATTCATGATGATTTTTTAGAGGCAGTCCAAGGGTCTGAGGAAGAGGTTGATGACCTTCTGGATGAAGAGCTGGCAAAAATTGAATCACTATTATAAAGAAAGGATCTTCTGATGGATGGAAAGCAATCAACCAAACAACTTACCCCCGCCCAACGCGCACTCCTGGCTTTGAAAAAAGCTAGCAGAAAAATTGAACGATTGGAGAGAGAGTCGATCGCTATCATTGGTATGGGGTGTCGATTTCCGGGTGGTGCAAATTCTATTGATAAGTTCTGGAAGTTTTTAAAAGAAGAGAAGGATGCGGTAAAAGAGGTTTCTCCTGACCGGTGGGATATGGAACGGTATTATGACCCTGATCCTGAAGCTGCTTTTAAGGTATATACAAAACAAGCAGCCCTGCTAGAGGAGCCACTTGATGAGTTTGATCCGGCTTTTTTTCGCATCTCCCCAATCGAGGCTAAAACTCTGGATCCTCAGCATCGGATACTATTGGAAGTGAGTTGGGAAGCGTTGGAAAACGGAGCTGTCGATCCGCTCTCGTTACCCAAGGAAACCGGGATTTATGTGGGGATGATGGGCAATGATCATACCCACTTGATGCGCTCTTTGGGGTATCCTGATGTATATGCCGTTACCGGCAATGACACCTATTTCGCAGTGGGTCGCTTAGCATTTCAACTTGGGATTACCGGCCCTAATATTGCGATTGGTGCTGCCTGCGCCTCCTCTCTGGTCACAATTCACCTAGCCTGTCAGAGCCTGCGACTAGGGGAGATTGATCTGGCTCTGGCTGGCGGTGTGCAGATCATAACCACACCTGAAACCAGTATCGGTGTATCCAATTTAAGGGCACTCGCACCGGATGGGCGTTGTAAAACCTTTGATCAATCCGCTGACGGATATGGACGTGGTGAGGGCTGTGGAATCGTTGTCTTAAAACGCTTATCCGATGCTTTAGCCGACCGGGACCATATTTGGGCCATTGTTAAAGGCTCGGCGACAAATCATAATGGGTCAAACGCAGGTTTAACCGCACCAGACCGGAATGCTCAGATATCGGTTATCCAAAAAGCGTTGAAACTAGCCAATGTCACCGGTGATAAAATTGGATATGTTGAAGCACATGGAACAGGAACGCCACTGGGTGACCCCATTGAGATTAACTCGATAGTGGCAGCCCTAGGTGAGAGGGTGAATCCGCTCTATGTGGGCTCGGTGAAAACCAATATTGGTCATCTGGAACCAGCCGCTGGGGTAGCCGGGTTGATAAAAACAGCTCTCGCACTTCATCAACAGGAAATTCCCGCCCATTTACACTTTAAAAATCCCTCTACCTATATTGATTGGGATAATCTTCCCGTTAAAATTCCAAGCTCGCCTCAACCCTGGCCCCGAGGTAATGAAGAACGCTTGGCCGGAGTAAGTTCTTTCGGCATGGGTGGAGCCAATGCACATGTGATTTTGCAGGAAGCTCCACTTCGAAAAGAGCCGCATTTTATTGAGCGTAGCAATCATCTAATGGTTTTCAGCGCGAAAACAAGGCCGGGCCTCTTTGACCTCCTGCATCGTTATGAAAACTACCTTTCACAACCAAAGGTCAGCCAAGAAAATTTTGGTGATATCTGTTTTACCACAACCATGGGGCGTGCTCACTTTCCAGAGCGTCTATCGATTACTTCCTTTGGCATCGAGTCTGCCTTAAGCAAATTACGCTTAGCGAAAAGTTCTTTAAAATTAGAGTTGGAGTCTGATTTTGAAAGTCCACGTGTTGAGGGGAAGATCGCCTTCTTATTTACAGGGCAGGGATCTCAGTATATCGACATGGGACGTATATTGTATGAAACGGAGCCTTTGTTCAAAAAGATACTCCACCAATGTGATGAAATTTTACGTCCCTGGATTAAGGGTGGGTTACTCTCTATATTATACCCCAGTCTCATTTCAGAATCGGAAGGCCTCTGTGATTATACTTTGGATGATACGATTTACACTCAACCCGCTCTTTTCGCAATTGAGTACGCCTTGGCAAAACTGTGGATCTCTTGGGGAGTGAATCCAGATGTCCTTATTGGTCATAGCGTCGGTGAGTATGCCGCTGCCTGTATCGCTGGTGTTTTCAGTTTGGAAGATGGACTAAAACTAATCGCTGAACGGGCCAGGTTGATGCAGGCTCAACCGAAAGATGGGGATATGCTCTCTGTTTTGGCCTCCGAGGCGAGGGTGACTGAAATTTTACAACCATTTCTGGCAGATGTTGAAGTTGCTGTGGTGAATGGCCCGAATAGTGTCGTTGTTTCAGGCAGAAGGACGGTTATTGATCAAGTTGTCGAAATTCTGGAAAAAAAGAAGATAAAAATAAAAAGGTTAACTGTTTCCCACGCTTTTCACTCCGTATTGATGGAGCCGCTACTGGATGAGTTTGAGAAGGTCGCTCAAGAGATTCAATTCGCTTCACCAAAAATAGACCTTGTCTCAAATTTAACGGGACAATTAGCTTCCGAAGAAATTTCTACACCGGAATACTGGCGGAGACATGTACGGGAAGGTGTCCAATTCTTTCAGGGAATGCAAACGCTGGAAGAGATGGGAGTGAATCTATTTTTAGAAATGGGGCCGGCTCCCACTTTATTAGGTATGGGCAGACAGTGCGTGCGGGAAGACAGTGCTTTTTTGTGGCTACCCAGCTTACGGAAACAGAATGACGACTGGCAACAAATTTTGGAAAGCCTCGGACAGGTTTATCAATGGGGTATGACGATCGATTGGGGTGCTTTTGAGAAAGCCTCTCCTCACCATAAAACACCATTACCGACCTACCCCTTTCAGCGGCAATCCTACTGGTATGAGTATGACGAAACAATTACTCGACGACTTCACAGGGAGGACATTCAGAAGATACATCCTTTGATAGATCGCCAAATTGAATCGGGGGCCATGTCTCGTCAGGGAGAACTGCTTTATGAAACAGAGTTAACAGCCGGTTCAACCAAATATCTAGCCGATCATCTGGTATTTGACCATGTGATCTTTCCGGCTACGGGGTACTTGGAGATGGTTCTCTCAGTCGGCAAAGATCTTTTGAAAAATCAAATACTACAAATCAGTGAATTTAATATTCAGCGGGCTTTATTGCTTCCGCCTCAAGGTGCTGTACCCATTAAGGTTCAATTAAGCTTAACGCCCCTGGATAGTGGATATTCATGGGAGATTTTCAGCCGGCAAGGGCAAAATGATTGGCTTGAGCATGGAAGGGGAATCATTCACTCTAGTCAGCCGGAAACGGTGGATGGCGCTTCCTTAGTCGATCTAAAGTCACAAATATCCGATCGGATTGATTTAAAAGAACACTACCGATGGTTCAAAAAGCGAGGCGTTGAATATGGCGCTCACTTTCAATCGATCCGACAGATATTTTCCAGTGAATTACAGGTACTTGGAGAGATTGAAATTCCAGTGTCTTTGCAAAAGGAGGTCTCTAAGAATGTAATTCATCCGGTCATTCTGGACGCTTGCTTACGTTTAGCGGCTGTCACGATCACTGAAGAGAGCGGCACAGATATTTTTCTTCCAACCTCGATAAAGCGTGTGACGCTTTTCACGCAGGAGCCTCTTAGCGCTATTTGGGTCCATGGTATTCAAAGTGATGTGGAGGGGGCAAGCTCTCCGACGCATCGAACATTTGATATGACCCTATACTCCCCCACTGGAGAGATTGTCGCTAGATTGAATGATTTTATCGCTAGAAGAGCGAACCCTCGATCTTTACTCGGAAATTTGAGTAAAGGTCAGGATGGTTTAGCTGATTTTTTCTTCCAGCCCAACTGGAAAGAAAGTGAAGTTTTAGAAAAACGTGAGGTATCTGCCTCAGATCAGGTGCTTTTGCTCATATATCCACTAGAGTCTTCTAATGACTTAAAAGAGCTGCTCAAAACGCTTGTTCAATATTTAAATCATATGACTGTCCAGGAAATCAAGCTAGGGAGTCAATATAGAAAGGTATCACCTGACCGGTGGGAGATTCCCTCCGCTGATCCCAAAGCGATCGGTGAGGTGATCTTAGAGATGAAGAAGCCTGATCAAGTTTTCTTTTTTTCTGGAATCTACTCTCAAAATATGGAGGAGTCCGGTCAGTTAGCTAAGAGTCTGGAAGAGGGGAATCTATCTTTATTTAGGTTATTTAAAGCCTTCAATCTGAAAGGCTGGCTGGATGATTTTGAGTTGACTGTATTAACAGTTGATGCTTGGCAGGCTGGTATGTCTGATTTTATAAACCCCTATGTGGGAGCTCTAACCGGCTTTGCGAGGAGTGCGGCAAAAGAATACCCAGGGTGTTTGATTCGCTGTCTGGATATTTCTCAAGAGGACCTCCAATCACTGGAAAGTAGAAAGCGACTTAACCAACTCATTCAGGATGAACCGGCTACTGGAGGGACTGAATTTATCGCCCTGCGCCAAGGGAAGCGGCTAAAAAACTCTCCCATACCCATCAGTTTGCCCGCACCGAAACAGTCTACATTTAAAAAGAAAGGTGTTTACTTGATCGCCGGTGGAACGGGTGGTTTAGGACTGACACTCTGCGAATATTTGACGGAAAAATATGACGCCAAAGTGATTCTAACCGGTCGGCGGGAACTGGATGAGACAGCGGAACAGAAGCATACCCTAATGACCCGGGATTCAGGCGAGATTTTTTATGTGCAAGCCGATTTGACGGACCTGGAAAGTATGCAAGCGGCCGTATCCGAATCAAAGGAACAGTATGGAAAGATTGATGGTGTGTTCCATTCTGCACTGGTTCTGAGAGATGGTACTATAGCAAACCTTTCTGAGGATGATTTAAAAATAGCCTTGGCCTCTAAAGTATTCGGTAGTCAGACTTTATATCAATCAGTTGCAAATGAAGAACTCGATTTTTTAATATTTTTCTCCTCTGCTCAGTCCTTTGTGGGAAGTCCGGGACAGAGTGCTTACGCCTCTGGAAATACTTTTGAAGACGCTTATTCCTCCCATTTAAATCGGATTGCACCTTTTCCGGTAAAGGTTATCAACTGGGGATTTTGGGGTGAGGCCGGAGTGGTCAGTGATGAGGAATATAGCCAGCGTTTCGCTGCCCAAGGGATTCTTCCGATCCGACTGGAGGAAGGAATGGAAGCTTTAGAAAGAATTGTGAGCAGTCAACTATCTCAGGTGATCGCTATAAAGGCTGAGCCAAAAGGGCTTGCTACGCTGGGTGTGGATACCAAAGTAAAAAATGTGCATTTCTCCAATGAAGTCATCACTAACGTGGTGTTGGAGGAGATAACGTCCGCCGTTCCCAATACTCAGGTAGAACTGATAGAGAAGTATTTAAAAGATCAAGTGAGAAAATTTGTCGGTGAGACCATTCCTACCACTGATTTGAAGAATAAGTCTTTCATCGAGCTGGGTGTGGATTCTCTTTTAAGTATTGAATTGACCAACCAGATTAAAAAAGATCTTCAAGTAAAACTTCCGATCGAGAAGTTGTTATCCGGCATTACAATTAATGAGCTTGTCACCGAGCTAGCATTAGAAATCACTGGGGATGAATCATCAAAAAATGAGTCCGAAGTGGATGAGAGCCAATTATATGAGATGATAGGCCCAGTCCCGGTTCCAAGAGACAGGGATTTCCCCCTCTCATTCAATCAGGAAAGTGCTTGGCAGCATCATCTCTCACACCCGAAAGATCCGACCTTCAATATTCCCACTAAGGTTATTTTTAAAGGAGATCTCAATCGAAAGGTTATGATCAAAGCGTATAACGAGATCTGGGACCGACATGAGGTTCTGCGGTGTACTTTTAAGATTGTTGATAACGTGGCGATACAGAGACCTAAAACTTTCGATAAATATATATTTGAGGAGTTGGATATCAGCCATTTGAGTGGGTTTGAGCAAGAGAAGGCTCTTCAGGGGGTTCAAGAGGAGAATTTTAAAACTCCCTTTGATATCGAAAGGGGACCCGTCTGGAGAATGAAGTTGGTTAAACAGGCGGAGGATCTGCATATTCTTTATATCTGCATTCATCATCTGGCGATAGACGCTCAGTCCTACATGATTTTTCTTGATGACTTTGTTGCTCTATACAAAGCCTTTCTGCAGGGGAAACCCTCTCCCCTACCGACTCTGGCAATCCAATATGCCGATTATGCCTATTGGCAACGTCAAATTTTTACTCCCGAGAAGCTGCAGGAGAGGTTGGCGTACTGGAAGGATATGCTGGCAGAGACACCGGAACCACTCAAGCTATCGGATACAGTTCGTAGGGCAACTCAACCGGGTGAGTCGAAACACATGGAAATGACTCTATCGGCTGCTCTCACGGAGCAATTGAAGGAGATTGGAGGTCAAAAAGAAGTCACACTTTATATGACACTGGTTACCGCCTTATCCTTACTACTCAAAAGATTAAGCGGAAGTGATGATATCATCATTGGTTCTCCAACCAGCCAGCGTAAACACGAAGACGTACAATCCATCATCGGTTATCTTTCGGGCATGTCTATTCTCAGAATAGATATGACGGGTCTGAAGAGTGTGGGTGGACTAATGGCAAGGGTGAAAAAGGTTGTTACCGGAGCGATTAAAAATCAAGATCTGACGTTTATGCAGTTGAGACATCTTTTTCGAAAAGATGGAACGATTCCAGTCGCAAGACCACATCAAGTTGTTTTGAATGCTCTACCGGTAACCAGTGACCTTATCTCATTACCCGGACTGACGATTCAAGCTGTGCCGATTCAGAGGACTGTGATGGTAGGTGATCTGGCGATTAGCATTGAAAAGCGAGAGACAAAAGACGGTGAACCCTATTTTGGTGGAATCTGGCGCTACAGAAGTTCGCTATTCAGTGAGGAAGCGGTTCGCACGATGATGGACGATTTTCTTAACATCCTAGAGTTGATTGTCGATACCCCCGACATTGACCTGGCCTCAGTCCTGACGAATGAAGGAAAAGGAAAA
Organism: SAR324 cluster bacterium; assembly: GCA_002401295.1. Taxonomy (GTDB): domain Bacteria; phylum SAR324; class SAR324; order XYD2-FULL-50-16; family XYD2-FULL-50-16. The sequence continues at coordinate 75,245 of NVSR01000002.1, read as the reverse complement.
AAATGACAAAAGTCCTTGTGATCAATACCAGCTTAAGAAAAAAGAACGGGAATACCGCAGCATTGCTCAAGCCTTTTATTGAGGGGATGGAGGGCAAAGGAGCGGATGTAGAACTGGTCTATACAGAGAAGCTGAATATTAAACAGTGCAGAGGATGCTTTGCCTGCTGGTTCAAAACACCTGGAGTCTGCTCAACGCTGAAAGGTGATGACATGAAGGAGCTTTTGGATAAAATGTGTGCGGCTGATTATTGGGTGTTTGCCTCCCCTGTCTATGGTGGTGGCGTCTGCTCCAATATGAAAATCTTTCTGGAGCGAACCTCTCCGCTCATGGAGCCGGCACTACATGAAGCATCCGATCCCAATGAACCATGTCGCCATATCAGAAGAGCAAATACGGGAGATGCCAAAATTATTTTTTTCTCAACTGCCGCATTAACGATGGAGCAATTTGATCCTTTGCTGCTCCATATGGAATATTACGTTCGATTGGTTGATCGAGATTTTGTCGGATCGATTGTTAGACCGATGGCTGGCGTATTCCGCCGGGCGTTAAATAAAGGCGATATTAATATTGATGATGTATTCAACGCCACAAAACAAGCCGGAGAGCAGCTGATCACCAAGGGTGAGTTCTCCCCTGAAACCCTTAAAACCATCAGTCGTGACCTTGTTCCGGTGGGAGTATTCCGCGACATGTACAATAAAAATGTGGACCAGGCAATCGCCAACCTAGGTAAGCGCCCTTAATACTGGAACTATCGAAGACAGGGGTCTTGCCTTTATCTTTAATGATTCAATGAAAAAAGAAAAATGACAAAAGTTCTTGTGATCAATACCAGTTTAAGAAAAAAGAGCGGTAATACGGCTATGCTATTGGAACCTTTTATTGAGGGAATGAAAGCCAAGGGAGCTGATATCGAAGTGGTTTACACTGAAAAATTAGATTTAAAACAGTGTAGAGGGTGTTTGGCTTGCTGGTTTAAAACGCCTGGGATTTGCTCCACTCTTAAGGAGGACGATATGCGGGACCTGCTTGATAAAATGTCTAGGGCAGATTATTGGATACTGGCTTCTCCCATCTACTCCGGAGGAGTCTGTGTGAATATGCAATTGCTTTTGGAACGAACCACACCTCTTTTGGAGCCGACCATACTGAGCCAAAGTGATCCAAGCAGTCCGCGTCGGCATCCGAGAAGGCCAACTTCGGGGGAAGCCAAAATTGTCTTTTTATCCACTGCTGCTTGGACTAGGGAACAGTTTGAACCTTCATTACTGCACCTCAAAACCTATGCCTGCATGCAAGATAGAGAGTTTATCGGTGCCATACTGCGGCCGACAGTGGCATTGTTTCGCAGAGCCGTAAAGCGAGGTGTGATGGATGTTGGAGATATCATTGGGGCCTGTAAAGAGGCAGGTGAACAGTTGATAACTGATGGTCGGTTCTCTACTGAAACGGTCAAAGTAATCGGCCGTGATCTTGTATCGATTGAAAAATTCGATGAGGTGTATAATCAACAAATCCTCAAAGCAATGAATCGATAGACTTTTTGTTTTTTAGTTATCAATCATTTTCTGAACAGAACAAGGGGTATTTCACTCCAAGCCCCTAAATTTTCTAGAAGGTGACTTTTGATTACCAGGAAAACAGTGAGAAAAATTAAAATGGAAGCAATAAAAACGGATTTAATTGAGTATCTAAGTTCAGCATTATTAGTTGATTTTTCAAGTTCAGAGGTTACGAATAATACAAATCTGTTTCAGTCAAAACTGATTGATTCTTATGGATTGGTTGAGTTAGTGGGCTACCTGGAAGAAAAATATAATTTTCGTCTTTCTATCAGTGAGATCACCAATAAGGAGTTTTCTTCCGTATCAGGAATTGCAACCATCTTAGAACATCGTATTTCCGGAGGGGGAGAGTGATCATGAAATTATGTAAAAAGTGTGTTTTACCGGATACATTCCCTGGAATATCCTTCAATGAAGAAGGGATATGTCGTTTTTGCCAATCTGAAGCCCCGGTGGATTCTCGTCGAAAAAAGCGACAAAACCTCCTCGAAAATATGGAGTCTGTTTTTAATCAAGTTCGACGAAAGAAGGAAGGAGAATATGACGCCATCGTTGCATTCAGTGGAGGAAAGGATTCCACTTTGACATTGTTAAAGTTATCCCGAGACTACGGTCTTCGATGTTTGGCCGTCACCGTGAACAATGGCTTCATTCCAGAGGAAACGCTACAAAATTGTCATGTTGTCACGGATGCGCTAGGCGTTGATTTTGTCTGGTACACTCCTGCGTTTCCCTTTGTTAAAAATATGTTCGTGAAGAGCATACAAGGGAAGCCGACCAGTCCGGCAGCCATAAAACGAGGCAGCCAAGTTTGTGCCTCGTGCATCAACTTGATTAATAATCATATGATTAAGCTTGCTTTACAAACAGATACACCAATTGTAGCCGGAGGGTACGTTGGCGGTCAGGTTCCGGCAGGATCAGCCGTTTTGGAAATTAATCCAGCAAGGCAGGAGCAAATAAGGGAAGCTACACTAAGCCACTACCAGTCAAATTTTGGGAGTGAGGCTAGAAAATATTTTGGATTATCTAAAGAGCTTCTGGAAAAAACAAAAGATAGGAATATCTATCTTGTCAATCCGATGCTCACTTTTCAAGTTCCAGAGTCAGAGGTGATCCAGGAAATTAAAAAAATTGGGTGGGTGGCTCCTCAGAATACCGGTTTGAACTCGACGAATTGCATGCTGAACGACTTAGGCGTTAAAACCCATTTTGATCGATATGGCTTCCATCCATACGCAGAAGAATTATCGGATCTAGTGAGAAAAGCCATCATTCCCCGTCAGGAAGCACTGAAAAGGGTAGGGCAAATTCCTGAATATGCTCAGTTGCAAGACCAACTTAAGAAATTAGAAGTTAAGGAGACTGATTTGTCATGAGGCAAAAACACGTTTTCATGTTTCCGGGGCAGGGAATATTAGGACCGGAAGTTCTAGATATTTTGGAGAAACATTCCACTTTTAAAGATGTGTATGCTTGTGGTTGTGAGATCAATCAAATTGACTTCCTGCAAGAGATCAAAAAGGGAAACTACCAAAAAATTCGTGAAAATAAGTACTACTCAGCCTTAGTGACCATAACCAATCTGGCCGCTTTGAGCTGGGTGGAAGATTGGGAACAACCAGAGGCATATTGTGGGTATAGCATTGGACAATATTCCGCTCTGTATGCTGCGGGTTGCGTCGATTTGGAAAGCCTGTTCAGGATTATTCTAAAGCGGTCGGAACTGATGCTGGACTCCATTGAAAAACAAGAAACAGGCATGTTGGGGGTGATTGGTGTATTAGAACAAAAACTCCTCGATTTTCTGGAAGAGTTTAACTATCAGCTTGAACATCCTGTTGTCATCGCGAATTATAACTGTCCAGGTAATTACACCATAGCCGGAACGAAACAAAATTTGCTTCGAATAGGTGAAAAAATTGATGTGTTAAGTCCTAAGCAGGTTATCCCTTTGGATGTATCAGGTGCGTGGCATTCTTACTTTTTAAAGGAGGCGGGAGAAGGTTTTACGCGGTTTCTTGAGGGAGTAGAATTTATAAAAATACCTGAAAATGTGATCAATAATGTTTCTGGAAATTTTTTTGATAAAGAACTCTCTCTGATTAAAACTCAGTTAGGACAGCACATTTATTCCCCGGTAAAGTGGGATTTAGGGATTTCATCCCTAATCGAGAATGGTTTCCAGAGGTTTCTGGAATTAGGCTTTGGAAAGACTTTGGCAACCTATAATTTTTTTATCAATAGAGAGATTAGAACACTTGTGATCAACTCACCCGAAGTGGCTGAAAAGCTTATAATTTCAAAATTTTGATATTAGAACTATGTGTGGAATAGTGGGTTTTGCTCTGAAACAAGGGCAACCGGAAGAGTATCCTAAGCGCTTGGTGGAGATGCTAAAGATGGTTCGTCATCGTGGCCCCGATGAGATGGGATACTTTTTCGATAATCAAATTGGGCTTGGCTCAGCACGATTATCAATCATTGATTTAAAGGAAGGTACACAACCAATTAGTGATTCTGGGGAGAATGTTCATATTGTATTCAATGGAGAAATATTTAATTACATTGAATTACGTGAGGAACTGCAGGCCCTCGGAGGGATCTTCAAAACCAATTCTGACACGGAGGTCATCTTACAAGGATACCTGCATTGGGGGGAAAAGGTGTGCCACAGATTAAACGGGCAGTTTGCTTTTTGCATCTATGATCGGCTTAAAAATATTCTTTTTTTAGGTCGGGATAACTTTGGTGAAAGACCGTTATTTTACACCTTGGGAAAACAAGGATTTCATTTTAGTTCCGAAGTAAAAGGCCTGTTCGCTTCTCCTGATGTCAAGCGGGCAATCGATTCAGTAGGTTTGAATCAGGTTTGCCATTTATGGACGACTTTGCCCGGAATGTCCGTTTTCGATGGCGTCAAACAACTACGCCCAGGACATGCGGCTATCTATGATATTGCGGCGATGAATTGGAAGGAGTGGGCTTTTTTTGAGCCAAACTTTTCTGAAGAGCCTTTAAGTGGGTCAATTGAGGAAAATATAGAATTAACACGAAGTATTTTAGAGGAATCTGTCCGTCTTCGGCTCCGAAGCGATGTTGAAGTCGGCACCTATTTGAGTGGAGGGCTGGATTCCGCCATCATCACTTACTTGGCGACGCAGTTGCTGGGGAAAAAGGTTCACACCTTTTCAGTGACCTTTGCCGATCATGAGTTTGATGAGTCTGGCTTTCAAAATGAGGTCATTCAAGCCTTAGGGACTACTCACCATAGGGTTACGATTCGCAATGAAGATATCACTCAAAATTTCCCCGAATTGGTCTGGCATGCGGAAACACCTCAATTTCGGACTGCAGCTGTACCTATGTTCTTGCTGTCGAGACTGGTGAGGGAATCTAAAATACCAGTGGTTTTAACTGGTGAAGGAGCGGATGAGTTTTTTTTGGGATATAATATCTTTAAAGAGACTTTGCTGAGGAAGCAATTCAAACAAGGCAACTACGACACCGCCAGTTTATTGAAACTATTTCCTTATTTAAAACACTATAGTGAAGAAAACATAGGTGCTTTGGTCAAGTTTTACTCGACATTCACTGATGAGGAAACAGGTGGTCTTTTTTCTCATGAACCCAGGTTTTCCAATGGACTATTTTCTTCAAGAATTCTTAGAGAAAAGAAAGGAGATCCTAAAGAAGACCTGTCGAATATGTTATATCCAATGAAAAATTTCAAAAAATTGGATTCCATACAGAAAGGACAGATTCTTGAAATCAACACATTAATGGCGGGGTATCTGTTGTCCTCCCAAGGAGACCGGGCGGGTCTTGCGCATAGTATTGAGGGGCGGAGTCCCTTCCTGGACAAAAATGTCTTTGAATTGTCGTGCCGACTTCCCCGAAATCAGAAATTAAGTGAGGGGCAAAATGAAAAATATATCCTAAAGCGGGCCTTCTCTAAGGTTTTACCCTCTGCGATCATTAACCGGCAGAAACAACCATACAGAGCCCCGGATCTCTTGCCTTTTATTCAAAATACTCCCTCTGATTATATATTTGACCTCTTAAAAAGTGTCCATATACAACAAATGGATTTATTTGACCGTAATTTCTGTGAAAGGTTTATCCGTAAAATATATAAAGCAGGATCAACAAAATATAGCCAGAGAGAAAGTCAAACTTTTCTGACCCTATACTCGACATTAATCATTTGTGATAAATTTATTACCAATTTTCGCGTTCCAGAAATAGATATTGAACCACTGATCAGGAAAAAAATTGACGGGCGGGGATGGCGTGCCAATAGATAAACTCAAAACAATACCTGAAAATCTTCAAGCCTGGACTTTTTAAGGATTCTCTGCTCTCATTTTGAAATAAGTCTTTCTCTTTCCCCTCCCTAAAGCACTGAGATAGAACCACCTTTCCTTAGCTTAAAATTCAACTTTAAGCTAACTACCTCTTCTTGAAGGAACTTATCTCTTTCCACTTTACGGCAGGGAGAGAAATATTTCATGATGAACTCGTATTACGGTTTGATTTTCTAGTAGAGTGCATCTTTTTTGCATATGATTTCTAAAGATCCATTTTTCCACCACAGGAAATGATTTTCAGACATTCTTGTCGCTCTTTTAACGAGAACTCAACAGATCAGTCGAAGATACTTCGCAAGTTTTTTCCATGAAAAATACTATGAAACGGAAATCCCTCATTATCTTTTTGTGTGTCTTCTGGAGCGCTGTGGTGCAAGCACAAGTAGCCACTCCTTCCATTGACCCAGCTTTACCAACGGAACTACCTTCTGCCGGAAGTTGGCGATTCGGATCGGTTATCGCTGCGGATACGTTATTTGGTGAGCGTGAAAGTGATGTGGAGAAGGTAAAACTTCACCCATTGGGAGTATCCGCTCTGGTTGCCTGGCAACCAAGCCAGGTAACCGTAGAGCTTTATATGGCTCCGGAAACTTTGCAGGATGATGTGGATAGCTCCACAGATACTTTTTCTGAATCAAAACAACTTAAAAGCTACCTTAGTTTGTCTATTCGTGGGGAGAACCGTGTTTCTGTGGGTGTGACGGTAAGACAGCTGGAAAATAAATCCACTACAAAAACAACAGAAAAATCCTTTGGGGGTAGTGTTTCGGTGCGTGTTTTTGGTGGCCTTTTCATTGCTGCCGGATTGGAACGAGTGTCTTCTGTTAGGTCCGGCCTGGACACCCTACGCTGGGGGAAAAATTTGGCGGGTATCTCTTTGCAGCTGGGTGACCCTTTTTCAAAAATGTTGCGCTTGGAGGCATCGCTGAGAACCTCACCGGAAGTTAAAGAATCAACCACTAGTGCCATTCGTCATCAGAAAACAGCAGACATGCAAATAGCTGCTGAAGCTCTTTTTAGTGGGATTTTACTTTCTTATTTGAATCGGTCCTTAGTCGAAGGGACTGGCATCGGTGAAGTCACAGTTGAGTCGCAAAGGATTGGAGCTGGTTATCGCGGAGATAACCTTACTTTCATGTTTTATCAGTATTCAGGGACGGAGACCATTGGAGAAAAAAGCTATAACGAGAAAAAATATCAAGCAACCTTCTCTTTAAGCTTTATGTAACTCAAGAAATGGAACGCAGATACTGATCTTTTAGAGTCTTCTATACTCTGAAAATGTAGGAGAGCTGGAAAAAATAAACCTCGAGTTAATAGCGAGTTCCTATACGCAGGCATAGGACGCTGCCTTACTACGAAAACAGAGGGCACTATGAATTGGAAAATGAATATGAAAAAGTTGTTGAACTTTTGGCTTTTATTGCTCTGTCTTGGAACCACTAATGGGTATGGTCAAGTGGTAAGCCCCTCTTTGGATCCGACACAAAATGTGATCATGCCAGCAGCTTCGGGATGGAGAAAAATTGCCTCCATTGGTGTGGAATATCTCGAACAAAGTGGAGTCAGGGAACAAAATCAGGCTAATATCTATGATTTTGATGCCACCGGCTATTCCGCCGATATCGCTTTTAATATTAGTAATTTTTTCTTTGAGGGGTCGGTGAAGAGCCTGTCAACCGCTACCAAACAGCCGCTCAACAATCAAGGTACCGTCAACCTTGAATCTACCGAGGTACGAGGAAACTTTGTGCTTTTTGGGGATGACTTTGTTTCTATTGGCCTTGGAATTCATTCCACGGTTACCAAGGATTATATTTCATCTACACTGCAAGAACTAGATACGACTCGAACTGGTACTATAGGCAGTCTCTCCATTGCTATGGGAGATTATCTGAAAGTAGGGGGGGCGGTGGAGCGCGTCAAAGAAGCCAGTTCCCATAAGGTTGATAATAATTGGACGGAATTGACCGCAGCGCTTGCTTTAAATGCAGGAGAAGTCGGAAAGGTTCAGTTTCGTATGGAATTCTCCTTAACTACAGCTCCGGAATCTGAAAAACAGGCGACCCTCAATCAATTAGCCAATGAACAGCCCGGCACACTCACCACCCGTGGGGATATCGAAATAATGTTTAGTGGGCTGCTTTTCGCTTATAGAACTCGATCCATTGAATTTACTGAACAAAATCAGGATGTAAAGAAGATTAGGAATCAAATGGGGGTTCTTTGGGTTCCACCCAGTGGTTTGGTTCTTGGGTTCTATTTTACATCAGACAGCATCGTTAGAGAGTATGAAGATACTTTTACCGATTTTAGTGTGCGACTAGGCCATGTCTTCTGATGGTTGGTGGTTAATTGCACCCTAGGGGATGACTCCGTGCCTACTGTACGTTTCCATCCAAATCGTGGTTCTTGCTTATCCCTGGAGGGATAATCGATAACCGCGAAGGGATACTCAAAATAATTAATGAATTATTAGGTGAATGATCATGGGACAAAACTGGCTACCTGACTACTTGGATGTTTTACCAAAACTACGTTTCTTGGACCCTTTGGGGGCCTTTTTAACGGGTAATGCGGAACCAGAGGCGGTGGAATATAGTTTTCAGGATGTCGTGAAGCTGAGTGGGCATTCATGCCCTACGATTGCCGGTGCTTACGGAATCGTGGTGGAAGCCATGGCTGCTTTATACGATGAGCAGGAAACCCCCGTTCGAGGGCAAATTCAAGTGGAGTGCCCGGAGACTGCGACTTCTGGTGCCATGGGACCCTTGAGTCAAGCGATTACCTATCTGACGGGTGCTTGCGCGGAAAATGGATTTTATGGATTGGCCGGGCAATTTCAGCGGTCAGGGCTTTTAAGCTTTAATCAAAAAACGAGGGATGAATCTCCCTTCATTTTTACCCGTACGGATACGGGTAAATCAGTAGGTGTGTTTTATCACGCTCATAAGATCCCAGGTGATCCTAAAATGGGAGAACTGATGCAGAAATCTTTGGGAGGCGCTGCCACTCCGGAAGAACTGAAAGAGTTTGGACGCCTTTGGCAAGAGCGAGTGCGCTATGTTTTGGAAAAGGCTGAAAACCGTAAAGAGTTATTTGAGGTTGTCTCTCTTTAATCCTTCACTAAGAATCCTTTCTAGCTGTTCTTGGGCCGCTGTGATTACAATTGAAGGCTGGACCCCTCGAATACATTCGAGCTGGCACTGAGGGTAAGTGCAGCTATCTTTGCAACCGGGGTCATACTCGATTGCCTGATGCTGCGCCCTGTGCGGTGGAATCCAGTTCTTCGCCTGAGGCCGACCGAAGATTGCGATCGTAGGCATACGAGTTGAGATTGCAAAATGCATGGGGCCGTTATCATTGCCGATATGCAAGTCAGCTTGTTCAAATAAGGCGACTGTTTGCCTGATTGTAGGGATGTCATAGTTGGGTAAGGCTTGATGTTTCATGCCTTGGCGAACGGCTTCAATGAAGTGTTCTTCCCCCGGGCCCCATAAAAAAAGAATTTGGGCTGAATATTTTTCAATCAAAAAATCACAAAGTTGGGCAAAATGTTGTGCCGGCCAGACCTTGTAATCCCTCCTGGATACGGGAGATACGGTTACCAATAGTTTAGCCGGATCTACTCCAACCTCCTCAAAAATTTGACGTGCCTTTTCCCGATCTTGCTCACCAATAAAAAAGTCGATCTGACTATCCTGACTATAAATCCCCAGAGCTTCTAACAAACCCAGCTTTTGAGCTGCTGAGTAATGCACCCCTGCCGACTTGTCCAATGCATCCGTATAAAATAGATTCCTGCCTCTCAGGTTAAATCCAATCCGTTGTTTAGCACCAGTCAGACGGGCTAAGAGTGCGGTTTTGGGCAATCCTAAGAAATCAATCACCGTAGAATAGTTCTCATTGCGGAGCTGTTTTATCAGTTTTAGGAGATCACCAACCTTTTCCTGGGAGGGGTAAAGAATAGTCTTACTAATATAAGGACTGAATTCAAAGATCTGATTGGATGGCTTTTGGGTCAGGTAATGGATTTCCCTCTGAGGGTTTTCCTGATAAAGAGCACGCACTGCAGGCGTAGTCATCAGGACATCTCCTATCTGTTTCAATTGGATGATTAAAATTTTTTCGGCCACTGGATTTAGCTAATGGATAGGTTAAATATCGAAATGGGAGTCAAACTGAAAAAGCTCCTTGGCAAACTCTGCGGTTTCTTTGCAAGAATGGTAGTCTACCATGCCCCCTACCACCCCTCGCATGATCGGGATAACCTTACTGACCCGAGAAAAACCCCTTTGAGTAGCAATATTGATCATCTTTTTAGCAATAGCCTGTTTTAGCAGGAAAATAGTCTTTTTGGGGAGGTTGGAGATCACATTGCGAAAGAGAACCTGATCCATCTCTTTGAGGTTTGCGTTCAAGAGCTCTTTGCCTTTATTGCCCAGCAAGGAGAGGGCAATCGCCATGCGAATGCCAGGTTCATCAATGTTAAAGCCGCCAATATGGGCCATCGCCGCCACCATTCTGGTTTGTAACACCCAGTTGATACCTAGTGATGCGGGGATGCTTACGGGTAAAGTCAGGGCCCCTCCCAAATTAGTTAAAAAACCGGTTGTAAAGCTTTTGTAAACCTCTGTGCGTATCAAAGCGTTAATCATTTCCTGCTGTGTCTGATACTTTGGGTTTTCTAAATACTTGTTCCCTAATTCTTTTGCGCTGGATAGTCCCCTGCCACCATTGATACCCAGATGCAGGACCTCCCTTAATACCTTAGTGGCATCTACGTGGAGGTATTTTGAGGCCTGCCCAAAAGGGTTCTTTATGTCCATAAAGGTCAAAATTTCAGTGAAAGGTTGAGCTGAGAAAAATCAAAAAAATTAATAATGTCAAGGTAAGTCCAAAGGAAAGATCTCAACAATCAGGATGAAAAAGCAGACTGAAATACTTGATATTTCTAATTGCAAAAAATAAGGAAATATGCTGTAAATCGGGATTGCATTGCTCAGTATCCTTTGTTTTGGAAGAAGGTTCAACTGTTAAACAAGCATTTTCCTATCAAAATGCTGTAAAACAGGGGGAGCTTAGATCTTGCGGGCTATTTTTGTGAAAATAGTCACTTCTGCATTGATTTTATAACAAGGTTATGCTTAGATTCAATCGTTTCGCTCGTCAGTAAAATAATGTACGAGTGAAAGTTTGGCAATGAACTTTCTTAAATTACTTCATAAAGCTGCCGGCCTTTGGGGGGGTAGCCTTTCTTTAATCGATATCTCTGGTTAAACAATGAAGAACCTTCTTGCAATCCTGGGCTTGCGAAAGAGATTAACACTACTGTTATCTCTATTGATTTTAGCCTCGGGAGCAACAGCGACAGTGACAGTGGCAGCGACTGCTGAAGAGTTTACTCAGCCTATCGCTTTTAGCCATAAAACCCATGCCGGAACTAACGAGATCGCTTGTGAGTTCTGTCATACCTCTGCTCGCAGGTCGATCACATCCGGTGTTCCTCCAGTCCGGACATGTATTGGTTGTCACACTATGGTTAAAGGGACAACTGAGACCCAAAAACAGGAAATTCAGAAAGTGGTAGATTACTGGGATCAACAGAAAACGATTCCCTGGAAAAAAATCCACGATTTGCCTGATTTTGTTTATTTCTCCCATAAAAGACACTTGAATGTCGGTTTCGATTGTACGGAATGTCATGGGGATATCAGTCAAAAAGATGAAATCACCATGGATAACATGGCGACTGATTTGAGTATGGGCTGGTGTGTGACTTGCCACAAAGATGAGCATCCGGCTGTAGACGGCAAAGTGATCCGTCCTCTACGAGCAACCCGAGGCGGAAAAATTCTGGAAGAGGCTAACTTGGCTCAGCAGAACGGCATAGTTCAGGGTTCAAAAGATTGTCTTATTTGTCACAAATAACTTGGAGAAGGAATGTTTAAAGGTATAAACCGAAGGGACTTTTTCAAGGTTGCAGCAGTCAGTGGCGCGACAGCAGCCGTTGCTAGCTGTGGGACGGATCCTGTCGAGGAGCTGGTACCCATGTTGGTACCCCCGAGCGACTATGTCCCAGGTGTATCCATTCATTTTGCTACGACCTGTCAGGAATGTTCCAGTAATTGTGGAATGGTCGTAAGAACCCGTGAAGGACGGGCGATTAAAGTTGAAGGGAACCCCAATCATCCGCTTAGTGAGGGACGCTTATGTGCAGTGGGACAATCCACCCTGCAAGGCTTGTATAGCCCCTCTCGTGTTACTGGTCCCAAAACCATTGAAAACGGCTCTCAAACTGCTATCTCCTGGGAAAAAGGAAAGAACATCCTGGCAGAGAAATTAGTAGCAGCTCAAGAGAAAGGCTCAAGAATCTTATATATCGGTACACCAAAAACTGGAGTACTGAATCAATTGCAGCAGGATTGGCTGGAAGCGATGGGTGGCGGAACCGCCATTGGTTTTGACACCGCTCCTACCAACAGTATCCGCAAGGCTAATGACTTAACTTTCGGCAAAGCAGAGATCCCTCATTATGCGATCGAAAATGCTGATTATTTGCTGAACTTCGGCGCGGACTTCCTGGAAAGCTGGTTATATTCTCTGAAATTGACCAGAGGTTATACCAAAATGCATGCTTTCAAGCATGGTCAGAAAGGAAAATTCGTTCACGTCTCACCTCACATGTCCTTAACCGGATCCAATGCTGATGAGTGGGTAAGCTGCTCCAACGGCGCGGAAGGTGAAATTGCTTTAGCTGTAGCTAATACTTTGTTGGCTGGTTCAACACTGCCCAAGGCAGAAAAAGATCAGTTGGAAAGCTATTTGAGTGGTTACTCCGTTAGCGCTGTTGCTAATCGAACAGGAGTCCCTGCCGCTAAGATCAAAGAACTGGCCAAAGAATTTGGTACCAAAGGTAAGAGCTTGGCTCTGGCCGGAGGAAATAGTACAGCCAGCCAAGACGGAACAAAACTACAAATTGCCGTTAATGTCCTGAACTATATCGGTGGCAATATCGGGAAAACAGTTCTATTCGGTGCCGATTATCAAGATGGTGCCAACAGTATTGCTGAAATGGAAGCTGCTATCAAGGGCATGCAGAAAGGACAATATGACGTTGTGATTATTGAAAACGTCAATCCTGCTTATGCGTTACCTAAAGACTCTAAGTTTACGGAAGCATTGCAGAAAGTTCCTTTCGTCGTTTCCTTCTCTACAGAAGCAGATGAAACGTCCGCATTGGCGAAACTGCACTTGCCTATCTCTCACTACTTAGAAAGCTGGGGTGATTCTCGACCTAGAACGGGAATTTATTCTCTACAGCAGCCTACCATGGCTACAGTGCCTGGTTATGACACAGTAGAGTTGGGTGACTTGTTTATTCAGTTGGCTGAAGCCGCTGATAATGACACTTTTGAAGACTATGATAATTTCCAAGCCTTGTTGAAAGAATCTTGGGAAGACGTCCAAAGCGAAGTTGAGAATTCTCAGGCATTCGTTGATTTCTGGAAAAAGGCCCTGCAAAAAGGTGGTCATTTCTCAGACTTCACCACAGAAGATGTTGCCTTTGATACTGCAGCCTTGTCCCACAAGCCTGGAAAAGCGGCTACAGGATTGACTCTGATTGCGGCGAACTCTTCACTGCATAGTGCAGGCGGTAAGAATGGTAACCGGACTTGGATGCTGGAAATTCCTCATCCAATTACACAAATCGTTTGGGATTCCTGGGTGGAAATCAACCCGGATACAGCGATCAAACTGGGTATCAGACATGGGGATTTGGTAGAAGTTTCCAGTCCTTACGGTAAAGTTGAAGTCGCTGCCTGGTTATATTACGGCATCGCTGAAAACACCGTGGCCATGCCTGCCGGTCTGGGACGAGTTGTGCCTATGGCTAATTACAAGACCAGTCACGGACAGAGCGCTTGGATTCCAGTCATTGAGACCGCTGAAGAGAGTCGACAGACGATTCACAACGTAGTGGGTGTGAATGTGATGGAACTCCTGCCTTTCCAACAAGATGGGCTTTCAGGAGATCTGAATTTTGCTTCGACACAAGTCACAGTGAAGCCTACGGGACGTAAAGCTTATCTGGTGACCCCTGACGGACAATATCGTGATGATATTGAAGCGCTGCAAGCAGACGCTAAAGCTGGCATGGGTGATCGTAGTCAAAAAGGTCGAGGTTTTGTCCAGACAGCATCGATGGGCGCTATGCTAGGTCTGAAAGAAGACGGCAAAAGCGGAGGACATCAGCTACGACATCGAGTCTATACGACTGATCTCGAAGACAATACCAGTTTCTACGAAACTCGGGAGAAGGATATTGAGGATGCCGCGCTGATGGCGGGCAAAACCAATGTCAAATACTACGATACCTATAAGTGGGGCATGACCATTGACTTGGATCGTTGTACTGGTTGTTCCGCTTGTATGGTTGCTTGTTATGCGGAAAATAACCTGCCTGTGGTTGGTAAAGATCGTATGGGTGTAGGGCGTGAGATGAGCTGGCTGCGAGTCGAACGTTATTTCGATAAAAATAAGGAAACCGGGAAAGTTGAGACTTACTTTACACCGGAAATGTGTGGTCAATGTGAAAACGCCGGGTGCGAGCCTGTCTGTCCCGTTTACGCTACCTACCATACGCCTGATGGCATCAACGCCATGGTTTATAACCGCTGTGTTGGAACCAGATATTGTGCAAACAACTGTGTGTACAAGCAGAGAAGGTTTAACTGGAGGGATTATGAATTCCCAAGCCCATTACATCTTCAATTGAATCCAGGCGCTACCGTTCGAGAGAAGGGTGTCATGGAAAAATGTAATTTTTGCTACACGAGAATCCGCGAAATCAAAGATATCGCCAAAGATGAAGGGCGAGAAGTGTATGACGGTGAGCTGCAGACTGCTTGCCAGCAAACTTGTGGTGCTGATGCTATTACTTTTGGAAACGTTAAGGATTCTAAGAGTGAAGTTTCTCAAATCAAGAAGAGTACCAAGCGTGGATATATCCAGTTGGAAGAATTGGCCTTTTTGCCGGCCATTACTTACTTGAAAAAAGTTAAGCACAACAACCACAAAGCATAGGAGATTTTCGTGAGCAATATAACTTACGCCAGTATCAATGATGATGTGTTGAACTCCCTGGAGCCCCCAGGGAAGGCCTGGTGGTTAAGCCTGATGGTCATTTTGGGCATTTTAGGCATGGGTGTTTTTGCCTGGGGATACCAGATTCGCCATGGTTTGGAGTGGAGTGGTATCAGTCATCCCATCGGTTGGGGTGTCTATATTACTGACTTCGTATTTTGGGTTGGTATCGGTCATGCAGGAACTTTGATTTCCGCCGTCTTGTATTTGGTACGAGCTCCCTTCAGAACTTCGATTTATCGAGCTTCTGAGGCGATGACTGTATTCGCAGTGATGACAGCAGGGCTTTTCCCCATTATTCACGTGGGTCGAGCCTGGAACGCTTATTGGTTGATCCCTTACCCTAACCAACGACAGTTATGGGTAAACTTCAAGTCTCCACTCTTGTGGGACGTGTTCGCCGTATCAACTTATATGTCTGTTTCCATCGCTTTTTTCTTGTTGGGATTGATTCCCGATCTCGCTACTGTGCGAGACGAGTCTAAAGGCATTAAGCGTTTTCTCTATAGTCTTCCGGCTCTGGGCTTCCGTGGAACCAACCATCAATGGTTGCATTACATGCGTGGCTATTTGCTGTTTGCAGCGATCGCGACTCCCCTGGTATTCTCGGTTCACTCGATCGTATCTTGGGATTTTGCCATGTCCAGTATCCCCGGTTGGCATACCACGATTTTCGCGCCCTACTTTGTGGCCGGTGCGATCTTCTCTGGCTGTGCGATGGTATTGACGCTGATGATCCCCTTACGCCTGGCTTTCCCCGGCTTTAGGGATATCATCACGATTAAGGATCTGGAAGGCATGGCCAAGATGATCCTGTTTACCACTGTCATCGTAGGCTATGCTTATTCTATTGAATTCTTCATCGCTTACTATAGTGGTGCCAAATATGAGCGTGCGCTCTTCTGGTATCGACCTTTCGGTGAAATGAAGAATTTCTTCTGGTTAATGGTTTTCTGTAATGTTATCGCGCCTATTCCACTGTGGTTTAAGAAGATTCGTACCAACATTCCCGCACTGTTCTTGATTTCTATCTTGATCAACATTGGAATGTGGTTGGAGCGATTCAATATTGTGGTGACTTCTTTGGCCCATGATTTTGATCCTTATGCTTGGGGTACCTATACCTTTGAGTGGGTTGAACTTTGGATCACCCTGGGAAGTTTTGGCTGGTTCTTTATGTGGTTCTGGCTGTTTGTCAAGATCATGCCATCCCTAGCCGTAGCAGAGTTGAAAGAAGCGCTTAATCCACCCATGAGGAGGGCAAAATGAGTAAAAAGTTTTCCGGTGTTTGGGGTACTTTCGAATTCCTTGATGATACCTGCTCGGTAGTCAAAGAGCTTCGAGAAATGGGCTATAAAAAAATAACGACTCATGCCCCTTGTCCCCGACATGAGCTTGATCATGCATTAGGAGACCCACAAAGTCGTGTTCCCTTTGCAACCCTGATTGGGATGTTCACGGGATTGGGCTTGGCGGTTGTGATTATGTTATACATGACCCTGGACTGGATCTTGCCCGTTTCAGGAAAGCCAATCATTTCTATCCCCAGTATGGGGCCGGTAGCTTTCGAGTTGACCGTATTGACTTCGATTTATTTCACTATGATGGCGATGGTAGTGCTGATTATCAAAGATACCAAAGCTCATCAGTTCCCACAGGGGAAACAATATAAGGAATACAATCGGTTTATGCGAGATCGTTTCGGTATCGTGGTTCCTTGTCCTCAAGGTGAAGTGGAGAAGGTGGAGAGTATCTTCAAAAAATATCAAGCAGAGGAGGTCATTCGTGAAGTCTAAAACTTTACTGATCGCCAGTGTAGCCTTGTTGATGATGGGGACTACGGCTTATGCCAAGAGTACAATCATGTCTTGGAATACGGACCAGTACAACCAGAAGAGCATCAAGCCCCAAGAGAAGGGCAGTATGATCCGATTTCCAGCTGGTGTGGTTTCCGTGGATGGTCGTTATTACGATACTGATGAGGACAAGATGACTTGGGCTGGTCGGGAAATGGTACCAGAAACAGCAACTAAAAATCCAGTTGCTGCTACTCCTGAGTCCATTGCTCGTGGCAAGCAAAAGTATGCTGTCTATTGTACCGTTTGTCATGGACCGGGTGCGGATCGTGCGGAGAATGGTCTGGCTTTGTCCAAGGTCAATGCCAAAGGAATGGTGGCTCCGGTGATGTTGGACTTGAGTCCTGCTTTTACTGATGGTTATCTCTACGGCAAGATACGCTTTGGTGGTGCCGTCATGCCTCCTCTCGGTTATTCGACTACCGCGAAAGAAAGGTGGGATATTATTAACTATGTTCGTGCACTGGAGAAACAACAATGACCCGGAATGATGAAATGAAAGCCATCCTGGAACGCTCCAAGTTCCAGGTCAGTGGTGGTTTGAGGAGTGTATTACTACTGTTTGTAGGTCTGGGCATTGTCGGGTTTATTGTAGGGTTGTCGGGAAGTAATCCTGAATTAGCTTGGCAAGCTTTGCTGGTGAACACTATTTTCTTCTGTGGAGTTGCTCTGGGAGGCATGTGCTTTTCCCTGATCTTTTCCATTACTGATGCTCAGTGGGGACGTCCTCTCAAGCGTCTGGCGGAAGGCATGGTTAGTTTCTTACCTGTTGCCTGTGTACTCTTTATAGTTCTGCTCTTTGGTGCGGATAATTTCTTTGAATGGATGGACCATGATAGAGTGATTCACTCCAAAGCTGGCTGGCTGAATTTTCCTTTCTTCGTGAAAAGGAATATCTTTATGTTCGGTCTGTTCTTAGTCTTGGGCTGGGTATACTTGAAAAATAGTTTGCGAGCTGATATCGGTTTGGCTAAGAAGCTGGTAAAATTCAGCAATGGCTTTGCTGACAAACTAGTGAGCAACTACGGTTCTCAAGAAGAAGAAGAAGCTAAGTTCCGTCAAAAAACTAAAGTTTTGAGCCCCATCCTGGCCATTCTGGCCGCTTTGCTTTGTACTTTGATCGCCTTTGATTGGATTATGTCCATTGATCAGGAATGGTTCAGTACTATGTTTGGTGTTCAATACCTAATCTCTAGTTTAATGGGTGCTGCCGCTGTTTTGATGATCATTGGTGGTTATGTACGTAGTAAATATAAGCTGGAAAGCTATATCACTACGGTGCGCTATCATGACGTTTCCAAGCTGGCTTTTTCTTTTTGTTGCCTCTGGACTTACATGATCTACTCTCAAGTTTTGGTAATCTGGTATGCAAATATCCCAGAGGAAACGCCTTACTTGATCTTGAGAATGCAATCTCATGAGTGGAGCTGGATGTTCTGGCTGATTTTTGTGATTCTGTTCATCATTCCTTTCTTTGGTCTGTTGAGTCGAACTGCTTGTAACTCACCATTGATGTCCAGTATCGTAGCGGTTGACATTCTGATTGGTACCTGGTTGGAGAAGTATTTCCTCGTGGTTCCTTCCATTCAGGAAAATCAGGCTGCTGTCGCTAATGCAACTGGTGGACATGCTGGATTAGCTGGCTTCAATTATAACTTCTATGACTTCTCAATTACCTTGGGAGTTTTAGGACTTTTCTTGCTGTCTTACTTCTGGTTCTTACAGAGAGTACCCATCATGCCTATCGCTGATGAGCGCTTCTTTAAAGTAGAACATCACTAAGCAGTGATTTCCAGGCTGGAGCTCCTCCAGCCTGGTTCTCCCCCTTGTCCCTAGACAAAGATTCCACACCCCGACTACTCTATCCCCAAAACAATCACATAGACCTGACGGTTATCAGTTGACGGTTCGTAGCTTTGTCTAGCCTCGTCAGTGTCAGTTTAAGGAATCAACTGGATCTCTTATGGTCTTACTATTCGATAGTAAGCTGGGATTGTTTGCTTTGAAAATTGCTGCTTATTGACTTGAGATAGGTACGTAGGACGACTCTACTGTTTGCCGTGACTGTGGCTTTTTTTATTTGAAGTCCTGATCCTTCCCCCGACAGCCGATAACCGACAACCGTAAACTAATGTTTATGACAAATAATTTTGATAAGGATTTTCATCAGCGAGAGAATCCACAGGTCACCATTGAGCAGGTTTGGAATCAAAAGTCTATTACACTGATTGATGCACGTTCTCCCGACGAATTTTTAGCAGGATTCATTCCAGAAGCGGTAAACATTCCCCTGTTAAATAACGAGGAAAGAGCCTTGGTCGGCACTCTTTACAAACAAGCTGGTCGCGAGCCTGCAATCGAAAAAGGTTATGATCTCCTTGAGCCGAGAGTTGGACTGTTAGCGAGGTATTTTGAAAACTTTTCCAAGGAGCAGGAACTCGTTGTTTATTGTGCCCGTGGAGGCATGAGATCGAAAGCAATCACTGCGCTGATGAGATCCCTAGGTTATCGTGCTTCCCAGCTCATTGGTGGCTACAAAGCCTTTCGCACTTGGAATTTGGAACGTTTGGAGAATTATCAACTTCCCAATCTAGTTGTCCTGCAAGGTGGAACAGGTGTCGGTAAAACATTAGTCTTGAATCAACTGCGGAATTCAGTCGATCTGGAAGGCTTGGCCCAGCATCGAGGTTCCATGGTTGGAGGAGTAGGGAAAAAACCAGCAACACAGAAAAATTTTGAAGCCAACCTTTTAATGGCACTGGATTGTTCTGATCCCAATCAAGTTCTTTTTGTGGAAGGGGAGAGTCGTAATATCGGCTCAACAACTATTTCGGGGAATATCCACGGCCAGATGAAGAGAGCCAGAATTGCCATGCTAGAGGCATCCATTGAAACCAGGACGAAGCGGACCGTAGAAGAATACATCACCAGTCAGCCTCAGGAAACCACAGAAATCAGGAAGAGGATTGATTTTTTAGTCAAAGACTTGGGCAAAAATAAAGTTGCGGAACTGACCTCCTTATTCGATGCGGGAAATTATCATGATTGTTTTCAGTTTATTCTAGTGAATTACTATGATCGCAAGTACGCTCACTCCATGGGTAAACTGACGATTGAGTTGACTGTATCCACGGAAGATATCTCGGAAGCTGCCCGGACTCTGGAAAAACACTTTTCTTTGTAAAGAGATATGTCCGTATTTGACGCAGATTTACGCTTAACTTGGCGGACTTGTATCCGTTGGTTTTTATTTAAAGCCGTCAGTATACTTTACGGGGGCCTTAACTCGCTCTGGCGATGGTCCTATGTGATGGGCTTTAAAAAAGGGACAGCTGTAAAGACAACTGTGATCTCAGTTGGTAACATCACTGTTGGGGGCACTGGCAAAACACCGATGATTGATTGGTTGCTGGGATTTTGTAAGCAAGAGGGGCTGATCACTGCTGTATTATCCCGGGGCTACAAGGCCAAACGGAAGGCAAACCTGCAAATATTGGATGCACAGACAGCGGCGAGTGGGTCCAGCGAAAACTTTGGTGATGAACCCTGGTTCCTCTTTCACAATCATCCTGATTCCAAGTTTTACATTTCCCCAAATCGGGTTTTGGCGGCTCAGCAGGCTGAAAAAAATAGTGATGTCATTCTTTTAGATGATGGTATGCAGCATCTAAAATTAGAGCGGAATCTGAACTTGGTCTTAGTTGACGCTGTAGCTGGTTTTGGTAATCAGAAATTATTACCTTTAGGTCCTTTACGAGAACCCTTGCAGTGCTTGGAACGAGCAGATGTGATTTTATATACTAAGACTAACCTACGGGACTCATCCTGGATTCGCTCCAAGGTACGCCCCTTTCTGCGCCAGGCAACACAAGAGTTTGACTGTCAATTTTTGCCTCTTTCCTTATTATCTTCACTGGGGAAGAGCGAGGTAACACTGCAAACTATCAAAGGGGAGCGTTGTCTCTTGATCTCGGGTATTGGGAACCCAAAAGGATTTGAGGAGACTATTCTAGGGGAAGGAGCTGTTGTCGTTGACCATCTTATATTAGAAGATCATCAGAAATATGATGTGGCAACAATTCGGAAGCTCAATCAATTTATTGAACAGCATAGTTATCAATGGCTTCTGTGTACAGAGAAAGACTGGACTAAGTTAGAAGCCTGGAAGCATCACCTGCCAGAATTTTTCCGAGTAAAAATGATGATGCAACCGGAAGACTCTTTTTATCAATATATGCGCTCTTTTTTTCAATCAGACTCTCTACATCAATCTCAATACAGACCAAATTAGCATGAGTTTTAGAGGCAGTAATACCGAAGAAAGGTTGAAAAAAATCAACCAGCAAATTAATGAAACTTATGACCTACAAGGGGGCATCAATCACGTTGACGGCATAAATCTGCCTTCACACGTTGAGGTTATTGATATTATTAAAAAGATGATGCAACTTCTCTTCCCCGGTTTCTATGGGGTTGAACGAATCCACAGTGGAAATTTGAATAGTTGGAGTGCTTACTTGCTCGATATGGTCTATCACCGCTTGAAACGGCAAATTACTCGTAGTATTTGTTTTGGCTGTGATGATGAAAACCATCGGCAACATGTCAGCGAGGCGGAGAGAATTACTCTGGAAGTGATGGAGCAGATCCCTAGAATCCGGACCTTACTGAAGAAGGATGTGAATGCTGCCTACATTGGTGACCCGGCCGCACAAAGTCATGAAGAAGTGATTTTGAGTTATCCTGCCATCCAGGCGATTGCTATGTACCGTGTGGCTCATGAATTATATCTACGCAAGGTTCCTCTTGTGACTAGAATGATTTCCGAGTATGCCCACACCAAAACGGGGATTGACATCCATCCCGGAGCCAAGATCGGTGAGAGTTTTTTTATTGATCATGGTACTGGAGTTGTCATTGGCGAAACCTGTGAAATTGGCGACCATGTAAAAATTTATCAGATGGTTACCTTGGGGGCTTTGAGTTTTCAGAAGGATGCAAGTGGTAACTTGGTGAAAGGAGGTAAAAGACATCCTACCATTGAAGACGATGTGGTCTTGTATGCAGGTTGTACCATCTTAGGAGGGAAGACGGTGATTGGTCGTGATTCCGTCATTGGTGGAAATGTTTGGATTACTCGGTCTGTTGAACCTGGAACTGTGATCACCTTTGATGTGGGCAAGCAAGAATACCATAGATTTAATAAGGAAAAAAAGGTAGATTTTGACTATTTTCAAGGATCTGGAATTTAGGTCAAAAATAGGACGGCTCGAATCATAGTGCTCTGATTGGGGAAAATTGAGTTTGAAAACCATGGAAACTAGGTGGCTCGAAGTCAATGATCTCTCTTAGACCTTGATTTGGGTATGTTATTAGCATTATAGGGATCTACTTGGCTGCCTATAATATAGGCCCCATAATACGGTAAAAAATACACTCTTAAGGGTAGTGGAGAGGAACAGGTTACCTATTTACTACTTTAAGTGAGATTTTTGAGTGCCAGACTTGTCCTTGATTTTTGCCTAGGCTGAATGACAGGAATTTAACTTCCAAACGGATTGCCCCATATGGTCGAACAGCTTGAGATATCGCAAGAAACTCGTCAGGAACTAGAGCAAGCTTTGGTTCCTGTACGGCAGGAGCTTAATTTAAAATTGGTGATGGCTGACCTTAGGGAATACCGCTTACCGGGCTGTGGCGAGATCATGAATCTTTTTGATAGCCTGGCGACAACCCTTGATCAATACTCCGTCCCCTATTTTCAAGAAGCGATTAATTTTGTGAATAATCTACTCACAGAAGTGGTTACGGAGCATATCAGCCATTATACGGGCTTGTCTTATGTCCTCAACTTGTATGAGTTCCTGGAGGAGGCACTGGATGATTTCCTTGTGGGGGAAAATGAATTCGAGTTCTTTGATCAAGCCTTAGTACGTTTGGAAAAACTCTTTGCCGGAGTGGAGGAAGTTCGAAAAGTTGAGCCAGCTAAAACGGAAGATGTGATTCAAGATGAATTACCTGCTGATATTTTAGAAGATGGTTTAGCCTCCGATTTTATCAATGAGGCTATGGAGGGGTTGGAGGTTGTTGAAGAGAACCTACTGTCCCTGGAAGAGAATGGAGAGCAACCGGAACGAGTGGACCAGGTCTTTCGAGTCATGCACACGCTGAAAGGCACGGCTGGTTTTCTAGGTATGCCGATCATTGGAAAAATAGCTCATAGAACGGAAGATATTCTGGGGCAAGTTCGAGAGCGGAAACAAAGCCTTGGTAGTGAGGGGACGGATTTACTCTTTACATCCGTGGATACTCTAAAAAATTTGGTCAACCAGTTTAAAGAAATTTTAAGTGGCCAGCCACCCACACCAGTTAATCTCAGTCGGTTTTATGACAAATTGTCAGGCTTTGGTCTTGATGAACAGGGAGAGGCCATCCTGGAGGAAAACTCCTGCGTAGCAGAAGCCCCTCCCGTTGAGAACTCTGCCCAGCAGGTAATTCCCATGCCTGGGGAGCAATCTGCTGAGGCCCAAGATCTACAGAAAAAACAACTGGACGTTAATGACGTCATCATTGCCACTAAGGTACAACCCTCAGTACCCGAGAAGAGGCAAGAAACGGCAACAAAAAATGTTAAATCCAGTAAATTTACGGAGATGTTGAAGGTCCCGGCAGAGAAACTGGATGAATTAGCAGGCTTGGTAGGGGAGATGGTGGTTGCCCTCTCCCTGCTCACCCAAAACCCGGCTATTACAGAAGTACAAAACCGTACGGTGCATAAACATTTGGACCATCTGGAAAAAATCACGGAGAGCTTGAGAGATAAGGTATTGGGAATCAGAATGTTCCCCATTAGCACGGTCTTTAATAAGTTATCACGGCAAGTACGGGATCTATCAAAAAAGTCCAATAAAAAGATTAACTTGAATATTTCCGGTGCCGAAACTTTGGTGGATAAGACTATCATCGATAATATCTACGCGCCGCTCATGCATTTGGTTCGTAACTCTATTGACCATGGGATAGAAGATGCTGAAGAGCGAGTGGGTACCGGCAAGGATATTGAAGGCAGGATACAACTGGATGCCCAACACTTGGGAGATTCCATCTTGATTACCATCAAAGATGATGGTAAGGGATTGAATACCCAAGCTATTCTAGCAAAAGCAATCGATCGGGGGCTGACAGGTGGCAGAGATAACTTTACAGACAAAGAAATTTTTTCTTTCATCTTTTTACCGGGTTTCTCTACTGCTAAGAAGGTGACCGATATCTCCGGTCGTGGCGTTGGATTGGATGTGGTCAGGCGTACTGTGGAGAGTTTGCGGGGGAAAGTTACCATTGATAGTATTGCAGGGCAGGGAACTAGCTTTATTTTAAACCTTCCCCTGACTACTTCAATTATTGAGGGCTTGGTAGTTCGTGTAGGAACAACTCGTTTTGTCTTGCCCATTCTGGATGTCTACCAAACAGTGACCCCTCTGGCTGGTGAGTTAAAAGGAGTACAGGGAAAGGGCAGTGAGTTTTTTCTTTTTGCCGGTAACTTGGTACCGATTGTTCGCATCCATAAGATTTATGATTTGGATTCTCATGTGGTAGACCCCTCTGAGGCTGTCGTGGTGGTGGTAAAAGATGGGGATAAGAAATATGGATTAATGGTAGATGAGCTTTTACATAGACAACAAATTGTAATACAAAGTATGGGTACACGATTTGAGGCACTTGAGGGGATCAGTGGCGGTACGATTTTGGGGGATGGCCGGGTGGGCTTAATTTTGGACCCACTTGAGTTGATTCATAATTTATACTCTCGCATTCACAAAGCAGAATGAGGGCTGAGTGTGGACAGGAACAATAAGCTTGATGGAGGAGTAGGAATGAGTGAAAAATCAACCCAGTTATTTAAAGAGTCCGGAGGGAAATTATTGACCTTCCTGATTGGTGAGCAGGAATATGGCATTCAAATTCTAGAAGCCCGGGAAGTGGTCGGCTTGATGGAGATCGACCCGGTACCACAAACACCTAAATTTATGAAAGGAGTCATTAACTTGCGGGGGAAAATTATTCCCGTGATTGATCTGCGCTCTAAATTTGGGATGGAGCAGGGCCAAGGTAGTAGTGAATCTTGTATTGTTGTCGTTGATATCCAGGGAAAGTTAACCGGGACGATTGTTGATTTTCTGGTGGGAGTCGTCACGATTGAAGAAAAGGATTTTGAGGATAGCCCGGATTTGGGAGCCAATATCAATACTATGTTCATCACAGGGATGGCAAAATTAGATAAGCGAGTGATTATCGTCCTGGATATGGAAAATGTATTATCCAATGAGGAGTTGGTTCTAGTTCACGCTGATCATTAATCAATAATCACTTAATCAATGACTCTTTTGGACCCTTCTATGTCTGATGATACTTCCCGTACCTTGAATTCTGATGTTTTAGAGTTTATTCAATTCCACTTTTCGGTCTTACAGGACGTATTTAGCAAGCTAGACGCATATAATGTAGATCCCCAGATTTTAAAAGAGGTACTGACTCCTTTATATGAAATCCGTCATCGCTATTCCGACTATGGGGACAGCCCGGCAATGCAGATTTTTCATTACCTGGAAAATATTGTTAAAACAGTCAGTAAAGGGAAGGAGAGTGTCTATACGGGGCTCAGTTATGCGCTGAATGTTTTTGAGGTGATTGAAGGAGGCCTGGATGGTGCCACTGACTTTGAATCCTGCTTTCAAGAAGAAGATTTGGAGTTCGTCAAAACGATCTATCATATGTTCACTTCGGAAAAGGAGGAGAAGCGAATCCTTACGGAGCGTGAACGTGCCACCGTAGATAAAGTTTTTAAAGAGGTGACTTTCTACGATTTTGCTTTCATTGACGCGGATCAACGCATGTTGCTGGAAGATTTTATTGAAGAAGCCTTAGAGCCGATGGAAGAGATAGAAGATAAACTGATCGCGGCGGAATCCGATCCCAGTGTTTTAGAAATTGATACGGTTTTTAGGCAACTGCATAGTATTAAGGGCACCTCATCATTTTTAGGTCTGCGGTCGATTCAGCATGTTAGCCATGCTGGTGAGAACCTGTTGGATAAGGCCAGAAGCAATCCCAGCTTTTTGTCTGAACAAGTAATCAAACTAAGCTTACGTGTGATTGATATGGTCAGGTTGCTTTTTAGTAATTTGACAATGAAATTAGAGCAGTCAAAGGATCAGAAAGCACGATTCCCTGCGGTCATAGAAATGGAACCCCTCTTGCGGGCCATTGAGTTTGTGCTGGAGGGCAAGGACGTTGACCTGCTAAATCTGGGCGAGATAGAAAGCAAGTTTATCCTGGATACATCAGATAGCAGTGATTCCAAGGATTCCAAAGAAAGCACCATTCGTATTTCCACAGCAAAAATGGAAGAGCTTTATAGCATGATTGGAGAATTGACGGTCCTGGTCAATGCGATCAAGGAGGATCCAACCTTCGCCAATGCTCGCTTCCAATCCAAAAATAAAATCGACAAGCTGGTGCGCGTCACAGATAACTTACGCACAAAAGTAGTAGATACGCACATGTTACCTCTTGGCGGCATCTATAAAAGACTGCAACGTTTGATTAGTGATTTGGCTAGAAAGTGTAATAAAAAAATTGTTTTTTTGTCCGAAGGCGAGGAAATAGAGATTCACAAATCCACCTTTGAGATTTTGTATAATTTCCTGGTACATATGATTCGAAACTCTGTGGATCATGGCTTGGAAAATTCGGAACAACGAAAAAGTGAGGGCAAACCTGAAGAGGGAAGCATTAGTCTAATCACTCGGGTTACTAGTGATACGATCACCTTGGTGTTGAGCGATGACGGCCAAGGCCTCAATAGAGATGCCATTATTGCCAAAGCCATCGAAAAAGATCTCTTAGGGGAGGATGAGAAAATTTCTGATGAAGAAGCCTATGGGTTGATTTTTCAACCTGGATTTTCGACGGCCAAAGAAGTCTCTGATTTATCGGGACGTGGAGTGGGCATGGATGTGGTGAAAACTGCGATCACTCAATTGAATGGAGAGATCTCCGTGAATAGTGTACCGGGAATGGGGACGAGCTTTACGATCGATATACCGCTAATGACGAGTACTTCGATTATTGATGGTTTGGTGGCCAGGGTTGGAGATACTTATCTGATCCTCCCTATCTTTTCTGTGGAGCACACTTTTTGCCCCATGCCTGATGAAATTAAGAAAATTCAGGGAAGTCAGGGAGAGTTTGTGGTGTATCGCGATGCGATTATTCCTATCATTCGATTATCATCTTTCTTTAATATCAATGAATCTGAGCAAAAACAAAATAGCGTCATCTTTGTGGTGCGTGTGGAAGGGAAGTTATTTGGGCTCATTGTTGATGAACTTCTCTCCCAACAACAGGTCGTTGTGGAAAACTTAAAAGAACATTTTGAACATTTGATTGGGATTAGCGGGGGGGCCATTCTGGGAAATGGTCGGTTTGGATTGATCCTGGATACCAAAATGATTATTGAGTCCTGGCAATTTCCTAATTAAATCTCACCGACAAGCAGTCTCAGTGGTAGTTCCATGTTGCATAAAATAGTTCGCTTTAAAGCACTGTTATTACGAAATGTTTTTTTAATTTTACTGGTGATTCTCTCATCCCCGCTACTCTTATTGGGATGGTATGGGCTGACGATTTCTCATGATGTGAATGACCAGTACAAAGCTCTCAGATTACAATCTACGGTTATATTACTCGCCGCTGAGATTGAAAATCTGCTCAAATCAGAAGTGGGGCATGAAGCCACTTTCAACTTACAGCAAAGCCAGGTAAAACGGGTCTTATCTAAGATCCCGGCAGGCGCGACCCTACATCTTCTCAATCGTGAGGGGGCGTTACTGATCTCTTCAGATGAGCTTTCATCGAGAACTGTGACCAGGATCCTTAATATTCGGGAACGCTTGTCTTTTTCTCAAGCCAAAAAAGTTTTATCAGGGACATCAGGGGTTTTGGTGAATTCGGAGGGAAGCTTTGCCTCATACCACCCCGTAATGATCAATAAAGAGAAGAAAGAGTACTGGATTGTTTTCTTCCGTCATAACCAGGATTCTTATCTCTCAGAGAGATTGATCGCTTTTAAGAGTATCTTTATTAGCATGGTGATTCTTGGTGGTTTTTTATCGGGGCTTACTTGGCTTTATTATCTCATGAGAATTTACAGGCCTATACGTTTGATTGTGGCCAAAAATTCTGAAAAAGATGTGAAGTCAGCTTTGATTGAGAGCTCGCTCATCCGTGATGACGAGTTGGGGCAGATCATGACATCCCGCAATAAAATGCTGAAGAATCTGGCTAAGTCTAATAATCGCATCGAAAATGTCTTGAATTCTTTATATGATGCCTTATTTGTATTTTCAGCGGATAAACAGATAGAAATAGCCAACCCTGCCGCCTTGCGACTCTTAGGGCTGAAAGAAGAAGACGTCCTTGGGCAATCCTTTGATTTTCTCTTTAATAGGGAGCAAGAGCAATGGATTTCCGAATGGAAGAATGAAGAAAAAATTCCTCAGAGCATGGAGAGTTTTGAAACGACTCTGATGACCCAGGATGGAAAAAGCGTCCCCGTACTATGCTCACTGGATATACTCCATGATGAAACAGATCAGTTTGATGGAATTGTATTTGTGGCGCAGGATATTTCACAGCTGAAAAAGGATGAGGAACAGATCTCTATGCTGTCTACAGTGGTTGAGCAAAGTCCGATTTCTATTTTGATCACTGATAGCGAATGTAAAATTGAATACGTTAATCCTTGGTTTTTACAAAAAACCGGCTATACGGCTGAAGAGGTATCTGGAAAAAACCCACGATTTTTACAGGATGATAGAGAGGACAGTCGTCTCAACAATGAAATTTGGGAGACTGTTTCCTCTGGGGGGACCTGGAAAGGGGAATTACGCAATAAAAAACGAAGTGGCAACTTTTTTTGGGGTTCTGCTTCCGTTTGCTCCATCAAGAATAAATATGGAAAGATTACCCATTATCTGGAAGTAATAGAAGATATTACGGACAGAAAAAGGATGGAAGCCGCATTAATCGCTACGAATGAAGAGTTGGAGACCAGGGTCTTGGAAAGGGTCGCGGAATTGAGGGCGGCTAACCAGCATTTGGAAGAAGCTTATGAAAAACTAAAAAGCCTGGATAAGCTCAAAGATGAATTTTTGGCCACTGTTTCCCATGAATTAAGAACGCCCTTGGCATCTATCCTTGGTTATGCCGATACACTGGCTGAGTGTGAGTTACCCGAGAAAGAGCGACAGAGGTTCTATCAGATCTTGATTGAAGAATCGGAACGGTTGAGCCAATTGATCGAGAATATCCTGGATATGTCCACACTAGCGGCAGGACATGTTGAATTTCTACTGGAAGACGTTTATTTGAATGATCAAGTGAAGCGTGCCATTGAGTCAGTAGAAGGCTTGCTGTTTGAAAAAAATAATATCAAAATTAAGCATCAACCCACAGATATTCAATTCCTTGGTGATGGCGATCGAATCATTCAAGTATTGATCAATCTATTGGGTAATGCGATTAAATTTTCACCGGAAAATGGGACGATTTCCGTCGGAGTGGAGAAAAGGGAATCCTACTTCATTGTATCCATCACCGATGAGGGGCCAGGAATCCCTCAGGAGAGCTTGCAGCAGATTTTTGGTAAGTTTCAAAAAGTAAAAAGGGATGGCGTGGAGGTTAAAGGGACGGGTTTGGGCCTGACGATTTCTCAACGAATTATTGATGCTCATTCCGGAAGAATCTGGGCGGAAAACTCCAAGGAAGGTGCAATTTTCAGGTTTAGCTTACCCTACACCCTTGATGAGATAAAAAACTATGCCTGAAGAAATGAATATGTCTGATGCGGAGTTCGGCCAATATCAGCAGCTGATCTACGATACTTGCGGGATTAATTTTACTGCGCCCAAAAAGCAGTTATTGATCTCCCGCTTGAGGAAACGAATGAACGTGATGAAGATCCCTTCCTTTAGAGCATATCGGGAACATGTCACGAATCCCATGCACAAAGATGAATTCACCTTAATGCTGAATGCGGTTTCTACAAATAAGACTGATTTTTTTCGGGAATCCGTACATTTTGATTTTTTAATCAAGAATGTCTACCCTCGAATGACAGGACAGCGAGATATTCGCATTTGGAGTGCTGCTTGTTCCAGTGGTGAAGAATCTTATACTCTGGGCATGACCTTATTAGAGCATTTCGGAAATAATCGCAGCAAAAATATTAAGATTTTGAGTACGGATATTTCCACTAAAGTGCTGGATGAAGCGGAACGAGGCATTTACTCTACGGCACAAATATCTCCCGTCCCTCAGCCTTTATTACGGAAGTATTTTTTGAAAGGCAGTAACCAGTGGTCAGATCATTATTTAGTCAAAGATTGCTTGAAGGAACTAACTTATTTCAGGCGGCTGAATCTCATGGAGAAATTCCCCCTTTCTGTGACCTTTGATTTTATTTTTTGCCGTAATGTAATGATCTATTTTGATAAAATAACTAGAGAACGGTTGGTCGCTAATTTAGCTGAGCAGTTGACCAGAGGTGGCTACCTTTTTATTGGTAACGCGGAAAGCCTGAGTGGTATCAAAACTACCCTCAAATATGTTCAACCAGCTGTTTACCAAAAACTATGAGCTTCTTCGAAAGAAGCTTGAAATCTCCCGGAGAACTGATGAGCCACAAGATTTTAATTGTAGATGATGAGAAGAAAATTCGAGATTTGGTTTGTTTCCGCTTAGAGTTCAAAGGCTATGATGTGTCTAGTGCTGGTGACGGTACGGAAGCTTTGGAAAAAGTTAAAGAATTTGAACCTGACTTGATGGTCCTGGATATCATGATGCCTGATATGAGTGGTTATGAAGTCTGCAAAAGGGTTAAAGGGGACTCTGCTACGCAACAAACAAAAGTGATCCTGCTCTCCGCAAAAGGCCGTAAGCAAGATGAGGAAGAAGGGCTGAGAGCCGGAGCCGATGCTTATATGACAAAACCTTTTCGTGCCAATAAGTTGATCGAAAAAATTGAGGAACTTTTGAATGGCTAATCCCTATCACCTCACCACAGCGAAGCGCAACTATCATGTGCAGCCTGGTGAGGTCTTTCTCAGTAAAGAAGATATGCGGATTACTACACTGCTAGGCTCATGCGTAGCAGTTTGTATCTGGGATAGTCACAGGAAGATGGCCGGGATGAATCATATTATGCTGCCGATAACCATGGAAGAGGAATTTGCTTCTACAAAGTACGGGAATGTCGCTACTTTTGTCTTGTATGACATGATCCGAAAAGAAGGGAGTTTACCACGTTTTCTGGAGGCACAGGTCTTTGGAGGAGCCAGTCGGCTGGCGCTGGTTGACGCGGGACCGGCAATGAACGTGGGAGCCCGGAATATTGAAATTACATTGAAAGTTCTGGAAAAATTGAAAGTTAAAGTGGTGCGAAAGGAAGTTGGAGGACATCGAGGTAGAAAAATCTACTTCGATGTGCAAACTGGGCTGGTCAAGGCAAGTTTCATCAAGCGTTTTAACTTTCTAGATGAAAGGAATCGGAGTTTAAACAACAATAGACGATGAAGAAAGTTCAGGTTTTAATTGTAGATGATTCAGCGGTAATTAGGAACATCCTGCGTTCCGGTCTGGCTAGAGACCCTCGTCTTGAAGTGATCGGAACGGCTAAAGATGCTTACCAGGCACGAGATGTGATTGTAAAAAAAAAGCCTGATATCATTACTTTGGATTTAGGAATGCCTCGTATGAATGGCCTTGAATTCATACAGGTTTTGATGGAACACTGGCCTCTTCCCATTATCGTGATTAGTTCGATAGCTGATAGCAGCCGAGAGGCTAGCTTGAAAGCTCTAGAGTTAGGCGCTGTTGATATCTTCCCCAAACCCAAACCGGAAGATTCATCAAATCGCAATAAAGTGATGGCTCAGTTGGCTGATCTTTTATTTTATTCAGCCAGAGCCAAAGTCAAAGGTGGGAAGGCCAGAGCCGTTGCCTCGGTAGCACAGCAAGTTGCTGTGGCTCCAGCTCCGGGTTTAGCCCCCTTAAGAGGTGTAATAGCGAGTGAAAAGGTGATTGTCATTGGAGCCTCAACCGGTGGGACGGAAGCCATACGAAAGGTCTTAGAGAATATGCCAGCTGGTGCACCGGGAATCGTCATGGTACAACACATGCCCGAAGGTTTCACCCAATCTTTCGCTGATAGGTTGAATCAGATTTGTCCCAACTTAATGGTTCGAGAAGCGCGTAATGGAGATACCGTAGAATCTGGTGTTGCTTTATTAGCACCAGGAAATCAACATATGTTATTGCGTAAACATGGCAGCCGCTACTTTGTGGAAGTCAAAGGCGGACCTCCTGTAAATCGTCATCGTCCGTCAGTGGATGTTATTTTTCACTCTGCTGCGGAATGTGCGGGAAAAAATGCAATTGGGGTGATCTTAACTGGAATGGGGGCTGACGGAGCTTTAGGCTTATTGGCAATGAAAGAGGCTGGGGGCCGTACTATTGCTCAGGATGAGGAGAGCTGTGTTGTCTATGGGATGCCGAGAGAGGCCGTGGAAAATGGATCGGTAGAGAAAATCTTA
Organism: SAR324 cluster bacterium; assembly: GCA_002401295.1. Taxonomy (GTDB): domain Bacteria; phylum SAR324; class SAR324; order XYD2-FULL-50-16; family XYD2-FULL-50-16. The sequence goes on along the minus strand of NVSR01000002.1, from coordinate 42,648 downwards.
CCGATCCAACAAATTACCCAGGGTGTACTTAGGTTTTTGTAGTTGGTTGCATGACCTTGTTGAAGGTACCGATCACTTGCCCCATCTTTAATTTCTTTCCCTTGAACATATCTTTGGGTAGCATCTGATCTTTCTGAAAGAGTAAGATCACGGTGCTGCCTAATTGAAAGCGCCCAAGCTCTTCACCTTTTTGAAAGTTCCTAGCAGGTAAAACAGGCAAATTGATCTGGGATGCCTTGCCTTGATTACTAGTCAAAGAGTGGAATTTTAGTTTGATCTTCCCCACTACCGTTGCACCTACTTTAACAATACCTACCGTCCCGAATGGGCTCTCAATGGGTGTCAGAATGCGCTCATTTAAGGAGAAGAGTCCCCCTACATTGTTGACACCTAAACTATTGACCGGCCACAGGTTCCCGGAAAAATAACTAAACTTTTTCACTTGTCCGGCTACGGGTGTGTGGATGCGGTGATAGTCCGCAGGGCTGAGGTAGATGGTCATGAAATAGCCCGACTCAAAGAGCTGAGCATTTTGATCCCCTACCAGATCATTTAAAGAATAGAGAATTCCTTTAGTTTGTACGAGCAACCCCTGCTTGATGCTACCATGTTCGGCAACGGTCCCATCGACAGGACTCGTAATACTGTGAGGTGTCGGATCAATCGGCCTGAGTTCTTTTTTGAGTTCCCGGGTAAAGAAATCGTTGAATGATCTCATCTCACGCAACGGTTTCTTGAGTTCACTCAAGCGAATCTTATAGACATGAGCGTAAATATGGATAATTGCCTGTAACAACAAAGCAGGAACTTGCTGGTCCGCAAGAACTCCCATCAGGCGGCTGAGGAGATTTTTGGGTAAAAGTCTCAATAACAGAAAATTCATGCAAGTTGCCTTGAAAGGGATTAAATAGGTTCCGCAGTTGGTTCCGCAGTTGGTTCGGCTGAAGATTGGCCAATCAGTTCATTAAAACGCTCTGCTGTAACTGTTTCCACTTCCATCAGTAATTGGGCTAACTCTTCCAGCTCTTGCCGGTGTTCAGTTAAGGTTTGCTTTGCCTCACTGTAACACTGCATTAGCAGTCCTTTTACTTCGGCATCAACGATCTGTTGCATGTCATCGGAGACCACTTCTTTCGGGTTGTAATCCATGGCCAGGTAATTTCCCGAGTCTCCTTGAGAAATAGTCAAAGCTCCTAGTTTTTCACTCATGCCCCATTGGCAGATCATTTTATAGGCAAGATCCGTCGCACTTTTTAGATCATTTTCGACACCGGTGCTGGTATCTTGATAAGCCAGTTCTTCAGCAGCTTTTCCTCCGAAGGCAACTCTGATTCTTGCCATCAGTACTGATTTATCCATACTGAGGCGTTCTGTCTCCGGTAAAAAGGAGGTCACCCCTAAGGCTTGGCCATGAGGGATGATGGTGATTTTATGCACGGGATCCGCATCTTCATTGTAAGCTGCGACAAGGGCATGCCCCGCTTCGTGGTAGGCAGTAGCTTGTTTTTCTTCCTCTTTCATTATCATAGATTTGCGTTCTGCACCCATGATAATTTTATCCCGAGCCCATTCCAGCTCTTCGAGGGTCACGGCTTTTTTATTCTGGCGAGCTGCCCAGAGAGCACTTTCATTGATTAAGTTGGCCAGATCCGCACCGCTGAATCCAGGAGTTCCCCTGGCGATAATGCTCAAATTTGTGTCTTCGGCCAGTACAATTTTTTTACTGTGGACTTTCAGGATCTCCTCTCTACCTTTGACGTCCGGTAAGCCGACATAGACTTCTCGGTCGAAACGTCCGGGACGCATGAGGGCCGGATCCAGAATATCGGAGCGATAGGTCGCGGCCAAGGTAATAATACCTTCAGAACCATCAAAGCCATCCATTTCTACGAGTAAGGCATTCAGCGTTTGCTCTCTTTCATCGTGACCACTGCCGACTCCGGCACCACGATGCCTTCCTACCGCATCAATTTCATCGATAAAAATAATACAGGGGGCATTTTGCCTGGCTTCTTCAAAGAGATCTCGTACTCGACTGGCTCCGACTCCCACAAACATCTCGACAAAATCTGACCCGGAAAGGCTGTAGAAGGAAGCCCCCGCCTCACCGGCTACGGCTTTGGCTAACAGGGTTTTTCCCGTACCGGGAGGGCCGACCATTAAGACACCCTTAGGGATTTTCCCGCCGAGTTTTTGGAATTTTTCTGGAGCTTTTAAAAATTCAACAATTTCTACTAACTCTTCTTTAGCTTCTTCCACGCCCGCGACACTATCGAAACTAAAATCGTGAATTTCTTCTTCGTATTTTTTAGCTTTTGATTTACCGATGGACATGATCTTACCCGAGCCCGGCATCTTTCTCATCAATACGATCCAGACTCCAACCAGCAATAAGAGTGGTCCCCATTGCAGGAGCAAGGAAAGATACCAGGGGGTATCTCCCTCTGACTCAATCTGGATGGATACATTTTGTGCCCTGAGTCGCTCAATTAACTGAGGATCATAAGTGCCCATTGTRTGAAATAATTTGCCCGAAGCTGTTTTACCGGCGATCAAGTTCCCTTGAATGGTTACTTCCGTGACTTGGGCGCGATCCACATACATTAGGAAATCACTATAATCAAATTCTGAAACRGGGTTGGAATTCCATTCAAAATTATTGATTAAAGAAAAGAACAAAACCAATAAGGCTAGTCCGGTAATGAGTGACCTGCTATTCACTGGATATCTCCCATCTTTAGGTGTGTAGTTTTACTGTAAGGCTGGTAAAAAAATCTTACAGCCTCCTGAAAATCAGGAGGCTGTCCTTGATAAGTCTATGAGACTGGTGCCATCAAGAAAGCTTTAACTTCTTCATATTGTGTGTCATCTAGCTTTTTGAGCTCTTTCATTCTTTCCAGAATTTCAAATACGGAAATCAATGAATGCAGGCAATAACCGGCTTTTTGCAAACGATTCTTCCCACCTTGTTCTCGGTCGATTAACACTACCACATCACGAATAGTTAAACCAACATTTTCAAATACTTGAAAGGTTTCCAGTTTGGAATCCCCATTGGTRATCAAGTCATCAATGATTAAGACTTGGTCCCCACTTTGCCAAACGCCTTCAATCTGCTGGGAGGTTCCGTAATTCTTTTTCTCCTTACGACTATAGATCATAGGGACTTGGCTTGCCAAACTGAAGGCTGTAGCGATAGGCAAAGCCGTATAGGGAATGCCTGCCACTTCTTGGAAGCTTAATTCTTGGGAAAGCTCCTGCATCGCTGCGGCAATCTGCTCTAAAAGCTTCGGATAACTGATAATAATCCGCAAATCGATGTAGATGGGAGAAATAATCCCGGACTTCAGGGTAAATTCTCCGAACTTAACCGCACCAATATCAATCAGGGAATCGATAATTTTTTGTTTCATAAAGACTCTTTCTTGTTATTGGGTCAGTTTTTCGTAAACTTCCTGATATTTTTGAATGGCTTTCTCGCCAACTTCATCAGGTAAGCTGGGGCCAGGATAAGTTTTGTCCCAGTCCAAGGTCAAGAGATAATCACGCACAATTTGTTTGTCATAACTCTTTTGTGAACGGCCTGATTGGTAGTCATCAGCCGGCCAAAAACGGGAAGAATCGGGAGTCAGGATCTCATCAATCAAGATGACTTTGCCATTCAACAGGCCAAATTCAAACTTAGTATCTGCGATGATAATGCCTCGTTCCAAAGCATATTCCGCTGCCTTAGTGTAAAGCATGAGTGCCTTTTCTTTGATCTCATCGAGAATTTTGGGATCAAAGGTCTTACGCAGCTCTGCTTCGGAAATATTCACGTCATGCCCTTCCTGAACTTTAGTGGAAGGGGTGAAGATGGGTGCCTCCAACTTGGCGGATTCTTGCAAGCCTTCAGGTAGTTTGATGCCGCAGACTTCTCCCGTAGCCAGATAATCTTTATAACCTGAACCGGAGAGGTAACCACGAACAATAGCCTCCACTTCAATCATTTCTGTTTTCCAAACCAAGACGGAGCGATCTTTGAGTACGTCTGCGTATTCCTGGCATTCTTCCGGGTAGTCCTTCACTTCTGTGGCGATCAAATGATTGGTGATCTCCTCATTGAAGTGTTCAAACCAGAAGTTGGAGATTTTATTGAGCAAAGCTCCTTTACCAGCTAGCAATGATGGTAAAACCACATCAAAAGCTGAAATCTGATCGGTCGCTACAATCAGAAGTTTGTCATCCAGGGCATAAACTTCTCTTACCTTCCCTTTTCTGAAGAGCTTAAGCTTGGGGCAAAGTAAATTGTCGCTTTGATTGGCCATGATTCTTTTTCCGGTAGGGTGAATTAGACAGATTAGATACGGAAGATTCCGACATCCTCCGATGGTGGTATAGTCGTCTCTTAATGTATTGTTTACTATTCCCTAAAAAAGCTTACAAGTCATAAATTCGTTTTTAAGAGATGGGGGCTCTGTGAAATTTGGGGACTTTATGGTGAAAACTCCCTTCTCAAAGGGAAAAAATCAAACTATTTTTTTGTGGTTTCAGGCAGGAGAATAGGATTATAGTACTGAATTTAAGCATAAATGAACTGTAAGAAAGGGCGGGGAAAGCGCTGAGTAACTCCTTTTTTCAGGTAACTATGCACATATAAAAAACATAAAACTTGAAAAAACCTATTAAAAAAAACTGTAAAATGCCTCATTCGAATTCCTTCGAAGTCCCTTGCAGGGGAATAGAGGGCTATGCAATGTTCAGTTGTATTCATTTTTGATAAAGGTAAAACAGCTTAGTAAAAAAGGGGGAGAAATATGCGACGTTTATATAAATCTTTATTGAGTGGCTTAGTGTTATTTTCGCTGGCAGTTCCATCTGTTTATGCGGCAACACCTGAGTATACGATTGAAGAGGCACCTGGAGAGTACCAATCTATGGAGAATCCTCAGACTTCAGCGGCAGATCTCAAGAGGGGAGAATACTTATATCAGAATAAATGTAGCGAGTGCCATGGAGAAGAAGGGGAAGGTGATGGTGATGGTGCTGTTATTTTTAATGATAAAGCCTATATGACAGAACGCACTGATGGACAGTTATTCTACATTGCCATGGAAGGAAATGGTGAAGATGCTGAGATGGAAGGCTATGGCCCCGAGAGTGATTACGGTATGAGTGAAAAGAAACTATGGCAAATGGTCACTTATATCAGAACTTTAGTTAAGTAAGACCTAGGTGAAAAACTATTAATTAGTCAGTAAAACATTAGGAGAAGTTGCATGCCCTTATCGGAAGCACAACAAAATCAGCTTGCAAAGGCAATTCAAAAAGAAATTCCCTTCACTATCTATCCTTATCGAGAGGTAGCGCGGCAGTTAGATCTACAAGAAGTAGATGTGATCGACCAATTGAAGCAATGGAGCCAGGAAGATAAACTACGGGAAGTTGCCGGTGTTTTTGAAGGTGAAGCATTGGGTTATAAAAGTGCTTTAGCTGTGGGGAAAATCGAGGAGAGTGAAATTGAGAGAGTCGCCGCAATTTTAAGTGAACATCCCACGGTCACTCATAATTACCGTCGCACTCATGCCTTTAATCTCTGGTTTACCATCGCGGTGCCGGCAGAAATGGGAATAAAGGAACATTTGCAGGCTTTGAGCCAATTGGCTGGGGTAGAGCTGTTTCAGCCTATGGAACGGACTCATACTTTTAAGATAGGGGTAAACTTTGACTTAAAAGCCAAAGAGAGCACTACCGTTAAGAAAAAAAAGAAAAAAATTGAACCCATTCAAGCTAGTGAACGGGATATACGCATCATTCGTGCGTTGCAAACAGACCTGCCTTATGAATCTAGACCCTTTGCCTTGGTGGCAGAACAATGTGGCTTAAGCGAGCAAGAGTTGCTGGAGTTTGGGCAAAAACATCAGTCCGGACTGATTCGGCGTTATGGCGGAACCTTTCGACATCGTAAGTTAGGCGTCAAAGGCAATGGTATGGTTGTTTGGAATGTTGAGGAAGAGCAAATGCAGGAAATTGGTGAGCAACTGGCGTCTCAGCCGGAAGTGAGTCACTGCTATGCCAGGAATATGGTCGCTGGATTCCCTTATAATTTATATAGTATGATTCACGGCCCGGATCAGGAGCATTGTGAAGGCGTTGCTCGACGGATCTCCGGCCAACTAGGGATGGATGATTACATCATCTTATTCAGTACCCATGAATATAAAAAATGTCGGTTGCGATACTTTTTACCGGAATTAGATCAGTGGTGGCAAAAAAATGGTCAGAAATAGACTGTCATCGCTTTTTAGAACATCTCTTTGTTTGATTAGATAGATTAGAGTGAGTTGAAAAAAATGGAGTATTTGCCGATTTTTATAAATCTGAAGGATCAACTATGTGTAGTCGTTGGTGGTGAAAAAGCGGCTAGCCCAAAGATCGCTCTGCTTTTAAAAGCAGGAGCTAAGGTCAAGGTAGTTGCTCTCGAATTGTCCCCTGCCGTCGCTGAGCTGGTGGACCAAAGCAATGTGATACATCAATCGGCGCCTTTTTCTCCTCAGGATCTGGATCAATGCAAATTGGTGATCGTAGCTGAAGACCCTTCTGTTTCGGCAAAGGAAGTTGCCAAGGCAGCACAAGAGAGGAATATTCCCGTCAATGTGATTGATAATACAGAATTATGCTCTTTTATCTTACCTTCCATTGTGGATCGTAGCCCAGTGCAAGTAGCTATTTCAACCGGGGGAACTTCCCCCATTTTAGCTCGAGAGTTGAGAGCTAAAGTGGAGGCCATGTTACCTCAATCTTATGGCAAATTGGCGACTCTACTAGGCCGCTTTCGCAGCCGATCGAAAGAGTTATTTCAAACGAGCCTGGAGCGCAAAAAACATTGGGAGCGCATTTTTTCCAGTAGAATCATTGAAGATTTCCTGGCAGGCAAAGAAGAGCAGGCACAAGAGGCATTGGAGCAGGAGTTTTTATCACCACAAATGTCTTTGAGCAAGCAAGGGCAAGTCTGTCTGGTTGGGGCTGGTCCTGGCGATCCGGACCTCTTAACCATTCGCGCATTACGACAAATTCAAAGTGCCGATGTGATTGTTTATGACAGATTGGTAGCACCGGCGATCCTGGAGTATGCCCGTCGAGATGCGGAAATGATCTATGTGGGGAAAAAAGCGTCTCAACATGTTTTGCCTCAAGAGCAGATTAACCAAATCCTGGTGGACTTGGCGAAAGAGGGAAAGAATGTCGTTCGTTTAAAAGGAGGGGACCCTTTTATTTTCGGGCGTGGCGGAGAAGAACTGGAGATGCTCATCCAGGCAGGAGTGGATTTCCAAGTGGTTCCTGGAGTTACCGCTGCTTCTGGCTGTGGCACCTATGCCGGTATCCCCTTGACTCATCGAGATTATGCTCAGTCTTGTGTGATGGTTACGGGGCACCTCAAGAAAGGGGAGTTGGATTTGAATTGGCAAAGTCTGGTGCAGCCAATGCAAACACTGGTCTTCTACATGGGATTGTCAAATATCAGTGTGCTCTGTCGAGAACTGCAAAAGCATGGTATGTCCCCCGATATGCCCGCAGCCTTGGTGGAGAGAGGTACCACCAAAAACCAGCGTGTCTTCACCGGAACTATCGCCAATTTGCCTCAATTGGTTGAAGAAACGAAGGTCAAACCACCTACCTTGGTTATTATTGGGAACGTAGTCAGTCTGCAGAAGAAACTTTCATGGTTTCATCCAACTGGTGATTAGGTAGTTTAGTGCATAATATACCGAGGGGGTTCAGTCATCCCTTGGTGTATCTCCCTTATTGGATAAGCTATATAATTAAAAATGTTTCATTTGTAGTTTTTATTCCATTTGTAATTCTGGTTAAGCTCAAGGTAACTTCTGTATCAAAAACTCTACTTCCGGGAAATGCATTGAATGGAAGTTAAATCCATAAGCTGCATATATCATTCAATTAATTCATTTTGTGTGAACTATTTCTCCTAATATCTTCTAAAAACTCCCAGAGGAAAAATATATCTTTAATAATTAATTCAGTATATTAGCTGTTGTCTATCTGGTATCATGGATTAATATAGTTTTAAATATCAATAGTTAAAAACTATGCAGTAACGTTTAAAATTGCTGTTTTATTTTATTTATGGTTAAAGTGCCGCAGTTAGGAACATTTAGCCATTGCTTTAAGGTATATGTGTGACACGGAATAGAGCCTGTATTTCAGAATCCATGAGAGGGAAATACGGGTGTTTTTTTGTGGAACAGGGAGAGGGTAAAGTAGGATTATCCCTTACCTCAGTTGGATGTTGCCCTCGCAGTACTATTTTGATGGTGCATTGATGATAAACAGAACAGGAGGAACATTAATGAAGAAGTTTATGTCTCTGGTATCTGCTGGTTTCGCGGCTTTTATGCTGACGGCTGGTGGAACTGCTTTTGCTGCTAAAGCACAAGTACCAGAATTAACAGAAAAAGAATTTAAAGAAGCAAAAAATCTGTACTATGATCGCTGTGCCGGTTGTCATGGTGCGATGAGAAAAGGAGCTACGGGTCCTAAGATTTCTCAGAAAAAAATGCTGAAGAAGTCCTTGGCGAAGTTGGAAGACATTATCTTCAACGGAACTGAAGGCGGAATGCCCGGTTGGGGAAAAACTGGTGATATGAATAAAGCCGAAACTAAGTTGATGGCTAAATACATGCATTTGCCTGCTCCAATCCCACCAGAGATGGGACTGAAGCAAATGAGGAAAACTCATAAGGTTTATGTTCCTACAAGTAAGCGACCAGGAACTGTTCAGCATAAACGTGACATTATGAATTACTTTGGTGTAATTCTGCGTGATGCGGGACAAGGTGTGATCTTTGATGGTGACACTAAAGAAAAGCTGGCTACATTCACTATTGGTCATGCGACTCATATCTTCCGTGCTTCTGCGACAGGTCGGTATTTCTATACTATCGGTCGTGATGGAAAAGCTGTCTTGATCGATCTTTACTATGACAAGCCTAAGATCGTTGCTGAGGTTCGTGTTTGTTTGGATGCTCGATCTATTGAAGTTTCTAAGTACAAAGGTGCTTTGGGAAATTTCCAAGATCAACTGGCTATCGTTGGGTGTTATTGGCCACCACAATTGGTAATTCTTGATGGTTTGAGTCTTGAGCCATTGAAAGTGATCTCTACTCGATCTTACACATATGATACTAATGAGTTCGTAAACGAAGCTCGTGTTGCCACGATCGTTGCTTCTCATTACAATCCTGAGTGGGTTGTTGCCATCAAGGAAACTGGTTTGGTTTGGTTAGTAGATTATTCTGATTTACAAAACTTGAGCATGACTCAGATCGCTACAGAGCGATTCCTACATGATGGTGGTTGGGATGCTTCCAAGCGTTACCTGCTGATCGCTGCTAACATGCGTGACACTATGGTTGTAGTTGATACTAAGGATCGCAAGTTTGTAACTAAGTTTGAGACAGGAATTAAGCCTCATCCAGGCCGTGGTGCTAACTGGGATGATCCTAAGTATGGTAGAGTTTCCGCTACAACTCACTTAGGTGAAGGGAAAATTACTGTGTATGGTTCTGATCCAATGGTCCGACCTCAATATGCTTGGAAAGTACTGCGTACTGCTAAAACTGGTGGAAACGGTCTATTCTTGAAGACTCACCCTGCTAGTAATAATGTCTGGACTGATGCTACTATTGCTAAAGACAAAGACGCCAGTCAATCCATCTGTGTCTTCTATAAAGATGCCTTTGGCAAGAAGCCTAACAAGTGCTGGAAAGCCACTAACCATGGTAAGATTGTACATTTTGAGTACAACAAAGACGGCTCTGAAGTTTGGGTTTCTGTTTGGGACACGAAAGGTGAGATGCTGATCTATGATGACAAGACTCTGAAGCTGAAGCACCGCATTACTGGCTTGGATACTCCAACTGGAAAGTGGAACATGTATAACACTGTAAATGACGTTTTCTAAGCTCTAAGCTTTGACTTTGTCAGTTAAGTTTTTAAAGCCCCTTGCCACATTGTGGTAAGGGGCTTTTTTTTTGCTTTTTTTACGCTATGCTGGAAGGCATAAGAGGGAGGGGATCAGTAACTATTTAGGGTGTTTTGCAGTGTACTTGAGGATTTCTTTACGGGACTTGGGCATGACCACTTCTTCCAGCCAAGTATTATCAGGGAAAATTGTATCGGAAGTGGTGACTTGAACGACCATTCCATCTTCTAAGATTTTATTTCGTGGGTATCGAATATGCTCAATGATCCCGCCTGAACAGTGGGTCCCCAATTCTGAATGCACCATGAAAGCAAAATCCAGGATGGTTGCACCATAGCGGAGCTCAATAGTATCTCCCAGTGGAGTGGATACTTGAACAATGCGTGACTTGTTATGACGAAAGACATCCTCAATGCGCTCTGTTTCCGAAGAGGCGACCTCCAGGTACAGTTGTAGAAACTGTTGATAATTATCGGATTGATAAATTTTTTCGTTGATTAAAGTAATGACACCTCGACGATTATTAGTCTGGAACTTCTTGGTGACAATAAAAATATCGACTTGCTCCCCATTGACAATGACTTTAGTAGAAAGCCCTCTCCAGCCATTTGCCTTGGGGTTTGAGATGTAATCACGAATATTCAGTGGTATGGAACGAAAGCTCGTATGGATCTCTCCTAAGATTTGATAACAGTGGATAGGTGCCTCTGTTTCAATCACAATGGAGTCCAGTACTTTAACTATATCCTGACGATTATACAGGAATTGATGCGCTTTAATGTACTGCGGATGAACACGGTGCAAGAGGTTGGCGGGAATGCTTTCCTGAATCGTTTGTACGATTTGTTGGATCGCCAGATGCCGCTCTTGATAGAATGATTCAAGGCGCTTGGTTACTTGCTGGTATCCATTGGAGTAGAGGCGTTGAAAGATGAGGTCTCTCATCTTTTCCTCAATTTCGATCAAACCCAGACCATGAGCGACCTCTGTATAGATGGTTGTCGTCTCTTTACAGATTAATCGCTGTTTGCGGCGAGAAAGGTATTGCAAATCAGATAAATTATCCAACCGATCCAGTAGTTTGATTAAGATGACACGAAAGTCGAGATTACCCAGTTGAAAAATTTTGTATAGGGTTAGTCTTTTACTTTCTTTTACTTTTGTTAGAGCATCCACTAAGGTTGCCACTGTTTCTCCAAACTGCTCTTGCAGGGTTTCCTTAGGAGTCGGTGTATCTTCAATCACATCATGTAAGAGTGAGGCAATAATCGTATTGGTCCCCAAATCATACTCCGTCGCCATCAGAGCAACTCGGATGGGGTGGATAAAATAAAGATCTCCCCTTTTACGAAATTGTCCCAAATGGGCTGTTCGACCAAAAACAATGGCTCTTTCTACTTTTTTTAAGTCGATGCCTTGTTTGTTTTTGATCCGGTCAATTAATTTTTCTGTATATAATTCAAGATTTTGCTCAGGAGTCATACAACTATTTAATGATCTTTGGATTACCGAGCGCACAGAGTCTCGGGCTCTACATCAGGCAGATGGTTTTCCAGCTTGAGCTGAAATGATTTGATTTGCAGCTTCCGATAATACTCACAAACCCCCATACGATAGAGCTTTGTTTGGTAGTAAAACTTAGTGGACTTTGCTAAACGGGCTTCTGTTTGATAAAAATACTGAATGGACTGAATGGAGTGAGATGCTGATAACCTCAAATAGGCTAATTCCTTGGTTTTGAGATAGCTCGCAAAATATACTTGGCTCCATTGACGTTCTTTTTTTGCTTGTTCAATGCGCTCACCATAATTGATCAAGGCCGGATTACGGACCCGTCTTGGAGGCTGCTCTTGGGCAAGCAAAACTACCGGAAAATATAGATATCCTAACAGGAGGGCTATTAAAAGGCTAAAAGAAAATGGTTGGCTCCTCAGTAGGCTTGGGAAAAATTTTGAGGTGAACATACTTGGAAGGCGATAGTTCTGACTTTTAGCGAGAAGGTTTGGAGGAAACGTCATCCGGTAGTTCATCAATTTGTGCATCTGTTAGTTCTGCGCCTATGAACTTCGCATCTTTGAAGTTGCAGGATTGGAACTTGACATCTGTAAATTTAGTGGCGGTAAAATCAGCTCCTTCGAAATTTGTCCTGTCAAAGGTAATGGCATTCCACTCGGAATTGGTAAAATTGGCATTCTTAAAAACGGTCTGTTTGCATCGAGTACCGGTCAGCTTTGCTTGAACCAAAATCGCACCTTCCAGGTTCGCGTTATTCATGAACGTTTCTGAGAGATCAACGCCTTTTAAGTTAGCTCCTGCTAAGGAACCCCCTTTATCCAGTTGTTTCTTAATCAAGGTTCGAAGTTGGGAACTGGCATTGCGGTCACCCGCAGAAGCATTTTGGAACTTATCGTTTGTTTCACGTAACCTTTCCGCGAGCATCAGGGAAAAGTTTTTGTAAAGTTTGTAGGCCAAGAGTACATTGTGTTCGGAAAGCAGGTTTTCTCGAATACTCAAGAGGATAGCCTTACCTCCCTCTACGGTGGCACTTGCTGATCTGGGGGATTGGTCAATGACCCCCATTTCCCCAAAACAGGCTCCTGGTTTGAGTTTGACCAGGATTTCTTCTTGATTCTTTCCAATATTACGGCTAATACGCACCACACCATTCAAAATGATATACATCTTGTCACCGCGGGTGTTCTCTTTGAAGATAACGTCTTCCTCTTCAAAAGTTTCCGTCTTGGCCAATTTTAATAAGGCGATCAACTCGCCTGTTGAGAAGGAGGAAAAAAAAGCAACCGACTCTTTGAGTTTTACAAAAATTTCTTTAGATAATTGCATTTTTCCTTAACTCATCCATGATTGCTTAAAGACCTCTCGCCATCATGATGCCTAGAGGACGCCTGTTTTTGATTTCACTAACTCCAGCTCTGCAGGGGTTAAAATCACCTTGCGGGTATACTTCAAGGTTGGGTTGTAGAGACTGACTTGAAAAGCATCCCGTTTGGCTTCAATGGCAATTTTATGCTCATTAATATCAGCTGTCTTTTCCAGATCTTCCAGCAGGGAAATTAAAAGTTTGGCTCGTTTGAAACGACTGTATTCTTTTGATTTTGCAAGAGTATAATAATTTTTATTTCTGGAAATCTTGCCTTCTTGAATATCCTGCATCAAGGTAGAGATCTTTTCGATATCCTCTTTGGAGGTATACAATTTTTCTCCCTAGTCTAAGATTAACGAGGAAAAAGCGATAAGGAAAACAACACTTATCAACTCTAAAACAAGTTTGATTACTTAATCAGCTTTGTACAGGAATATTTGAAATTTGACTAATTATAAATTATTACAAAGTTTCAATCCAGCCCCTGCCGTCTTTACCATTAGATAGCAGGGTGGATTGTTCCTGTATAATGGTCTTCCATTTGAAAAAGGGAAGGCCATGATATTAAATATCGGGGTTCAGGAGAATCGCAATGAGTGCCATGCGAACCCATACTCCATTGCCTGCTTGTTCGAAGTAAAGCATCCGTGGGTCCTCATCGACTTCAGGATTGATTTCCTCCAGTCTGGGCAGAGGGTGCATCACTACAGCGTTTTCTTTTAAATGAACTATAGTACTGTTATCAATGCAGAAATCATTGGTAGCTTGCTCAAAGCGGGCCATATCCAGGAAGCGCTCTTTCTGGACTCGCGTCATATAAATGCAGTCCGACATTTTGAGTGCTTTGACATAGTCCGTTTCTTCTTGCCAAGCAATGCCCATTTCATCGAGATACTCTTTAATATCCCAAGCCATGCGGCAGATCTTAGGAGAGACAAAGACCAACTTGACCTTTTTATAAAAGCGACCGATGAAGTAGCAGAGGCTGCGTACTGTCCGTCCATAACGCAAGTCTCCCACCATGCAAATTGTCAGTCCGTCAATCTCTCCAAATTTTCGCTGGATGGTGTAAAGATCCAAAATAGCCTGTGAAGGATGCTGACCGGCACCGTCCCCAGCATTAATGATGGGGACGGGGGAAACCGCAGCAGCTTGCTTTGCCGCACCAATTTCCGAATGGCGCAAAGCGATAATATCGGCGTATTTGGAAATGACTTTGATGGAGTCCTCTAGCGTCTCCCCTTTGGAAACAGAGGAAAATTCACCAGCGTTTTCAGTGGAAATTACACTACCACCTAAACGTAACATAGCCGACTCAAAAGAAAGCCGAGTCCTGGTAGAGGGCTCATAAAATATCGTCGCCAGGATTTTTCCCGGGGTTCGATAAGGGGTGGGGTCAACCCTCATCTGATCTGCCAAAGTGAATATTTTTTCTAGGTTTGCTTGATCAAATTGCTGGGACTCGTAAATATGTTTTAGCTTGTTCACGTTTGTTTGGGGGAAAAATTTAACAAACAATCACTTTTAGGTTGGTATTATGACTGTCCTTTTGGAAAAGCGAGGCTCATTGCTTGATGTCAAAAATTCACAAAAAATAATGAGGGGTAAAACCTTTGACCGCCTTCCTAAAGGCCATCTAGAAACTGAAGTAAATTTACCTGGAAAAGGCATTGATATCAATGCGATTTTAGAAAATCTTTATTAAGAACATTGAGAGTTAGAGTAACCTGTTGAATTGACAGGTTATGAAAAATAGTTAAAGGAAAGAAACCCCATGACTCCCCTTGAGGAGTACACAACAGAAACTTAGAGTTATAAAAAGTCTATGAATCCGGAAATAAAAGAAACGCCTTGGTATTGGGAAGTCACTATTGAATGCGCAGTTGATTGTTTTGAAATCGTTTCATACTTCCTCTTTGAAGCAGGGGCCGAAGGTGTGGAAGAGCTGAACCAGTCTGAAACTCTGATCACTGCTAAAGTTTTCTTCCTTTCATCCATCCCTGATCCTGCTTTGTTGTTGGAAAAATTACAGGCAGAACATGCAGACGCGATGGGCAATCTGAGTAGTTTAGCGATTGAAAAAAAAGAGGTAGAGGATTGGCAGTCCAATTGGAAAATCCATTTTAAACCTCTGGCGGTCGGTAAGTCCTTCTGCATTCGCCCCCCTTGGGAAGCTTGTGATCCCGATAAAAAAGAAATTGTGATCTACCCGGGACAAGGCTTTGGGACCGGCTACCATGAGTCGACTAATTTGGCATTGCAAATGTTGGAATGGTTACGTGAGCGCATTTCTTTTGAGAAAGTGATTGATGCTGGTACTGGATCAGGGATTTTGGCGATTGGGGCTTTGTTGTTACAAGCAAAACAAGTGATTGCTTTTGACATTGAGGAAGAGGCTATTAAAGAGGTTCCTAAGAACCTGGTACATAGTAGTCTGGATCCTGATTTATGCCGGGCTTTTGTAGCGGCACCCAACGAACTCGAAGAACAGGCTCCATTAGTATTAGCCAATATCAATGGGTTTATCTTAGAGAAATTTGCCGATGATTTGATGGGCTTGACCGAGACAGGGGGCTATTTATTGTTGAGTGGTATCATTGATGAGGAAAAGGAATCCCTGATGGAGGCCTTGAACCAGGAGATGAGCCTTGTTCACAGTTTGTATTTAAATGACTGGAATTGTTTGCTTTATCAAAAAAAATAATCATCTACTTCTCAAACTGTTGCTATGAGCGCTCAAAAAATCCTTTGCCAAGTTGGTTGCCCTTTACCCTTCGGGGTGAGTCAAAGTGTGTTTGGGGATAATTTTGCGCTCTTTTCTCAAAGCGCAAGGGCCGTAACCTTATGTTTGTTTTGGCGACAGTCCTTGCAAATGGAGGTTCCCCTGGATCCTCAAGCAAATAAAACCGGGGAAATCTGGCATATTGCGCTGAGTAACCTGCCTGATGAGTTTGAATACAGTTACCGTATAACCGGTTCCTCACCAAACACAGAGGCTGGGGATGGTGATATTCACCAGCTATTAGATCCCTATGCCAAATCAATTGCTGGCTTGGATAATTGGGGAAAGGACAGAGCAGCTGTTCCGCTACGAGGTAGGGTTGCTACATTAACCTACAATTGGGAGGGGGATCGCCCTTTGAATCATCCGCTGAGCGAGTGTGTCATTTATGAACTCCATGTGCGTGGATATACTCAACAAGAGTATCGGACGACGGAAGCAGCTGGAAGCTTTCMWWGRMWKATSAAAAAANTCCCCTATTTGAAACAGCTGGGAATTACTACTGTTGAGCTGATGCCTATCCATGAGTTCGATGAAATGAATTGTCCTTTTGTTAACCCTGATACTGGTGAAAAACTACTGAATTATTGGGGCTATAGCAGCATTAATTTTTTTGCGATTAAAAGTGCCTATTCCACCAGGAAAGGCGTAGAGGCTATTAATGAATTTCGGGATATGGTTAAAGCCTTTCATGCTGCAGGGATCGAGGTGATTTTAGACGTAGTATTTAATCATACAGCTGAAGGTGGGGAGGATGGCCAAGAGATAAACTTTAAAGGCCTGGGTAAGGAGGTCTATTATATTCTAGATTCTTCCGCGGGTTATAAGAATTATTCGGGTTGCGGTAATACAATGAACTGCAATCATCCTGTGGTAAAAAAAATGATCCTGGATGCCCTGCATTATTGGGTAATCGAGATGCATGTCGATGGTTTTCGTTTTGATTTGGCCTCCGTCATGGGACGAGACGAACAGGGGAAAGTCTTACCTCAGCCACCCATTTTAGAGGCGATTGCCAAGGATCCTGTACTGGCTCAAACAAAAATCATCGCTGAGGCTTGGGATGCCGCAGGACTCTATCAAGTTGGCAGCTTTCCCGCTTCAAAGCGCTGGGCAGAGTGGAACGGGAAATACCGGGATACCATCCGCCGCTTTTGTGCCGGTGAACCCGGACTGACGGGAGAGGTTGCTACCAGAATTGCCGGGAGTGAAGATCTTTATAAACATTCGGAACGTAATCCTTATCACTCCATTAATTTTATTACCTCCCATGATGGCTTTACCATGTTTGATTTAGTTTCTTACAGGGAGAAGCAGAATCATAGGAACGGGGAAAATAATCAGGATGGCTCAAACTGGAACTATTCTCAGAACTTTGACGTGGAAGGGCCCAGTGAAAATCCTGCCGTGTTTCGGCGGCGGATGCAACAAGTGATGAATATGGCGACTATCCTCATGGTGAGCCAAGGGACGCCAATGATCCTGGCTGGAGATGAGCTGGGGCGCACACAAAATGGAAATAATAATGCTTGGTGTCAAGACAACGAGATTTCATGGATTGATTGGGCACTGAAAGAAAAACATAAAGGGCTGCTTGAATTTTGGCGGAGGCTGATTCACTTGAGAAAGATACACCCCATGTTACGGCGGAATAATTTTTTTACGGGTGCCGTGAATCCTAGTTCAGGTATCCCGGATATCAGTTGGCATGGGACACAAGCAGGACAACCCCTTTTTGGATCTCAAGTTCGCTCTCTGGCCTTTCTGATAGATGGTATGGAGGGCTGTCAAATTGTCGATGATACAATTTATGTAATTCTAAATTTTGAACAATATCAACAGAACTTTTCATTGCCTCAGGTTCATGTAAGAAAGCCCTGGATCCAAATTTTAGATACGGCAAGGCCCGATGCTTTTATTCATCAGTATGAAAAAACGCTGACTGAAGCAGAGCATTGGATAACGGTAGAGGGGAACTCGATTGCAATTTTAACGAAGGGGAACTGAGGCTGGTCTGTGCAGAGCAAAAGGTGGTCTTCAGCTCTGCAAAAAAGTCGTTGTTCTTAGCGCTGGATACTACGATTCACTTTCTTAGTCACAAACTGTGAGAGGTGTCCCAAGAGAGAGAAAGTAAATGCGGCACCCCATAATTGAGGAACGGTAAACAGCATGATCACGACTGTCCATGCAATAATAGGCATGATTCCACTTAGTGTTTCTAGCATCATAGTCTATTCTCAGATTAGTGTTTGAGGAAACGTTTAAATATTTAAAGGCGTTATAACCGACTCCTGGTGCTTTGCCAAGTGCTTTATCGATCTAGACTTCTCTCATGGAGATCCATTTCTGATGCTTTAAAACATACTGAATAATTTGCTTCGCGATCTCTTCTTTCGGTTGTAAAGAAAGGGGGTGAGTATTTTGTTGGTCGATTAATAAGACTCGATTACTATCCGCATCAAAACCCGCGTCCTTTTCCAGGATATTATTTGCTACGATTAAATCAAGATTCTTAGCTTCAAGTTTCTGCCGAGCGTATCCTTCCAAATTTTGGCTTTCCGCTGCAAAACCCACCAGAAACTGTTTGTCTCCCTTTTTTTGTCCCAGCTCTTTAAGGATATCCCGGTTCAGTGTCAGGTTCAATGTCAGCTGCTCCTTTTTCTTGGTTTTTTGAACATTTGGCTTTTCAATTCGATAATCGGCCACGGCAGCTGATTTAATGATCAGTTGAGCTGCTGTAGCATGCTGCATCACTGCCTGGTGCATTTCTGCGGCTGAGGAGACTCTGATGAACTGCATGCCTTCCGGCTCCGGCAAAGCTGTGGGTCCGCTGATTAAAGTCACCTTAGCCCCTAGCTGTCGGCAGTAGTTGGCAATGGCATAACCCATTTTCCCTGAGGAATAATTTGAAAGGTATCGGACAGCATCAATCTTTTCTCGAGTAGGGCCTGCTGTGACTAAAACAGAAACACCCTGCAGGGGGGCCGCTTTAACTGTGAAAAACTCTTCAAGATTAGCCACTATTTTTTCCACTGCTGCCATCCGCCCCGTTCCATAACTACCACAGGCCAGATAGCCATATTCCGGTGGAATAATATTGGCGTTACGATCCTTGAGAGTTTGTAGATTTTGTTGAACAGCTGGATGATCCCACATGTTGTGATTCATTGCCGGTGCCAGAAAAAGAGGAGCTTTCAGGGCCAGCATAGAAGTCGATAAATAATCATCGGCAATACCGTTAGCCACTTTTCCCAAAATATTGGCGGTAGCAGGAGCTACAATCAGTCCATCAATATTTTCGACAATATTAATATGACCAATTTTTTCCTCTCCTTCTAAAGAAAAGAGTGACGTCGCTACGGGCCTGCCCGAAGTGGCCTGAAAGGCTAAAGGCTGGATAAACTCCTGCGCTGAGCTGGTCATGATCACAGAAATACGGGCCCCCTTTTCTTTCAACCGGCGCACCAAATCCAAGGCTTTATAACAAGCAACACCGCCGGTTACACCCAAAACTAGTTCTTTATCTTCTAAACTCATGTGAGGTCTCTGCAAGGATCCTTAGCAGGCAATGCTTTTAGGAAAAAAAGGTAACAAAAAAAATGGCGATTTTGTACAATACTCGAATCGACCAAAATATTGGGTGGAAGCGTTTGACGAGTTTAGAGGGAACTGTTAGCTTACGTGATTTTTAAGCGAATAAGGACGTGTCCTCTGGCTTGGAAAATTCTGTACTTTCTTAAGTCTCAGATTGACAGTGTTCAATCTAGCAGCGGATGGCCTTTCTGTATACCAGTTCTAGGTCGCTGCAATCATTATTGTTAACTAAGGTGCATGCTATGAATTTTACGGTTCAAAATCGTGAAAATACCGGAAAAGGTTCTAATCGAAAGCTGCGCGCGAAAGGTTTAGTTCCCGGAATCATCTATGGTCAGGGAGAACCACAACTGGTCTCTATGAGAGAAGATCAAGGGGTTCGTTTCCTGCTATCCATGGGTAGAGTGAAGCAACTGGTGGAATTGACTGTCGAAAAGGACGGACAAACAGAAACCAAACAAGTGGTTGTTCAAGATTACCAAGCGAGTAATTTTGGTAACCGCTTGCTTCATGTAGACTTCATGGAAGTCCTGGATACTACGGAAGTGACTGCAAACGTGCCAATTCAGCCTACCACTAATAGTAAAGGTGTGAAGCAGGGTGGTGTAATGCAGGTTATTCGCCGAACAGTGCCTGTACGCTGTAAAGCTTCTGCGATTCCTCAGGCTTTTGCTATCGACGCGGAAGCTATGGACGTTGGTGATACTTTCCATGTTTTGGATATTGATTATCCAGAAGGAGTAACACCTATTGTTGGTGAGCGGAACTTTACAATTTTGACCATTACCGGTCGAAAAGCAGACGAAGAAGAAGAAGCAGCTGAAGGTGAAGCTGAAACTGAAACCGCAGCCGCAGCCGCAGCAGAGTAACTTTCCCGCAAAATGAAAATTATTGTTGGCCTCGGGAATCCCGGGAAAAAATATGAAGGTACTCTCCATAACGCGGGCTTTGCCGCTATTGATTGTTTGGCCGAAACTTTGGGGGCACTACAGTGGACCCAAAGGTTTAAAGGATTAGTAGCTCAAGGGCGTTATCAGGGAGAGTCTTTCATCCTGTTGAAGCCGCAGACATATATGAATGTCAGTGGAGAATCAGTACTGGCTTGTAAACAATTTTTCAAGGCAGACTTGGAGGATGTTCTGGTTTTGTCTGATGACCTGGATTTGGCCGCTGGTACCTTAAGGTATCGTGCTAAAGGAGGTCATGGTGGACATAATGGATTGAGGAATATTATTCAACTCTGTGGTGGGAATTTGTTCCCTCGCATTAAGATCGGTATTGGCCGACCGCAAGGTGTTAAACAAGTAGCCAGTTATGTTCTCAACAAGCCTCCTCTGGAAGTACAATTACTGGTAGAAGAATCAATTCGACAAACTACGGAATACCAATTGGCTTTCCTGAAGGGACTCGAGATTCAGATTCATCAGCAAGCAAAGCTAGCTTAAGGCCGGCTATTTAATCTTTACTTGGAAAGAGTTTTATATGG
Source organism: SAR324 cluster bacterium (assembly GCA_002401295.1). Classification (GTDB taxonomy): domain Bacteria; phylum SAR324; class SAR324; order XYD2-FULL-50-16; family XYD2-FULL-50-16. The sequence continues at coordinate 21,923 of NVSR01000002.1, read as the reverse complement.
GTTTAGAAGTTGGCATTGTAGGCCTGCCCAATATCGGCAAATCAACACTTTATAAAGCGATTACTGCTGCTCCTGCGGAAGCGGCAAATTATCCTTTTTGTACGATTGAGCCGAATGTGGGTGTCGTTGCAGTCCCCGATCCCCGTTTGGATCAGTTGAAGGAGATCGTTAACTCCGTCAAAGTGATTCCGAATATCTTGCAGATGACGGATATTGCCGGACTGGTGAAAGGTGCCTCCAAAGGTGAAGGCCTAGGCAACCAATTTTTGACGCATATTCGCCAAGTCGACGCGATCGCCCATATTGTGCGATGCTTTGATGACGAAAATGTCGTACATGTAGAGGGGAAAATTGACCCTCTATCCGATATTGATCTGATTAATACGGAATTGGTCTTGGCGGACTTGGAACAAGCGGAAAGAAAGCTGGAACGAGCCAAGCGGCAATCGAAAGGGGATAAAAAGCTGCAAGCGACTATCCCTTTTTATGAGGAACTGGTGACTCACCTCGGTGATGGCAAGATGGCTAGGGATCTGGAAATTCATGAAGATCATGAGCTTCTCCTGGATGAATTGAATTTGATTACGGCAAAACCCTTCTTTTTTGTTTTGAATGTCTCTGAGAGTGACTTGGATGAAAATTCCGAGTTAGTTCAAAGCGTTTTGGATCATGCTAAGAAGGAAGGCGTCAATTGTGTGAAAATCTGTTGCAAATTGGAAGCTGAACTCTCGGAAATGGATCCCGAAGATCAGCAGGAATTTTTGCAGGACCTTGGCATCACAAGTAGTGGATTGGATCAAATCATTCAAGAAGGCTTTCGACTCTTGAATCAGATCACCTTTTTCACTGCCGGTCCCAAAGAGGTTCGTGCTTGGAATGTAGAGAAAGGAGCTCCGGCTCCGATAGCTGCCGGGAAGATTCATTCTGATATTCAGCGAGGATTTATTCGAGCTGAAGTCTATCATTTTGATGATGCGGTGCAGTATGGTTCGGAAAACGAGGTCAAGACTGCAGGAAAGTTAAGAACTGAAGGAAAAGAATATATCGTACAAGATGGCGATATAGTGCATTTCCGTTTTAATGTTTAGTAATAGAGTATTTTTTGGGGGAGTGATGCTCCCCCACTCCTTGCCTGAGAACAGGCTATAACTCGAAAGGATGTACGTTATGGTAATGCGTAATTATGAGATAATTATGGTAGCCAGTGCAAACCAGACCGACGAAGAAGGTCAGGTGGTTTTCGATAAGTTTAAGAAAATCATCACTGATGCCGAATGCACTGTCCAATTTGAAAGCTCCTGGGGGCGACGACGATTGGCTTATGAAGTTGAGAAAGAAAGAAATGGAATTTACCACCTGCTTTACGTTGAAGGCCATGGTGAGTTGCTCGAAGAGCTGAAACGTCAAGTCGGTTATGACGAAAAAATGTTGAAATTTTTCGTTGTCAGTGTAGATGACTTGGAAACAGCTTATCAAAACTTTGAGGCTCTGAAAGCAGACCCTCAAAAAACAGCTAACCTGGTTTCAGAAGTGATAGGAGCGTAAATGGCTAAGAAAAAACGAAAGCAAGCAGACAGACCTCAAAGACGTGCTTGTCCTGTTAGGCAGGCTGGTGTTGAAGAAGTGGATTACAAAGACATTGAGTTGCTGAAGTTGTTTATCACTGAAAAGGGTAAGATCATTCCTCGTCGGATTTCCGGGCTGAGCTCTCGCTCTCAAAAGAGAATCACTGGTGCGATCAAACGTGCGCGAAACATTGCTCTGCTCTCTTTTTCAGAAGGTTATATGCCTCAAGAATCAAACGAGTAGAATAGTTTTCTGCTCATGCAACGAAGGAAATTAAGATGAAAGTAATTTTAAAGCAAGATGTTGCAAAGCTTGGGTCCTTAGGGGATGAAGTAGAAGTGAAGCGAGGCTATGCAAGGAATTTCTTGATTCCTCAAGGCTATGCTGTTTTTCTCACCAGGGATAATAAAAAGCAGGTTGAACATCAAAGACAGCTCTTGGCTAAAGAACGTGCTGACGCGATCTCGAAAGCTACAGTGATGGCTGAGCAACTGGAGAATACGGAAATTGTATTCACCATGAAATCAGGTGAGAGCGGAAAGCTCTTCGGTTCCGTAACTCTGAAACATATCCATGATGCTTTAACGGCTCAAGGGATTGAAATCGAGCGGAAAAGACTGCACCTAGCTGCTCCCCTCAAAACTTTGGGAAGCCATAATTTGCTAGTGAAATTGCACACTGAAGTTTCAGCAAATCTGGAAATCAAAGTGACTGCAGAAGCTCTTGAAGAAGAGCCTGAAGTCGAAGCTTCTGAAGAAGTAGCTGAAGAAGAATAAGTACACTGAAAGGCCAAAATAATGGAAGATTCTGTTGTTTTGGCCTTTTTATTTTCAGCCCCACCACCCAAGCCCTGATCGCATTTCCTTTAGCTTTATCGCTGATTCTTCCCTTGCTCTTGTGCACAACTCTCTCCATACTATCCGCTTAAGATATTAAGAGTTGATTGGGAGGTAAGAGTCCTCCTCTTTCCCACCTTGAGTCTAGAGAAAAAACGTTTATAAAAAATGAAAGTATCTGCAGACCTACTGATTAAAGGGCAACATGAGTAGGGGGCCTCTGTTTCAGTCGGGGAAGGCAGAAAAAAAGTATCTGTAATTATGTATAAAAAAAATAGGGATAGCCTATTTCCTGGGAGATTATGAAGGCACTAAAACATAACAAAGTAGTATCAGATGATAGTAGCGTATCACAGCAGCAATTGGTTGCTTATGTAATGCCTTCGGTTGAAGAAGATGAAATTGATCTACTCAATATCTTTCTCCCTCTGGTCAAATATAAGGTCCAGATTCTACTGGTACTGATTCTTTTCCTGGGTAGCGCTTGGGGCGCATTGCAGTATTTTGGGCAGGTTCAATATTTAAATAGTCTGGAGTATCAATATCAGGAGCTGACTGAACAGTGGGAAATTCTGCCTACAGCTACAGCCAGGAGTCAGGCAGAGTCTTTTTATCCTACAGATTTAATGACTCCCGGCGAAGTAACTGGGGCGGCAGGTATCTATAAAAAATACTGGGGTATTTCCCAATTAACGACTTGGCAGAGTTTACTAAGCATATTCAAGAATGGGGAAAAACTACAATTTTTAAGCTGTGAATATTGTACAAGAGGTACTAAATTACGTGTCTCCACAGAAGATCCTCAGCAGACAATGAATGCTCTTGCAGCACTGGACCAATATCTGTCGGATCAGTATCGAGAGAAGACATTAGAACTCTATTCCCGGAAAATTCGTAGTACTGAGAGAACAAAAAAAGTTTTACATGCTTCGATGCTTGCAAAGATTCAAAAAATCGATGGAATCGAGCTAGCTCAAGTTGCAGAGGGGACCTATTTCCAGATGAATGAAGAGAGATATTTTATTCGTAACGGTAAAAATAGAAAAATGGCAGTAAGACTATCTCTTACAGGAAAAGATAGTCTATTGATTCCTCCTTCCTTGAAATTAGAAATGAAGAGGCTTCCCGGTGAAACCTTTAATATTCAAACAAAGTTAACGGAAATGATCCAAGTCTGGCAAAGGGTTCAGGAGGAAACGTTCCAGGCCAGTTTGTTAGTGGGGCGTATTCAGGCTTTGCTTCGCATAGAGGAATCCGAGGCTAATATTGATAGCAACGAGCGAAAACTTAAAATGTCTCAATTAGATGAGGAGCTAACTAGCGCTTCAATACTGCAAGGGAAAATGAAGACAGATTTAGACCAAATAAGTTTACGCTTGGACCATCTGTCTCGCAAACTTGAGGAAGCTCTGTCTGTTTCTGTGAGTCTTACTGAGGCAGGAGTCAACGTCTGGATCCTCATGGACCAGCGTAAAACTATTGGCAGTTCAGTTTCCGATGACGACACTAGTAACTCGAAAGAACAAAAGGTGACTGAAAAAAGCAAAATAGTGGCATTGGAAGGGTATTACTCAGCAATCAAGAGATTAGAGTCACAGGATATCATCAATCGCACCAAATACTACTTGGTTGATCATCGCTATTTTACTCCATTTAAGGTGATTCAACAGCCTACTCTAGATAGTTTCGAGAAAGGTTTTAAATTCGGGTTTCCTAAAAAAGATAATGCACCGGAAAGTTTGGTGAAACCAAGTATAGAGGATTTAAAAGTTCAGAAAGTGTCAAAGAAGTTCATTGTGATCGCAATCATTGGAGGGCTTTTGCTGGCTGTTTTATCTGTTTTCCTGCGGATTTTTCTGAAAAACTTAAAAAACTTGGGGAATTCAGAATCAGGAAATCGTATCATTCAGGCATTAAAATACCGGAAATTATAGTAAATTTTTTGGAGGAGTGTAACTGACTCTGAGGCAAGTGAAGCTGTGATAGGCCCTGTCACAGCTGTGAACCTAGCAGGCGGTGCTATGATTTTTAGCTCTTACCTACCATCGATAAAAAATCATGACAATACCGGACCCAATCATAAAGAGTGAAGTCATCAGTGAAAGTCTCTTCTGCAATTCACGCTTGAGGGTTCCGGCAATAATCCCATAAATCGTCATCGCAGGCAGCGTTCCTAAGCCGAAGGTAAAGAGAATCGCTGCTCCTTTCAAAGGGCTTCCTGAGCCGGCTGCCATGGCTTCCATGGGCAAAAGTAAATGACATGGCAGTAGTGCCGTAGATAAACCAAGTAGAAAAGTACTAAAAATACTGGGCTTGGTCAGAGCATTTCTAACAATACTATGGTGAAACTTGAGCTTGAACCCTTTGAATTGCCAAGGTAACCACTTCAATGCCCCTAAATTATTGAGTCCGTAGAGGATCATAATTCCCCCACCTAAAAAAGCGGCTCCAGCGTGAATGCTGGCTAATTCTCCTGACAGATCAACTATTTTCCCCAGAAAACCAAAAAGAGCTCCCAGAGTCGTATAAGCGATCAAACGACCGGAATTATATCCGAAATGAAGTGAGGCATGGGAATGGGAATTACCCGTCGTCGCATAACCGGCAACAAAAGGACCGCACATGCCTAAGCAGTGGAGTAGGCCCGATGCCCCCGCTAAAAGGGGGACTAGAAGGAAATAAGCTTCCACAGGAACAGAGAGGACTGAGGTTGGCAAAGAGATCAGGAAAGGTTGATGGCTTCTTCTTGGTAGTATTCCAAGCCCTTCATCGTCCAACGGATGCGAATCCTCCAAAAACCAGTTTGAATCCCGCCTGTTGGGATGACCTGAACCCCTTCTTGATTCGTCACAAGAGGTAAAGAAAAGTCCAACTTACCATTGGAGGGGCGAAAAAAGTTGATGCTTCCCGTAACCCCTTGGACCTTAAACGTCTCCGGTAGGATGACTTTTATCTGTTTCTGTCCCATAAAGGCAGAAATACTGATGCTTTCGGTGAGGGCCTTTGAACGCTTAATACGTTCAATCTGTGCTTGATATTCCACCCCCCTCTCATAATAATCAGAGGATACCAGCTCTACATCATCCTGTTGACTGAGCACTAACTTGCCTAGCAACAGAGAAGCAAAGAGTAGGTATACGATAAAGATACCCAGAGGCCAAGGTTCTACTTTTTTCATCTTTTTCTCCAATTATGTTTGGGAATAAAGTCTGCCACCTACTGTTCAGGACCGATAAAGTTGGTCTTCACGACTTCGATTAAAGTTCCCTCTGAATAAATTTCAATTTCAATGGGAATTTTGTTGGAAGTTCGTTTGATCAATGGGATTTTGATAAAAAATGTGCCTTCCGTCAAACTCTCCGGTTTGACTACTTGATTGACCCCGATCATCTGGATGCTGCCCTGTGGGCTCTTCAGCTTTAAAGTGATCTTCAGCTGGTCATGGGTTTTGTTAACGATTTTGTAGTTATAAAGATTATTGACCTGTCCGTCATTCAGTACTCGATAGAGCACACCAGGTACCCGCAGAATGCTAGTTTCAACAGACGTACGGTTGGTGATGGAAAGGCCCAAAACAACGATGAGAATAGTTAACACAGCCGTATAACCTAGCATTCTGGGAGTGAATCGAAATTTTTCCTTCTTGTCAATCTCCTGATGAGAGGCAAAACGAATCAATCCCAGCGGGCGATTGACCTTCTTCATCACTGCGTCACAGGCATCGATACAAGCCGTACAGTTGACACATTCTAACTGAGTCCCGTTACGAATATCAATTCCAGTCGGACAGACCCTGACACATTGGTAGCAGTCGACACAGTCTCCTAAGGGAACTGTTTGCTTTTTAGAGATCTTGCCTTTAGGCTCACCTCGTTTAAAATCATAAGAGACAACGATTGAGCGTTCATCCAAAAGGACGCCTTGCAGTCGTCCGTATGGACAGACCAAGGTACACATTTGCTCCCTGAAACGAGCATAAACTCCATAAAATAGTAAGGTCGTTCCATTTGCAAACAGGAAGCCCTGTAGGTTTTCTGTGGGAGGGTTGGTGACAATTTCCCAAAGCCTGGCAGGCTCTATGAAATACAGCAAAAATACGTGAACAAAAATAATGGAAAGCCCTAGAAAAATCAAATGTTTGAAGAACTTTTTGCTGACTTTGGAGGCACTCAACGGAGCATTATTTAGAGCTTTTTGTTGAGCAGCAGTTCCTTCAATCCAATACTCTATTTTGCGGAAAACCATCTCCATAAAGATCGTTTGAGGGCAAACCCAGCCACAAAAGATCCTCCCGTAGACAACCGTAAAGAGAATTAGAAATAAGATGAGGGAGATAGTGAATAAGGCAAAGAGATAAAAATCTTGGGGCCAGAAAACTTGGCCTAGGATAATAAACTTACGGTGACTCACATCCAGTAAGAGCAATGGATAGCCACCAATCTTGACAAAGGGAATAGCAAAAAAAGTGAGGAGCCAAACAATACTCACAATGGTTCTCGCTTTGTAGAATTTCCCTTTCGGTTGCTTGGGATGGAGTAAAATTCGTTTCCCAGATTGATCGATAGTAGCAACGGAATCTCGGAAACTATTCTCTGTGTTCATTGTTTCAGGAGGGAAAGTTGTTAGTCAGGAGAGAAGCTAATTTAAATATATAAATAAACATATAAAGACTTTTTTGTGGAAGTCAACCAGGATCTGTTTTTTTTAGGCGTTGATTCGCTCTAAGGGGCTTGAAAGCAAATAACCTCTGCTTCCACATCGATGAGAGGTGTGATGGGAAATAGGGATTATTTCCTTTCAAGTCCCTTAGGATGCTCCCCCACAGTTTAGAGGAGCAAGAGTAAAGCTGTTTGTATCAAGCAGCTTTACTAAGGGGCAGACTTGCCTTTAAAATTTCTTTCCTTGTGGTGGTCTGGCATTATCGGGATTACTTCCCTTTAAAGATAGTACATAACTACTGACGTACTTGATCTCCTCAGGCCGTAGAGTTCCAGCCCAAGGGATCATACCTTTAGCCGGTACACCAACGGTAACGATTTCAACTACTGAATCCAGGCTTCCATCACCGTTCAGCCAAAATGCGTCAGTCAGGTTAGGACCAATCATGCCTTCGCCATTGGCTCCATGACAAGAGGTACACTGACCGGGTTTGTCCCAAATGTTTTTACCAGCGGCAAGAGCATCATCGCCCGTTAAGACCACAGTTGGAACTGCAGGAGTAGAACCCTCACTACTTTCGTTAGCCATTTGGGCTTGCAATGCCTCTTCAGCAAGTTCCATCTCTGTTACGTACTCTGCATCTTGAAGGTCACCTATCTCCAGCACATGGTAATATGCCAGGTAACCCACTCCCCAAATGATAGTAATGTAAAAGAGCATTTTCCACCAAGGTGGCAAGGGATTATCATACTCCTCAATCCCATCATAATTATGGTTTAAGACCTGATTTGTTTCTTTAGCCATTGTTCTCCCCACTTTTCGATGAGTTTGGTTGACTATCAAAGGGAAGGTTCAGCATGTCCTCTACATGTTGTTTGTCCAGTGTTAAGGACCGGATGATCACTCCCACAAAGGTAGTAAAAAATATTATCAACGCAATCGTCGGATAAGTTTCGATCCCGTCCACGGATCGTAAAAACTCTTTAAACATGATTAGTCTCCTGGATCGATTGTTTGCAGTATACTGAATTTACGATAAGAAGCCTGCCGAAGCAGGCCTTCTTTTTAATGATTATTCATCATCGTCATCATCGTCATCATCATCATCGTCATCTTCAGCATTCCCGATATCTGTACCTACACGTTGGAGATATGCAATCAGGGCGATAATTTCCTGATCAGCTTTGGCATCATTGAAGCCTTGCTCATTAAGAGCGTTAGCTATCTTCTGTGCTTGTGCTTGCAAGTCTACCAAAGCATTGCCTTTTTCCTCATCTGTGTAAGGTACACCGACGATTTGCATTACATTTATTTTCGCCACAGTGGTGCTGGTATCAAGCTTGTCCACCAATAACCAAGGGTATGGAGGCATGATAGATCCAGGTGACGTCGATGTCGGATCCTTCATATGGTTGTAATGCCACGCATCAGGATACTTTCCACCCACTCGGTGTAGATCTGGTCCGGTACGTTTGGATCCCCAAAGGAATGGATGATCGTATACGAATTCGCCTACTTTAGAGTATTCTCCATAACGTTCCGTTTCTGAACGGAAAGGGCGAATCATCTGAGAGTGACAGGTATTACAACCTTCTCGGATGTAAAGATCTCGTCCTTCCAACTCCAATGGAGTATAAGGCATCACACTAGCGATCCTGGGGATATTGGAACTCTGGGTCAATAGTGGAATGATCTCGAATGCACCACCGATCAGCAAGGCAACGACAGCACCCAGACTCAGTTTGAAGACGTTCCCTTCAAAAATCTGATGGCCTGTATCTGCTTTAGCCGGCTTAACCAGGGCTGGTGCCTGAGCTTTTTCATTGGCTTCCAGAGATCCGGCTGCAACTGTCTTGAGCAGGTTAAATACCATCAGTAAAGCACCGGTGATAAAGAGTACACCACCCAAGGCTCGAATCAGGTACATGGGTCTAATCTGCTCTACCGTTTCCAAAAAGTTTGGGTAAGCCAATAAACCGTCGGGACGGAACTCTTTCCACATAAAACCCTGAGCCAAACCCGCCCAATACATGGAAATAGCATAGAAAACTATACCCAGAGTACCAATCCAAAAATGGATGTCGGCCAGTTTCACTGAATAGAGCTCGGTTTTGTACATTCTTGGAATTATCCAGTAGAGGATACCGAAGGTGAGGAAACCATTCCAACCCAGGGCAGCGACGTGAACATGCGCAATAGTCCATTCCGTATAGTGGGACAGAGCGTTCACACTTTTGATAGCCATCATCGGGCCTTCAAAAGTAGCCATTCCGTAAGCGGTAACCGCAACAACCATGAATTTTAAAACGGGATCAGTACGTACACGATCCCAAGCACCACGGAGAGTCAACAGCCCGTTCAGCATACCACCCCAGGAAGGTGCGATCAGCATGAGGGACAGAGCAGTACCCAGTGACTGTGTCCAGTCAGGCAACGCGGTATAAATCAGGTGATGAGGGCCAGCCCAGATGTAAATAAAAATCAAGGACCAAAAATGGATGATCGATAGACGGTAAGAGTAAACCGGTCGTTTGGCAGCTTTGGGCATGAAATAATACATGGCGCCCAAATAAGGTGTGGTCAAGAAAAAGGCCACCGCATTATGGCCATACCACCATTGCACCATCGCATCTTGTACACCTGCATAGACAGGGTAACTCTTCATAAAGCTGACAGGGACCTCAGCAGAGTTAACGATGTGCAGTAAAGCTACGGCAAAGAAAGTGGCTAGATAAAACCAGATCGCCACATACATATGGCGTTCTCTTCGCTTAACAATCGTACCGATCATGTTAACGCCAAAGACAACCCAAATCACAGTGATCAGGATATCGATGGGCCATTCCAGCTCAGCGTACTCTTTACTGGTAGTATAACCGGCCAGTAGAGTTACAGCAGCGGAAACAATCATTAATTGCCAACCCCAAAAGTGAATTTTACTTAGGGTATCACTGAACATCCTCGCCTTACACAAGCGCTGTAAGGAGTAATAAATAGCCATAAACATACCGTTACCCACAAAGGCAAAAATAACGGCATTGGTGTGCAAAGGACGCAAACGTCCGAAACTGGTGAAGGATATTCCCAGGTTCAAAGAAGGCATATAAAGCTGAAACGCAATTATAACACCGACTAGAAAACCAACGATACCCCACAGCATTGTGGCAAAGGCAAATTGACTTACAATACGATTATCGTATGCAAAAGTCTCAACCTTTCCTTGATGGTGATTACTCATAATCTCCCCTCCTGTGGATTAAAAATACAATCGTTGACAGGTAACGATCGTCCTGTGAAAAAAAGGTAAAAAACTATCGAATTTCTTCATCATCATCAAAGAGAATTCGAATAGCGGGTGTATAAGTGTCTTCAAATTGACCGGATTTGACTGCCCATAAAAAAGCTCCCAGAAAACCGAGGGCAATTAAAAAGCTAACAAAAATCATTAGATACATTACGGACATGCTTAAAGCTCCAGTCTTTTTGCTGCGATGTAGATCCCCCCTGTTGCAAACAGGGCAACTGTAATGGAACTAAGAGGCATCAGAATCGCGGACACAAGTGGAGAGAGTAAGCCTTGTACGGCAAAACTAATCCCCACTAAGTTGTAAAGTAGTGAAATGATAAAGCTTAATATAATGATGTGACGAGATATTTTAGCCAGCTGAATGAATCGATTTAATTTATTGAACCCATCACTCCCTAAAATTCCGTCGCAAGCAGGAGAAAACGCGGAAATGTCTTCGGTGACGGCAATGCCGACACTACTGCTTTTTAAGGCACCCGCATCATTCAGACCATCACCTAGCATCATAGTTTTTTTACCTTTTTCTTCCAGTTCACGGATGAAATGTAATTTATCTTCCGGCGATTGGTTGAAAAATAAGGAGTTGGCCTTCTGAAAGAGTGGCAGTAATTGACTCTCCTCTCGGTTGTTGTCACCGGAGAGTAAAAATAACTGGAAGCCCTTCTTCAACTGTTGAAGAACTTGTACCATTCCCTTGCGATAAATGTTTTTTAAACCAAAGTAGCCCCGTAGATTTCCATCAATGGCCAAATAAACCTGGGTTGTGTCAAAGTTTTTTGTTACTTTCGATTCACCTTGCTGATCATGAATCTCTTGGGATTTTAACCACGAAAGGCTTCCCAATATCACTTCATGCCCATCAATTTCACCACGGATGCCGCGACCTGTAATTTCTTGGTAATTTTGTGTGAGTTGCTGCTCTGCTTGAATACTGTGAAAGATACTCTGACTTAATGGATGAGTAGAGTGTTTAGTCAATGATTTAACTAATGATTGCTCATACTGTGAATGCTCCCCGTAAAATTTGATCTTTGAGGAACCCGAGTGGGTGAGGGTCCCCGTCTTATCGAAAACAATAGTATCAATCGCTGCTAACTCCTCAATGACAGCAGCGTCTTTTAGGTACAATTGGTTCCTGCCAAAGACACGCAACGTAGAGCCCAGGGTGAAGGGGGTGGACAAGGCTAAAGCACAAGGACAGGCAATGATCAGGATGGATGAAAAAACATTTGCTGCAATGTGCCAATCCTCTTGTAACCAATAAACTCCCGCTCCTATTGCTAAGAGAATGACAATAGGGGTAAAATATTTGCTGATTTGGTTGCTGAGTGTCGTTAAGCTAGCATGCTGTTGTTTATGAAAAATCTCATTGTTCCAAAGATTAGTCAGGTAGCTTTGGGAAACCTCTTTCAAAACCTTCAGTTTGATGGAAGCGCCAATCAAACGTCCCCCGGCATAAATGAGTTCCCCTCGTTTTTTCAAGACCGGGGTGGATTCACCGGTCACAAAACTATAATCAATTTCGCATTGTTCAGAAAGTAAACTAGAGTCAGTGGGAATCAATTCTTGATTGCGAATGACTACCCGATCATCTTTCTTGAGTTCTTTCACTGGTACTGTCGTTTCTCCTGCCTCTTGAATCTTGGTAATGGAGAGAGGAAAGTAAGATTGGTAATCCCTGCTGAAAGATAAAGAGTCGAAGGTTTTTTGTTGAAAAAACTTCCCTATGAGTAAAAGAAAAATCAATCCCGCCAGAGAATCAAAATATCCAGACCCTGTCTGAGCAAAAACATCAACGGTACTTCTCACAAATAAGGTAATAATACCAAGAGCGATAGGAACATTGATGTTGATGATCTTTTGTTTGAATCCTTGAATAGCTCCCTTGAAATATTCGGAACTACAGTAGAAAAACAGAGGTAAAGAAAACAAAAGATTGAGTACTTCAAAGAGCCGCAGTAAATCAGGCGTCACACTCTTCCCAAAGGAAAAATACTCAGGAAAACTAAGAAACATGATATTCCCATAGCAGAATCCTGCTATACCCAACTTGGCGTAGGGCTTTGCTTGCTTCACTGAAATAGTTTGGTCTCTGCCTTGGCTATCCAGGAGTAATCTCGGTTCATAACCTAAAGTTGCCAGTAATTCGATGACTTCCCGTAATGAGATCTCCTCGGAGTGGTAAGTTAAGGAGAGTTCCTTTTTTAAAAAGTTAACCCTTGTCTGTGATATTTCTGGGCGTAGTTTGAAGAGGTTCTCTAATAACCAAATGCAGGAACTACAATGGATTTGAGGAATGGTGAGCGTAATTTTAGCAATGCTACCATCGGAAAAATCCAGCAGCTGCTGTTGCACACTTTCTTGATCCAAATAAGCGAAGTGATTCTTATGACGACGCTGAACCGTTAATCCTGGATTTTTTTCATAGGTATAATAGTTTCCTAGATTATTTTGATGTAAAAGCTCATGAACCAACTGACATCCTTGACAGCAGAAAATTTGCTGGCCTACTGAAATAATCTGCTCATTGCAGTCTTCTCCACAATGGGAACAGGAAATTCCCTTGGCTGCATGGCTTATTGTTTCACTAGAACTCATTAGCATAATACAAAATCAGGAAATAGGGTCACGTAACTTATAGTGCTGGAGCGCAGGGTTGCTCGTTTTGACTGAGGCTCAGAAAATTAACAGCTTTTAGTTTTTGCTCTATTTCTTGTTTAAGTTCAACCCAAATAGGGTGAACTGAGCAAAAATTGATACGGTTACAAAATTTCTGATCCATTACACATTCATTGACGACCATCGGCCCCTGGATTGCCGTGAAAATTTCATACAGGTTAATGTCTTCAGGAGGACGGCATAATCTGAATCCACCAGAATTTCCTTGCTGAGACTCTACAATGCCTATTTTGGTTAGTTTCTGTAGAATTTTGGCTAAAAAGGAACGGGGGATAGAATTCTGTTCAGCAATATCAGCGACCGGAATAAATCGAACAGACTGTCGCGATAGGTACAAGATACATTTCATCGCATGGTCCGTTTCACGTGTGATTTTCATTCCATGTTTAGGGTCGTGCTTGTTTCAATAGAATTTTATTAAATTTCAAACCAGGAGTAAAAGACTCTGGGTTGCTGTACAGGAGTAATTACCTCTTGGTTAAAAATTGTCAAGGACTGAATGCATCCTGTTTGCAGGGGGAAGATAAAGGTGCTTGTTTTTATGGGTTTTTTTTTGAAGAAGTGAGGCACATTAAAGGTAAAAATAGTTGCCTGAAAGGGGAGGGCCGCCAAGGTGGGCGAGCAGTACTGAAAACTTGGATTCTACGGAGGGTAAGGAGTTTTATAGAGGCATTTTTGGTTGTATCTTTGGGGAAAGAGGGCTAGGCAGTTATAGAAAAATACCTGACCCCCTTTTAAGCATCACTAATCAGCGGCGACTTCTTCCAAAGCCTCTTGATCTAGAATGATGGTTCTTCTTTTGACTGTATCGATCAAACCCATCTGCCGAAATTCCATAAAGGCATAACTGACGGTTTCTCGGGTTGTGGCGATTGTATTCCCGATCTCTTGATGAGTGATCAGGTAATCAATCAAAGTTCCTCGATCATTTTTTACACCATGAGTGCGGGCCAGATCTAGTAATACATTCGCAACCTTGGCATTAGCACTCTTGAAGAGTAAATTTTCCAGCAAATTTTCCGTCTTAATTTGCTTCTGACTGACTTTGTTGACAATCCACAAGGCGATACGAGGATCTTGATTCATCCTTTCTTCGAGTGTGGCCTTGGATACGCAGTGCAGGATGGTATCCTTTTTAGCAATCGCAGTGTTTTTACGATTAATATTGCTAATTGTTTCTACTTCTCCAAAGACAGCGCCCGGACCTAGTAAATCCAGGATAATTTCTTTGCCATCATTGGTGGAACGAGAAATCTTGATCTCACCGTGGTTGACACAGAAAATCTTATCAGACACTTCACCTGGTGCATAAAGTGCCGTTCCTTTTGAAAAAGTGACCAGTTTACCGCATTCCATAAAAAAATGAGTAACTTCCTGGCTGTTCAATGCATTGGTTAGATGTCTTTCATATAAACCGGAGACGCCCATTACTTTCTCCTAAAAAATAAAATGTGAAATAAAAAAAATCCCAAGAAAATCGGAAAAACCTGATAAATGTTTTTTACTGCCGAAGCTCAGTGATTCGCTTCCCTTTTTTAGCTAATTCTATTTCACAGAGCATAGTTAAAGCAGAAAGCTTGTAGCAGTGGTACCCTTTGCCAATGATTTTCCTTTGAAAACCTAATTGATAGTTTAGAAGTATATTAATAGTCCAATTTTTGTAAACAAAGTTGCTGGTCAAAACTGGGTAAAACACTTGGTAAAAACAGATACCCTATTTGACAGTAGCTTGAAATTGTTCAATACAAAATAAAAAAAATGATTCTGTGTCACTGGAAGAAGCCCCTAAAATGATGTTATTTTCTTACCCCTTAGAAATACTATTGTTAGTAAGCAAGGTAGTGAATGCAAAGTCCGTTGTTATAAAGTAAGAATAACAGGAGTAGATTGATTGCTTATTTTTATACTCTTACCTTAAAGAGATAAAGCTATCAGCGCCTTGTTCTTTAATAGTTATTCGTGAAAGCCAAAAGCAGATGACATCATCGTGTTTTCATGTAAGGGTTGGGCAGACGAGCAAGCAGTAGGGGGATGAAAAGTACTGGAATCCCATCGTTTTTTCTTTGAAACTTACCTTATTATTTAAATTGAAGGATTATTAATGGCTGAAATCAGGTATCAAGATACGTTTGTCCTTGGGGAAGATTTAACAGAGTATCGTAAAATCAGCAGTGATTATGTTTCAACGACGACAATCAATGGGAGGACCGTTTTAACCGTTGAGCCTGAAGGCTTAACTTTTCTGGCTAAAACGGCGATGAAAGATGTTTCTCATCTGCTACGCCCCGCTCATTTGGAATGTTTGAAAACAATCATTGAGGACCCGGAAGCCTCTACCAATGATGTTTATGTAGCGACTAATCTAATTGAAAATGCAATAATCGCTGCTGAAAATGAATATCCCAGCTGTCAAGACACAGGGACGGCAATTGTCATGGGGAAAAAAGGAGAGAGCGTCTTTACTGGTAGTAATGATGCGGAAGCTCTTAGCCTGGGTATCGCAGAGACTTATTTGGAAGCTAACCTTAGGTACTCCCAAGTGGCTCCCTTGACTATGTATGATGAGAAAAATACAGGAAATAACCTTCCTGCTCAAGTGGATATTTATTCCACTGAAGGGGATGCTTACAAATTCTTGTTCATGGCTAAAGGTGGTGGGTCTGCCAATAAGACCTATCTTTACCAGGAAACAAAAGCTTTGTTGAACCCGAAAACTCTTTTACCCTTCCTGAAAGAAAAGATCGCGAGTTTGGGAACAGCAGCCTGCCCTCCTTATCACCTGGCTATCGTGATCGGAGGAACTTCCGCGGAGTCCACACTCAAGACAGTTAAATTAGCTTCCACAAAATATTTGGATAACCTGCCTACTGAAGGGAACGACTTGGGCCAGGCGTTTAGAGATTTGGAGCTAGAGGCACAAGTCCTAAAAATAACTCAGGAAATGGGTTTGGGAGCCCAGTTTGGTGGGAAATATTTCTGTCATGATGTTCGTATCGTACGTTTGCCAAGGCATGGAGCCTCCTGCCCGGTCGCTATTGGAGTGAGTTGTAGTGCTGACAGGAATGTTAAAGCAAAGATCACTAAAGATGGTCTCTTCCTGGAAAAATTAGAAAAGAATCCCGCTCAATACCTTCCTGTCAAAGTAGCTGCTTCCAGTGATGAAGTGGTTAATGTTGATCTAAACATGGGGATGACAAAGCTACGAGAGACCTTGTCCAGCTATCCAATCAAAACCAGATTGATGCTCAGTGGGAAAATCATTGTAGCCCGTGATATCGCTCATGCCAAACTTCAGGAAAGATTGGATAAGGGCGAAGCCTTGCCGGACTATTTTAAGGAGCATGTTGTTTATTATGCCGGTCCTGCCAAAACACCTGAAGGTTATGCCTCGGGATCTTTCGGGCCCACTACAGCCGGTCGGATGGATTCTTATGTGGCTTCCTTTCAAGAAGCGGGAGGCTCTTACGTCATGCTTGCTAAGGGAAATCGCTCCCAGCAAGTAACGGATGCTTGTAAAGAGTTTGGTGGATTCTACTTGGGGTCGATTGGTGGAGCTGCAGCTGTTTTGGGTAAGGACTGCATCACAAATGTGGAGTTGGTGGAATATCCGGAACTAGGTATGGAAGCTATCTATATGATTACTGTAAAAGATTTCCCAGCCTTCATCATTGTCGATGATAAGGGGAATGACTTCTTTAAATCCCTCTAGAAAGCCCTAAATCCTGCTCGATTCGTTCGAGCGGGTATGATAAAATCATAGTTACTAAAAGCACATTTTATGCGATTGGCGCAGAATGTGCTTCCCTTCTAGGATGAATTTTTTTTGTATCCGTTGCCGTTTATTCATGAAAGCTACTTATAAGATGCTTCCCTTGTTGGGGATATTATTCATAAGTTCTGTTACCGGAGAGGCTTGGGCCGCTAAAAGAAAGCTGGTTTTGCCGGAAAAGTGTCGGGCTTCCAAGTACTCTTGTATTGTCAAAAAAGTGGATGGAAATGTCTTTCTTTGTGTACGTACTGCTAAGCAACGGCAGCGAAATGCTCGCAGGAGAGTAAAAATTGTAAAACAAATGAACTGTGTGGAACGATATCCTGTAGTATACAAAGAGGCAGCTCCATCAGCAGTGATGAGAAAATAAAATGGCTGAGGACGTAGATCCCTTTGAAGCGGCTATGGCTGCTTTGGATACCGTACAAGAGGACAAGAAAGAAGAGGCAGCGGCAGATCCCTTTGCAGCGGCTATGACAGCAATGGATGGAGCTGCTGACGAGCCGAAAGCAGAGCCGTCGGCGGGAGATCCCTTTGAAGCAGCGATGGCAGCCTTGGAAGACGGCGGACCTCCGGCTGCACCTGCCGCAGAAATTGATCCTTTTGCCTCTGCTTTACAGGTTGCACAGAGTGAACAGTCAGTAGCAAAAAGTACAGGGAAGCCCGTAGAGCAAGGAGTCAATCTCGACTTCTTGATGGATATTAAGCTGACGATCACTTTTGAGGTAGGGCGCGCAAAAATGTTTATCAGTGACTTGCTTTCATTGGGTCAAGGTTCTGTGATCGAATTACATCGCTTAGTGGGCGAAGAATTGGAAATTTTTGTGAATGGGCAAATGTTTGCGACAGGAGAAGTGGTAGTGGTGAATGAGAAATTTGGTGCTAGAATTACAAAAATATTGGATCCTGATGAAAGAATTCAACGTTTAGGTCCTACGGCTTAAAAAAAAATGGGCGATTCACTCATGCCTTCTGAAGTCTCTGAGTTTATACTCCCCCAATCAATGATCCTTCCCTTTGAAACCGTGATACCAGAAGAGTTAATGCAAGAGGCGATTCGTCTAGCACGGAAAGCTGAATATCAAACAGAGCCAAATCCTATTGTAGGAGCTCTGTTAGCGGATCCCCAAGGAAATATTTTGTCATCTGGCTTCCATCAAAAACCGGGTAAAGCCCATGCTGAAGTGATGGCCTTGCAAGGTTTTGAGCAAGTGCCACCAGAGGCGACTCTTTATGTAACCTTGGAGCCCTGCAGTCACTTTGGAAAAACTCCACCCTGTGCGGAGTTATTGCTCCAAAAACAGGTGAAACAGGTGGTGGTTGGTTGTTTGGACCCGAATCCTCTGGTTGCAGGGCGAGGTGTTGCTTTGTTGCGGGAAAAGGGAGTTCAAGTCAAGGTCGGTCTGTGTGAACAGGATTGCATTGACTTAAATCCGGTGTTCAACAAGCATATTGTGACTCACCTGCCTTATGTGACCCTGAAGGCTGCCACTTCTCTGGATGGAAAAATCGCCATGCCTTCGGGAGAATCGCAATGGATCACTGGTGCCGAAGCTAGAGCTTATGGGCATTTATTGCGGAGCCGGCATCAGGCTATTGTGGTAGGTAGCCAAACGTTGCTCAAAGATAATCCTCAATTAACCAACCGTATCGAACCGGGACAGCGACAACCGATCAGGATTGCTTTCTCCAGTTTAGGAAATATTCAAGAAGAAACTAGTTTCCTGCAGAATCAAGAAACCCAACGAATTGTAGTTGCTGGCTGTGAAATCAAAGATAAACAGTTGCAATTCCTCCAATCTATGGGGGTGAAGGTCTTGGTTGCACCCACAGCCCGTCCTGCTGTTCGGTGGGCCTTGGAAGAATTATACACCTTGGGGATTTGTTCGCTGCTGGTAGAAGGGGGAGCTGAATTGGTCGGTAGCTTCCTGCAAGAGGGGTTAGTGGATCAACTTTGTTTATTTCTTTCGGGAAAATTGATTGCCAGTCCAGAGGCACCTGCTTGGTGTGGTAATTTGGGGATAAGCCATTTGGCGGATGTTCCTCATTTTAAGTTTAAGAGTGTAAAACCTATGGGTGACGACTTACTGATCACCGGATATTTGCAATAGACCTTCAAAAAAATCGCCTAGGAGTAATATGTTTACGGGACTCATAGAGGAAATTGGTGAGTTAAAAAGTTTGAGTCCGATTGGTCCGAATCAATCAAGGCTGACGATTAATTGCCATAAAATTCAAGATGACTTGAAACTTGGGGATAGTGTAGCCGTGGATGGTGTTTGCTTGACGGTGGTTGCGTATAACAGCACGGAGATCGCATTAGAGCTATCGAATGAAACCTTGACTGTCTCTTTATTGGGCAAAAAGCGCATGGGTATGAAGCTGAACTTGGAAAGGGCTCTACGCATGGGAGATCGTTTGGGAGGGCACTTGGTTCAAGGTCATACAGACTGCCTGGCTCAAGTCTTGTCCATAGAAAAAATCGGAGGCTTCTATGAGATAGAATTTACAGTGGACCCAAAAGTTCAGCAATACTTTGTCCATAAGGGATCTGTCACCATCAATGGCATTAGCCTGACTATAGCCTCCCTCAAAGAAACCAGTTTCAGAGTAGCAATCATCCCTCACACTTTCCAGGGGACGACCTTGCGGGAGTTGAATGGGGCGGATTGGGTACATATTGAAACGGATATTGTGGCTCGCTATATTGAACGGCTCCTGCCTTTTCAAGAAAAACCAAAAGACTCAAAGGTAACTTATGCCTTTTTGAAGGAACATGGATTTTAAACTCTGTAGTTTATGGATAGGCGTACTTCAAGGAATTATTCATGCGAAATAATGGGGTGATTTTAGTTGTTGATGTCGGAAATACAAATGTAGTGTTCGGTTTTTACCAACATGGAAAGTTGCTGAAAACATTTCGAAAAGCGACAGATATTAACTGTGAAAAAGAAAAGTGGTTATTGTTTTTAGATGATTGCTTTTCCAACCTGAAACTCTCTGTGGGAGAGCTAGAAAAAACAGTCATCGCCAGTGTTGTCCCTCCTCTGAGCCCTATTTTGAGGCAAGGAATTCTGGAGTTGACGGGAAAAGATTGTCACTTAGTGAACTCAAAAAATATACCGGGCTTGCGTTTGGATGTGCAGTACCCTGAAAAAGTCGGTGTCGATCGCCTCGTGAATGCTTACCAGGCCTACCAGCAGTTTCATTGTGCGCTGGTAGTTGTAGACTTAGGCACGGCGACAAATTTTGATGTTGTGTCAGGGGAGGGGATTTTCTTAGGTGGTGCCATTGCGCCAGGCCTCAAGTTATCTTACGATGCACTCGTAGCCCAGGCTGAACAACTACCAGCCATTGATTTGGTAGTGCCACCCTCGGTTATAGGAAAAAATACAATTGAATGCATGCAATCTGGCATTATATTTGGATATGCAGGAATGATTGATTCAATGATTAATAGAATATCTCAAGAAATGGGAGAAACGATTCAAGTAATCGTCACTGGAGGACTCGCCAGGTTTATCGAACCGGTTGCATCAACCATAGACCATAGGATTGATGATTTAACCCTTCGAGGCTTGTATTCACTATCTCAAGCCTTCAGCGAGACCTGAAATTCAACCTCATGATATTCTGGCTGAATTTTAAAGTAACTACATGCACAGGTGAAAAATGGGTGATGATGAAGATTTTGACCTAGGAGATGACTTCGGTCTGGGCGATGACTCAGGGGATGATTTTGCCGGTGAGTTGGATGATATGATGGGGGATGACGAGCTAGGGGGCGATATGGACCTTGGTTCGGATGAGAGTGATAGTGAGTTGGACTCCTTTTTTGAAGACCTTTCATCTATCGAAGAGATGGACGCAAATGAGGAGCCAGAGGAAAGCACTGCAGCAGAATCTGCCCCTGCAGAGGCGCCTGCACCTGCGGCTGCAGCTGAAGAGGCAAAACCTACCGAAAAAAAATCCAAGAAAAAGTTAATCGCGATCATTCTTGCCGCTGTTGTGACCTTGCTCGGAGCAGCAGGGGGTTATTGGTATTTCTTCCTGAATGAAGAGGACCCCATGAAGCAACAGGAGGAATTCCTACAAGAGGAAATGGCAGTCCCTGAAAATATACTGCAATTGGAAGAACTTCCACAGGAGACACAGAGACGAGTCCCTGTACGTCAGTTACCTCTACCGGTAGCAGTGATACCTCGTCCCGTAGTGGTAGCACCCAGCAAGTATTTGATTCAAATCGCAACTTGCTCCTTTGCGAAATGCAAAGAAGACTATTTGCAATTGATCCGTGAGCAAGGTGAACCGGCTTATCAAAAGGATAGTGGTGATAAGTATGATTTTATTGAAGTCATCTCTCGTCAGGTTTATCACTATCGGGAAGCCAATGATATTATGAAAACAATCAACCGAGAGAATAAGCAGGCTGGTATCGCCTCGATTCTTTCTCAGAGTAATGGCTACCGTGTGACGATGGGAACCTTTACTGCTCTGGATCGGGCTAAAAAAGTAAAATTTCATTTGGAGAAACTTTTTCCGCAGAAAATATTAGTCTTTAATATGGAACATGTACGTAAAAGTTACGAAACAACAAAAATTTATGCCGGACCTTATAATGGTCGGGGTGAGGCCAAAAAAGTACTCATGGAGTTGAGGCAATCGAAGCCCTTCCGTGGTGCCTTTCTGGTTAAATTCAGATAATCTTCGACTGCCCAGTCACCTAGGATGAGGGATAAAAAACAACTTGCAGGAGTAGTGGTTCAATGTTTGATGCTTCTGCTGCTCGGCCAAAATAATCTTCTATTGGCGCAGTCCCTCCCCCATAAGATTGCGGCTCCTCATACCTCCAATATCAACCCGTCCCTGCAGCCCAAAGTCCAAAATACCCTCAACACTTTGATTGCTCTTCAAATGGAGGCCCGTAATCAATGGAAAAACGCGATTACCTATTGGTCAAAATTACCTCCGCAATCAATTGGAGTGCAAGATCACTTATTTCGTAATCGAGTTTTGGTTTGGGGAACGAGTTTTTTTCAAGATAGAGAGGACATACCGGAAACTGCCGTTTCAAGGCTCCTTTTGGCGGGATATTACAGTTGGTTCC